>CAJTYK010000010.1 GCA_910584285.1 uncultured Oscillospiraceae bacterium
GCGGCCTGCCTGGACATTTCCCAGGCAGGCCGCTTTTCGACAGGCTGGGGACGGCATTTTGAATGCCGGGCCATCTTTTGCTTGTCAGTATTCAATCCTGTTCCGGATCGGCCAGCGTTTGGCGCAGCGTTTCTAAAAACCGCTGGGAGGGTTTGGAAAACACTTGGTATTTTTTCCACACCACGCTCATATGGGCTTTGACCTCCGGCATAAGCGGGCGGAAGCACAGGGGACTGTCTCCTGTGACGTTGAGGATCTTATCCAAGCACAGCATATAGCCCAGCCCATCTGCCACCATCAGGGAGCCGTTGTACACCAAACTGTAGGATCCCGCCACGTTTTTGGAGATGACCTGGCCGAACAGGGAACCAGGCTCCGGGGAGGCCCGGCTGACGATCAGCGGCTTCCCCGCCATATCCGCCGCTGTCACATACTCCTTTTCCGCCAGGGGGTCGTCCCGGCGCATGATGACGCCCCAGGTGTCATAGGCAGGCAGGGCGATGGAGCTGTACTTCTTTTCGTCAATGATACCGAACAGAAGGCCAAAGTCGATGAGGCCCTTGTCCAGCGCCTCCGTCACGTCTACGGTGTCCCCGCTGGCAATGTGAAAGCGGACATCCGGGTGCTGCTCCCGCAGAAGCCGGGCCGCATGGGTGAGGAAATGCACCGCCTCCGTTTCCCCAGCGCCGATGTAGATATCGCCCGCGATGGCCTCCTCGTCGGCGGCCAGCTCACCCATAGTCTTTTCCATCAACCCGACGATCTCAGATGCCCGCTTGCGCAGCAGTGTGCCGTGCTCCGTCAGCGTGATCCGGCGGCTGCCCCGGATGAACAACTGCTTGCCGATCTCTGCTTCCAAATCGCTGAGTTGCCGGGACAAAGTGGGCTGGGAGAGGTGCAGGTACTCCGCCGCCCCAGAAATGCTTTCCTCCCTGGCGACGGCTAAAAAGTAGCGCAAAACCCGGATATCCATGATAAACCTCCCTGTCATTGATGCTGAAATCATATCATCTCAACCTATGCCTGTCAACTATAGTTTTCTATTCGATATAGGTATTTGATGTTTTCCGCTCCAGGACGTATAATCAGCCCGAAAGGAGGGCGCGCCATGGGAAACGACACGATGGTTCGGGAAGATGTGCTCCAGCTGCTTCGGGAGGCGGAGTGTTCGGAGGAATTTACCCGGCAATTTGCCGCGGCCATGGACCAGGAGAGCGTCGCCGGCCAGCTCCGCCTGCTCCGGGCACAGCGATGCCGTCAGTTGGAACGGCTCCACGACGAGGAACACAAGCTGGATCAGTTGGATTATCTGCGCTACCGGCTGGAAAAGCAGCTGCCCGGCGGCACGGTCAGGGAAGGAGCCCGGACATGAAACGAACCCTTTGTATTTCAATGGCTGTGGCGGTACTTCTGGCCTTGCCCGCCTGCACAGCCACACCCACCTCAAATGTGGACAATATACCACCGGCCACGCAAACGCAGGAAACCCATTCCGCCCCTGCTGAGCTGGATGGATTGGAGAATGCCGCATCGGATATACCGGCATCAAAAACGACCCTCACCTTGACGGCAGGCGGACAGGAATTTACCGTGACCCTGGCGGATAATGAATCCGCCCACCGGCTTGTGGATCTGTTTCCACTGACATTAGACATGAACGAGCTGAACGGGAATGAAAAGTTTTTCTACCTGGACGTGGAACTGCCCTCCGACCCTTACCAGCCCGGACAGATCAATGCTGGTGACCTAATGCTCTACGGGGATAACTGCCTGGTGCTGTTCTATGAGAGCTTTATCAGCGGCTACAGCTATACACGGTTGGGTAGCGTAGACGATCCCGCTGGATTGGTGCAGGCGTTGGGAGGTGGCACGGTGGAAGTCACCTTTGCCCGGTAGGAGGCGCACTGTGGTGAAAAGAGATCTGCTTCGCCGCCTTTTGATCGACCTGATCTTCGTCGACCTGGCTGGAGCGATCAGAGCTCTTATCATCTAACGAACCTTGAACGGCGGCTTTTTCGCGACCGGGCTGGGCTCCTCTGCAGCCGATCTGCTGTACGCCTGTACGGGCGTGTTCGGCATCACGCTGGTGTCCGACTTTCTGGCCCGGCACCAGCGGACCATCAGTCTGCTGGGTTGTCTGATGGCTGAGTATTTGCTATCTATCCAATCCTGCATCATAGTGCTCACGTCAAACCCGATACGGAAACCCGGCTTAACGCATGGCTGTCCGCCCTGCGGTGGTGAGAGGGCAGCCTATGGAAACACACATCCTGTTTCGCGCCGGACTTCGGCGGCACAGAGGCAGCCTGTCCGGGGTGTTCCTTCTGCTGTTTTTGGTGTCTCTGGCCCTGGGGACGGTGCTCACCGTATGGAGTAACTCTGGGCGGTATGTGTCCAGTGAGCTGGACCGGGCCGGATTTGGCACATTGACCGCCTGGGTGTCCCAGGTCCCAGATCTGGACGCTCTGGCGGGGGAGATCGCCGCCTTGCCCGAGGTGGACGGCGTGGAGGTGCAGGAGATCATCTTCTCCAATTACGAGGTAGGCGGCCAGGAGTCGGACAGCGAGGGGCCGCTCATCACTCTGGAGCCGGGAGAAGGGCGCTACCGCTTCTTCACCGATGACCTGTCCGGCTATCGGGAACATGTGCCAGAGATCGATCCTGGTCAGGTCTACGTCTCCCCCTCCCTGGTGTCCATGTTCGGCGCGGCGCTGGGGGATGAGATCGTCTTTCCCATTGCCCGAGCGGGCGGAAACGTGACGTTCACCGTGGTAGGTTTCTATGAGGACCCCATGATGGGCAGCTCCATGATCGGCATGAAGGGCTTTTTGATCTGCCGGGAGGACCATGACGCCATCGAGGCGCGCATCCGCGCCTCCGGCATTGACGCCCTGGCTCGGGACGGGGCCATGCTCCACATTTTCTCCGCCGGCGGCATGACTACCTCGGAGCTGAATCAGGCCGTCAACGAAAAGACCTCCCTTCCAGCTTACACAGAATTTGTCCACACCGCCCAGGCCATCCGGGGTTTCATGCTGATCTTGCAGAACGCGTTCAGCGGGCTGCTTCTGGCCCTGGTAGCGGTTCTGCTGGCGGCGGTGCTGGTGGTTTTGAGCCACAGCATCGGCAGCGCCATCCAGGCGGACTATCAGAACATGGGGGTGCTCAAAACGGTGGGCTTCACCAGCGGGGCGCTGCGCCGCCTCCAGCTCCTGCAATACGGGGCGGCGGTATTGGCGGGGATGGCGCTGGGGCTGGCCCTCACCCTGCCCGCCGCCCGGCTGGTGGGGGATATGACCCTGACCACCACCGGCATCCGGGCCCCCATCCAATTCCCCGCGCTGTGGTGCGCCGCCGCGTTCGGAACAATTCTCCTGCTTTTGGGCGGCTTCATCCTGTGGAAAACAGGGAAAATCGGGCGGGTGTCCCCCATGAGGGCCATCCGGGGGGAGACGGAGGGCGCGGCCTTCCAGACCGGGCGGCTTCCGGCCCTTCGCGGGAGCGGCCTCACCCTCCACCTGGCCCTCCGGCAGGTGCTGTCAGCCAAAGGGCGGTATGCCGGAGCCTGCGCCGTGGCGGCGCTGCTGGTGTTCTTTGCCTGCACCGTGGGCCGGGTGGACGGCTGGCTGGGCCGGGACGGCAAGGGCATGATGGACGCCTTCAACCCCGCCGACCACGATTTGGGCGTCCAGACCTTCGGCACCTTGGACGAGGCCAACGCGGAGGCCCTGGTGCGCACCTTCACTGGCATCACGGACAGCTACCTGCTGGCTATGCCGGGAGTGGCGGTGAATGGGGTGGACTACACCGCCAATGTCATCGACCAGCCGGAGCGGTTTCACATACTCCGGGGCCGGACCTGCCAAATGGACAGCGAGATCGTGGTGACAGAGTTCATCGCCGCCCACTTTGGACTGGAGCTGGGAGATACGGTCACTGTGTCCGGCGGATTGGGCAGCGGAGAATACACGGTCACCGGCGTCTATTCCTGCGCCAACGACATGGGGGACAACATCGGCATGACGGCGGAGGGCTACCTGAAAATCGGGCGGGACGACCCGCAGATCTGGTGCCACCACTACTTCCTGTCCGACCCCGGCCAAAAGGCCGCCATCACCCAGGCGCTGGAGACGGCTTACGGCGGGGATGTCCATGTCCACGAGAACAGTTGGCCGGGACTGCTGGGCATCATCGCCGCCATGCGGGCCCTGCTGGCCTTCACCTATGCCATGACGGCGGCGTTCATCCTCATTGTCACCGCCATGACCGGGAGCCGCCTTTTGACAGCGGAACAGCGAGACACCGGAATCTACAAAGCTCTGGGCTTCTCCACCCGGCAGCTCCGGGCGTTCTTCGCCCTGCGGTTCGGGCTCACCGCCGCCCTGGGCGGGGTGATCGGGACGGCGCTGGCCGCGCTGCTCACCGATCCGCTGGTGTCCTCCGCCATGAAGCTGGCGGGGATCAGCAACTTCACGTCCGCCGCGTCGCTGGGCAATACCCTGCTGCCCGCGGCGCTGGTGGCCGGGCTCTTTACCGCCTTTCCCTACCTGTGGGCGGGAAAAATCAAAAAAACGGATTTGACGGCGCTGATTACAGAGTAAATGGAATCCTGTACTGCGCTCATCATAGAAAGGAATTGTTATGGAAAAGAAAATCAAGAGGATCAACATCATACGAAAATTATTGCTCTCTCTGCTGGCCGCCGCCCTGCTGGCGCTGCCGCTGACCGCCTGCGGCCTCGAAGCGGGCGAATCCGCTCCGTCCGAGGCTCCGTCCCAGGCGGTGGAAACGACCCCAGCTGCATTGAGCGAGGCCGGAGGCGCCACGACGCTAACCGTGCGCTTCGGCAACAGCGCCCCCTTTACCATGTACCTGGAGGACAACGACACGGCGGCGGCCATCGCCCACCATGTGGGCACTGCCGACTGGCGTCTGCCCATCTACCACTACGATGACTACGATGGCTGGGAATCCTTCCAATACTACGATATTCCCAGCCGGTACGAGATCCCCTCCAACGCCCAGACCGTCACCACAGAGAAAGCGGGGGAGGTCTACTACTCCGAGCCCAATCGGATCGTGCTGTTCTACCACGACGGGGAGATCTCCGGGGAGTACACCTTGGTGGGCCGTTTTGAGGTTACTGAGGAGTTTACCTCCGCCGTGGAAAACAACCCGGTACTGGAGGGCTGGGGCAACAAGATCGTGAACATCAGCCCCGGGACCTGACAGGGAAAATCAATTATAACACAAAAAGGAGATCGTTATCATGACTGTTATTGAGAACAAGACCTTTGGATGTCATCATCCAGAGGCTTTACGAAGATCATGTTGTAGGTAAGCTGAGTGAGGAACGCTTTGCCAAGCTGTCCGAGGGCTATGAGCAGGAGTAAGCGGCGCTGAAACAGTCCATAGAGGATCTGTCCGCTATCGTACACGCCGCTCAGACGCAGGCGGTCAATGTCCAGAGCTTTTTGAAAATTGTGAAGAAGTACACCCAGCCCACCGAGCTTGACCCCGGCGCTTTTGCGGGAGTTTGTGGAGAAAATCGTTGTCCATGCCCCCGATAAGTCCAGCGGCCACCGTGTCCAGCGCATTGACGTACATTATAATTTCATTGGCGAGATTGATTTTTCCCCGGAATTTAGCCGGTATAGCAAAAAAACAACCGCATGACACCAAAGTATCATGCGGTTGCCGCCTAACAAAGAAAACTTCTTTATCAGGCACGCCCTTTGCGTCACAGTTGATTTTTTTTCGGTTTTCCTGTAGAATAAAAGCCTGACCGCTAAACCCCTGCGGGAGAGGAGGTGCCGCCATGTCCGCGCTACTGCTGCCTAATGAGATCCTGTCCATGTCCGCCCAGGCCGCCCGCCTGCTGGTGGAGTCCGGCGACGGAGACGGTGCCCTGCTCTACCTGGCCCTGCTGGAGTGCGGCGGCGAGCCCGCCCGGGCCGCCTCACGCCTGCGCTGGGGGGAGGAACGGCTGGGCCCCGCCTGGACCCGCCTGTCCGCCCTGGGACTGGTTCAGCCCCGAGAGAATGCTCCGGCTCCCGCGACCGCGGAGGACAGCCGCCTGCCCGAGTACGGCAGATCGGAGATCGCCGCCGCCCTGGAGAAGGAGCCCGGCTTCCAGGGTCTGTGTCGGGAGCTGGAGGGGGTACTGGGCCGGATGCTCACCGACAACGACCTCCGGTGCCTGTATACCATGTATGACTACCTGGCCCTGCCGCCTGAGGTGATCCTGCAGCTCGCCGGCTGGGTGGCGGGGCGGGAGCGGCGGCAGAAGGGCACCCCCGCCGCCAGCCCCCGGATGCCCCAGATCCAGAAGGAGGCCTTCCGCTGGAAGCGTCTGGGGGTGGACACCCTGGAGCGGGCGGAGGACTACCTGCGCCGGGAGGAACTGGTGGACCAGCGGGAGTGGGAGATCTTGTCCGCCGTAGGGGTGACGGAACGCCGTGCCGCCGTGGGCCGGGAGCGGGCCTACATCGCCGCCTGGGTGGACATGGGCCTGAGCACCGAGCTAATCCGCATGGCCTACGAGCGCACCGTATATAAAAAGGGAGCCATGAGCTGGCCCTATGCCAACAAGATTTTGCAGTCCTGGCACGCCGCCGGGTACAAAACCCCCCAGCAGGTGGAGGCAGGGGACAGGCCGCCCAGCCGGCAGCCCCAGCCCTCTAAAAATCAGCCCCGGGACTTCCAGCCCACCCGGGAGCGCATCGAGAAAAATGGCGATTGGCTGGATCAATTTTTAGCGGAACAGGAGAAAGGAGGCGGCTAACATGGCCTATGAGCCCGACGTCATGCGCAGGGCGCTGGCCCGGCTGGAGCACCGCCGGGACAGGGCGGAACGCCGCCGGTTTGAGCTGGAACGGGCGCTGTACGCCCAGGAGCCCCGGTTGCGGCAGGTAGACGCCGACCTGCGAGGCACTATGGCGGAGTTGGCCGAGCTGGCCGCCGGAGGAAAGCCGGTGGCGGCGGACGGCCCGGAGATCGCCGCCATCCGCACCCGGAGCCAGGCCCTGCAAAAGGAGCGGACGAAGCTGCTGGCCGGCCTGGGCTATGGCCCCGACGCGCTGGACGACATCCCCGCCTGCCCCAAATGCGGGGATCGGGGCTGGACAGAGGACGGACAGATGTGCACTTGTCTGCGGAAGCTGTGCACCCAGGAGCAGATCCGCGCCCTCACCGCCCTGCTGAACCTCACCGACGAGCAGGACTTCGACCATCTGCGGCTGGATGTCTACAGCGACGCACCCTGGCAGGGGCAGAGCCGCTCCCCCCGGGAGCAGATGCGCCGGGTGGTTCAAGTCTGCGAGGGCTTCGCCCGGCAGTTTCCCAGCTACCCTCTGAAAAACCTGTTGTTGTCCGGCGGCACCGGGCTGGGGAAAACCTTCCTGTCCGGCTGCATCGCCCGGGAGGTGTCCCGCCAGGGGTACTCCGTGGTGTACGACACCGCCATCAGCCTGTTCGCCGCCTTCGAGACCCGCCGCTTCACCAGGGACGCGGAGGAGAGCCGGCAGGCCCGGGACGAGACCCGGCGGTTCCTGTCCTGCGACTTGCTGATCCTGGACGACTTGGGCAGCGAGCTGACCACCCCCCTGGCCCAAACCACCCTGTATGAGGTGGTGAACGGCCGCCTCCAATCTGGGCGGCACACCATCATCTCCACCAACCTGTCCATGGAGCACATCGCCCAGCGGTACACCCCCCAGCTGGCCTCCCGCATCGGAGGACTGTACCGAGAGCTAACCTTCTACGGGGACGACCTGCGGCTGGTCCACGTCTAAAGAGCAGCAGCGCCCCCCGGCTTACGCCGGGGGGCGCTGCTGCTGTTTAGTCCGACAGCAGAATCCGATCGTTGTCCAGATCGTGCCCGGTTCCCTTTTTGAAGCGACGGAGCAGATCGTCCACCGTCATGCCCGCCCGCTCCTGGCCGGACACGTCCAGCACAATCCGGCCGTCCGCCATCATCAGCGTGCGGCTGCCCAGATCCAGGGCCTGACGCATATTGTGTGTGACCATCAGGCAGGTGATGTGGTGCTCGGCCACAATGGTGCGGGTGAGCTTCAGCACCTTTTCCGCCGTGGCGGGATCCAGGGCAGCGGTGTGCTCGTCCAGCAGCAGCAGCCTGGGGGTAACCAGAGTGGCCATCAGCAGAGTGAGTGCCTGGCGCTGTCCACCGGACAGCAGCCCCACCGGCTGACGCATCCGATCCTCCAGGCCCATGCCCAGCAGCTTCAGTTGCTGGGCGAAGAACTCCTTGTCCTTCTTCCGGATCCGGCTGAGGGGAGCGGTGCCCTCCGACGAGCGCAGGTAGGCCAGGGCCAGGTTCTCCTCAATGGTGAGGGAGGGGGCGGTGCCCCGCAGGGGATCCTGGAACAGCCGCCCGATGACCCGGCTGCGCCTGTGGTTGGGGGTGAAGGTCACGTCCTCGCCCCCCAGCGTGATGGAGCCGGAGTCCACAAAAAAGCTGCCTGCCACCGCGTTGAGCAGGGTGGACTTGCCCGCCCCGTTAGAGCCGATGATGGTGGCGAAGTCGCCAGGGGCCAGGTGGAGGGACAGGCGATCCAGCGCCGTCTTTTCATTGACGGTGCCTGGGTTGAAGGTTTTGGAGATATTGTCGATGCGCAGCATATCAGCGTCCCCCCTTCCGACCCGCGGCCAGCTTCCGCTTGTGGAAGCCCGCCCCGGCCTTGATGGTGGGGGCAGCGATGGCCAGGGCCACCACGGCGGCGGTGAGCAGCTTCAGGCAGTCCACCGGCACCACCTTGGTGTAGAACACGATGGCGTAGATGAAGCGGTAGATGATGGAGCCCACCATGACGGCGATAACCCCCCGGCCCATGCCCCGGCGGCCCACCACCGTCTCGCCGATGATGAGACAGGCCAGGCCGATGACCACGATGCCGGTGCCTGAGCCCATGTCCACCGTGCGCTGGTACTGGCCCACCACCGCGCCGGACAAACCGGTGAGGGCGTTGGCCATGCACAGACCCACGGTGATGGTAAACGTCGGGTTCACCGACGAGGCCCGCACCATGTCCCGGTTATCCCCGGTGGCCCGGATGGACAGCCCCAGCCGGGTGCCCAGGAACAAATACAGCAGCACCCCCGCCAAAATGGTGACAGCGGCGGACAGGATCAGCTCATGCCACTGAACCCAGAAGGAAGCGCCCCCGAACAGGCCCTTGGCCAGGGAGAACACGGTGTCCTTCTTCATCAGGCTGGCGCTGGATTTCCAGCCCATGGCCATCAGGTTGACGGTGTACAGCCCGGTGTTGGTAATGATGCCCGCCAGGATGGAGGGCACCCCCATGCGGGTTTGGAGGAAGGCGGTGACAAACCCGGCGCAGGCTCCAGCCAGCATGGCCGCCGGGATAGCTAAGAGGGGGTGGCCCGCCGCCGTCACCGTCACGGAAACCGCCGCCCCCAGCACGAAGCTGCCGTCGGTGGTGAGATCGGCGATGTCTAAAATACGGTAGCTGAGAAACAGCGCCATGGCTACCAGGGCGTACTGAAAGCCCAGCTCCAGGGCGGTCTGGGAGATCAAAAGTATGGAACCCATGGGGTTCAGCTCCTCTCGTGCGCCCACCCCCGGCGGGGCCGGGGGCGGGGTGTTTACAGTTTCCGGAACACGTCTAAAAAGTGGTTGGATGCGCCCACCAGGTCGGGTCGTTCACAGATGGCGAAGTGGTATTGGAGGTATAGCTTATACATCTTGTCATCCATCTGGTCAACGGTGTCCCGCAGATAACCGGTGGCCATGTCCGTGCCTACGAAGTGCAGGCGCTGCACAGGCAGGCCGTTCATCAGGGCGTCAATGTCCTCCCTGCGGTGAAGGGCGAATATCTCCTCCGGAGTGGAGGACAGCTTGAAGGTGTCCAAGTCGGTCAGGCTCAGATAGCGGGGGTCTTTCAGAAACTCCCGGCCAAAACAGCACTGGAGTACGGTGGCGTCGTTTCCACAGTAGGCGGCGAATACCACCCCACCCGGTTTTGTCACCCGCAGGGCCTCAGTGAGCGCCTTTTTCTGCTCCTCCACCGTATACAGGTGGTACATGGGACCCAGCAGAAGGGTGATATCATAAACGCCGTCCGAGAATTCAGACAGATCCAGCGCGTTCCCCTGCCGGACGGTGACAGGCTCACTGGGAAGGGTGTTGTGCCGAAACACCTCTATATTATGCCTCAACAGCTCCACCGCGTCCACATGATAGCCCGCCTGGGCCAGCGCGTGGGCATAGCGGCCGGTACCTGCCCCAATTTCAATGACCCGATCCCCCGGTTTTAGGTATTGTTCAATATACCGCATGGTGGTGAGAAACTCCACCATGCCCTGGCGGCTCCTGAGCCGGGCGTCTTCATTGCAGTGGGTCTCATAAAATTCCCGCAGGCAGCTCGGTGCTTCCATGGTTCAATCTTCTGTGGTCTGAACCTCCACCAGGGTGCCCATGTCCTTGAACATGGAGTAGTCGGCGTTCAGCCCGGCGGCGGTCTCGGTGTTGACGGTGATGATGCCGCCGTCCATCAGGTAGTAGTCCTCCAGGCCGTCCATGCCCTTGGTCAGGGCCTCATAGGCCAGGTCGGCAGTGCGCCCACCCAGCTCGGTGTAGTTCACGCCGCAGGTGGCGAAGGCGCCGTTTCGCACGAAAGAGTCCGCCCCGGTGTAGTGGGGGATGCCGGCGTCAATCAGGCTTTGGTAGATGGCCAGCTCCGCCACGGCGATCTTGTTGTCAGTGGGGGTGAAGATGGCGTCCACGCCCTCGGCGGCCAGGGCCGCGGCGGCGGCGATGACCTCATCGTTGGAGTTGGCGGTCTGTTCGGAGTAGGGGATGCCCTTCTCGGTGAGGTATGCCTTGGCCTCGGCGATGGGGCGGATGGAGTTGTCCTCGGACAGGGAGTAGAGTAGGCCCACCTTCTTCAGCTCCGGGTTCTGGGCCAGCATCATGTCGATGATGAACCGGGTGTTCAGCGCGTCGCTGGTGCCTGTGACGTAGTCGATGCCGGTGAGGGCCACGCTCTCCTCGTCGGGGTAGGACACGGCGGCGAACACCACAGGGGTCTTGCTGTCCTCGGCGGCCAGGGCGGAGATCTTGGCGGCGGCGGTGGCTATGGGGATGATCACGTCCACCTGGTCGGCGATGGCCTGGTCGGCCAGCTGCTTCAGGGTAGTCTCGTCCCCCTGACCGGAGGTGGTGGTGTGCTCAATGGTGATCCCGTTGTCGGCGGCCAGCTTGTCGAGCTGCTGCTCGATGGCCTTGGCGATCTCGTCCAGGGAAGGATGGTCGGTGAGCTTGATGATGGCGGCCTTGTAGGTCTTGCCGGAAGGCTGCTGGGACTGGGTGGAACCCTGAACGCCTTCGCTGCCGTTGGGGCCGGGGTAGTCGTGGTCGCCCCCGCTTCTGGCGCAGGCGCACAGGGAGAGGGACAGAGCCGCGGCCGCGGCAATGGCGAAGAATTTCTTGACGATGTTGTGCTTTTTCATGGTGTTTTCCTCCATATTATGATTTTGGGCGGCAGATGAACCCCGGAGGTGCCAAAACCGGGGGAGGAAAAGGCAAACAAAAAAGCCTTTGCCCCACACATGGGACAAAAGCTGCTGCTTCTGCGATACCACCCAAATTGACGTATAAACGTCCACTCGCTTACGCGTACCATCATACGCGCCCCGATGGATAACGGGTGGGAGTCCCGTCGGTCTCTACTTGGCCTGAGCCGTTCGATCCGCCCTCCGGAGTCCATTCGCCGGCCGCTCGCCGCCCCGTTTCCACCATCGGGGGCTCTCTGAAGGTCTGCCGCGCCGGGTACTTCTCTCCGTCACTGGTTTGTGCTGTTTGATTGTTGTGCTTTATTATATGCGGCCGGGGGCGGTTTGTCAAGGGGGAGAGTGGAAATTTCCAGAATTAGCATAACTCCCTGCCCTTGGCTACTTTTTTCGCGGATTTTTTCATCCGCGATTTAGCCATACCCTTTTTCAGCTAAGAGAGCATCCGCGACCATTCTCGTCACGGATGCTCCCTTTCCTTTTTTGACACTTGCCCTTATCTTAGTGACATTGGCCCGAGGGCAGACTTTTTCGATCTGTTATACCGCCGCACACAGCGGCGCCTCACGTTTTCCCTTGTTCCGTTATGCGCGGGTCTTGATCCGCCGGACGATGTCCAGCTCCAGCCCGTCCGCCTCATCAATGGCGCACAGCTCCTCCAGCAGCTTCTTCTCCTCCTCTGGCGTGAAGTTGGAGAAGGGCCTTCTGGCGTACCCGCCTGGCACGCCGCCCCCCCGCAGCCACGCCTTGATGCAGGCCATCATGCTGCCGCTGTGGAGGCCCGCCATGATGATGTGTACCGCCTTGCCCTGGAGCTGGGCAGCGGTGGCCACGTCGGACGCCTTCACCGCCTGCCAGATCTTCAGGTAGAGATCCGGTATGACATTGTAGAACGAGCCGATGATCCCATCCACCCCCAGGGCGATGTTGGAGCTGCCCAGCTCGTCGCAGCCGCCGTAGATCTGGAACCCGGGCTTGCAGCGCTCCCGGATGAGGGGCACCTCGTAGAGGGCTGTGGCGGTGTATTTCACGCCCTTGACGTTCTCAATCTCCGACAGGCGGATGACCTGTTCCACCGTCATCAGTCCTGCCAGAGGGATGTTGTAAACAATCATGGGCAGGCTGGTGGAGCCCGCCAGATCCTCATAGTAGTGGAAGATCTGATCCTCGCTAAACTTGAAGTAGAAGGGAGGCACGCTGGATATGCCCGCCGCGCCGCACTGTTCAGCGTGCTTGGCCAGCTCGATGGAAGCCCGGGTGGACATGGCGCCCACGTGCACCACCACCGGCACCTTGTCGCCCACCTCCTCCATCACAATTTCCACCTGGCGCATCCGCTCCTGGGAATTCATCAGGAAGGTCTCGCCGGTGGAGCCGGTGAGGTACAGCCCCCCGATGTCAAAGGACAGTAGGTAGCGGATAAAGTCCCGGGTGCCCGCCTCGTCCAGGTTCTCATTCTTGTCAAAGATGGACAAAACCGCCGGGATCACGCCTTTGAACTCACGGATATCACGGCTCATTCTGATACGCTCTCCTTTTTCACCGCGCCCTTTGCCTCCATCATCTCCTTTACCTTGTGGCAGGAGACAAAGTGGCTAACGCCGTCAATGATATATTCCTCCAGCACGGGCCGCTCGTTCTTGCACCGCTCCTGGCACTCCGGACAGCGGGGGTGGAAGGTGCAGCCCGATGGCGGATTGGCCGGGGAGGGCACGTCCCCCTGGAGGGGGATGCGGTGCTTCTTCTGGGCCACGTCGGCCACGGGGATGGCGCTGAGCAGGGCCTTGGTGTAGGGGTGCAGGGTGTTGGCGAACAGCTCCTCCGCATCGGTCAGCTCCACGATGCGCCCCAGGTACATCACCGCGATCCGGTCGGCCAAGTATTCCACCACCGACAGGTCATGGGTGATGAAAATGTAGGTCAGCTTATATTCTTCCTTCAGCTGGTTCAGTAGCCGCAGCACCTGGGCCTGGATGGACACGTCCAGGGCGGACACCGCCTCGTCGCAGATAATGAGCTCCGGGCCCACAGACAGCGCCCGGGCGATGCCGATGCGCTGGCGCTGGCCGCCGGAGAACTCGTTGGGATAGCGGGTCATGTAGTCCCGGGGCAGGTTGACGGACTCCAGCAGGTCGCCGATCTTCTTGATCCGCTCCTGCTTATCCTTCATGCCGAACTTGATCAGCGGATCCTCCAGGGAGCCGAAGATGGTAAAGGCCGGGTTCAGGGAGGAGTAGGGATCCTGGAACACGATCTGGATCTTCTGCCGGGCGTCGTCCAGCTCCTTCCGGGGCAGCTTGCGCAGATCCTTGAAACCGTCCTCAAACTTGTACTCCATGCTGCCCTCGGTGACGGGCACCAGCTGGAGGATGGATTTGCCCAGCGTAGTCTTGCCGCAGCCGGACTCGCCCACCAGACCCAGGGTCTCGCCCCGGTACACGTCCAGGCTGATGTCGTCCACCGCCTTTACATAGCCCACCGTGCGCTTCATCAGGCCCTTCTTGATGGGGAAATAGGTCTTGGCCCCCCGCACCTTCAGCAGGATTTCCTTCTCGTTATTTGCCATCTGCCATCACCTCCCTGTAGTTGAAGCAGCGGGTATAGTGCCCCTCCTTGACCCACTCCTCGTCGGGCATCGCCTCCTCACAGCGGGGGCAGGCGTAATCGCACCGGGGGCAGAACTGGCAGCCCTTGGGGCGGTTGAAGGGGTCGGGAGTGGAGCCCCGGATGGGCTCCAGCTGCTGGTTCTTGCCCTTGCCCAGCACGGGGATAGAGCGCAGCAGCGCCTTGGTATAGGGGTGGGCAGGGTTGGTGAAGATGTCCTCCACCGGGCCGTACTCCACAATATTGCCCATGTACATGACGGCCACCTCGTCCGCCATCTCGGCCACCACGCCCATGTTATGGGTGATCATCATGATGGCGGTGTCGTGCTCCCGCTTCAGGTCGTTCATCAGGTCAAAGATCTGGGCGCTGATGGTCACGTCCAGGGCCGTGGTGGGCTCGTCGGCCAGCAGGATCTTGGGGTCGCAGGACATACCCATGGCGATCATGGAGCGCTGCCGCATCCCGCCGGAGAACTGGTGGGGATACTCGCCGTATCGGATGTCCGGGGCGGGAATGCCCATGTCGGCCAGATCCTCAATGGCCTCCTTCTTGTACTGCTCCTTGGACAGCCCCGGCTTGTGCTGCCGGAGCATCTCCTCGATCTGATAGCCCACGGTGAACACCGGGTTCAGGGCGGTCATGGGGTCCTGGAAGATGATGGCGATGTCCTGGCCGCGGATGGTGCGCATCTCCTTGCCGTTTTTCTCCAGCTGATCCAGGCGGATCTCGGTGCCATCCTCCTTGTAGTAGGTGATGGAGCCCTCCTCAATGCGGCTCAGCTCGGGCAGCAGGCGCAGGATGGAGTTGGCGGTCACCGACTTGCCGCAGCCGGACTCGCCCACGATGCACAACGTCCGGCCCCGCTTCACGTCGAAGCTGACCCCCCGCAGCACCTTGTTGCAGCGCTGGTTGGTGTAGAAATAGACGTGCAGGCCCTTGACGCTCAGCACGACGTCGTTCTTATTTTCACTCATATCTCTCACCTCTCAGCCGATCTGGGTGGGATCGGACGCGTCCCGCATACCATCCCCGATGAAGTTGATGGACAGCACAAACAGGATCAGCATGATGGAGCAGGGCAGCCACATCCACCAGTCACCCAGCCAGTCGAACCGGATGGTGCCGGAGTTGGTGATCACGCTGATGATATTGCCCCAAGTGGCCAGCTCCATGGGCACGCCGTAGTTCAGCACGGACAGGGACGCCTCCTGGAGAATGAACATGGCGGTGGACAGGGTGATGTTCACCACGATGGGACCCAGGGCATTGGGCAGCATATGCTTGAAGGCGATCTTCGTCCGGGAGATGCCGAAGGCCCGCAGGGACTGGACAAATTCCTCCTCCCGGAGGGAGAGCACCTTGCTCCGGGCCATACGGTACATGGAGGGCCAGCCGGTGAGGATAAAGATGATGATCAGGTTTTGCAGGCTCTGGCCCACCAGGGCCACGATGATAATGATCATCACCATCTGGGGGATGGACATGAAGATGTCCGCGATCTTCATCAGGATCTTGTCCACCCAGCCGCCCAGGTAGCCCACATACATCCCCAGGGTGACCCCCAGCAGAGCGGCACCCAGGGCGCTGCCCAGGCCGACGAGGATACTGATCCGGCCGCCGTAGAGCATCCGGCTCCAGATATCCCGGCCCATCTGGTCGGTGCCGAAGATGTGGGCCAGGGAAGGCTTCGCCCGGATCTCCGTCAGGGAGAACTCCGTGGGAGAATACCTGGTGAACAGGGGAGCGCCAAAGCACAGCACGCAGATCACCACAAACAGGATCACGCCGAATACCGCCAGCTTGTTGGCCGTCAGCTTGCGCAGCGTCCGGTTGGTCAGCTTGGTGCCCAGCTTTCCGCTTTCTTCCGCAGCCCGGATCTTGTCCAGCTTGCGGTCAAGGGCCGTTTTTTTCGTATTATTCATGATAGCTTCACCCTCGGGTCGAGTACCGCGGTGAGCACGTCCACCAGCAGGGAGGACAGCAGCACCATCAGCACCATAAATAAACCAACCGACATAATGATGGGGGTATTCTGGGTCTTGATCGCATCGGTAAACCAACGGCCCACGCCGGGCCACTGGAAAATGTTCTCAATCACGATGGCACCGCTGATCAGGGTGGGCAGACGGAAGCCGATCAGCACCATCACCGGGGTGCAGGCCACCCGGAAGCCGTGGTACATATTGACCTTCCACTCCGGCAGGCCCTTGGCCCGGGCGGTTTTCACGTAGTCCCGGTTCATGGAGTCCAGCATACTGGAGCGGGAGTACCGCATGACGCCCGCCGTCTGGGAGATGCCCAGCACGAAGGCGGGTAAGAACAGGTGGTGCAGCTCGCTGAGCAGCCCGCCGTCCCCCCGCTGGCCCACCGGGAACCAGTTCAGCTGCAGGCAGAACAGGATAATGCAGAAGATACCAAACAGGAACTGGGGGATGGCCACGCCGATCATGCCGGCCACGGTCAGCACGTTATCGGCGATCTTCCCCTTTTTCAGGGCGGAGACTACGCCCAGGAGGATGCCCAGCACAGTGGAGATGATCAGCGCCGCCAGGGACAGCTCGATGGTGGCGGGCAGCTTCTGCATCATCAGCTCACTCACGGGCATATTGTTCTGCAGGGAAAAGCCCAGGTTTCCGGTACACACGTCCTTGAGCCAGCTCAGGTACCGGACGATCATGGGGCCGTCCAGCCCCTTAGCCGCCTTGAAGGCGGCGATCTCCTCCGCCGACATTTCCGCCAGCTGATCCATGGGGATGAGGAAGTCGATGACGTCGCCAGGCATCAGCTCGATCCCCCAGTAGATCAGAAAGGTGATGATGATCAGCATCGGAATCATTCCGATCAGCTTGCGCAGAGTAAAATTCAGCATGAAACCGCCCCTTTCCGCCAACTTTCTTTTCTAAAAATTTACATTGTTAAGTACATCACGGGGACCGGCAAAACGCCGGCCCCCGTGCGTTTCACATCAAGGTCGTTTAGCTGCGCTCAAACATATTCAGGAAGATATACCGCGGGAAGGTCACATTGACGGTGTCCACGTTGAAGCCGGCCATATCCTGCACCTGCTGCACCTGAGAGGAATCCTTACAGAAGGCGTAGTCGATTTTGTCGGCCATGGCGTTGGTGATGAGGTTCTCATCACCGGCGTCGCTGGAGGGGTACATATAGATCTTCTCGATGTTGCCGGTGCCGGGCTTGAAATAGTCGTTATTGCGCGCCAGGATGGTGTACTCTCCCAGCTTGACGGTCTCCACCTTGAACGGGCCGGTGCCAATGGGGTTCTGCCAGAAGGTGTCGGCGGCGAAGTTCTCAGGGGTCACGTTCTCCAGGCAGTGCTTGGGCAGCACGGACCACTGGGAGAACACGGTCAGGGCGTTGGGCTGCGGGTTGTTGAAGGTGAAGGTGACGGTGCTGCCGTCCACCTCGATGGAGGCGGCATCGTTGATGACGTCGGTGAGCACGGTGTTGGCACCAGGCACGGTGCAGTAGTACTCGAAGGTCCACTTCACGTCCTCGCCGGTGAAGGGCTCGCCGTCGTGCCACTTCACACCCTCGCGGAGCTTGAAGGTGATGACCTTGCCGTCGTCGGAGACCTCATAGCTCTCGGCCAGCATCCCGTCGGAGGCGGTCAGGCTGGTGTCGGCGTTCAGCAGGCGGTCAAACACGATCTCCTGGTGCCAGAACAGGCCGGGGTTGGTGGCGGTGTGCTCCAGGGCATTGACGGCGCCGGTGTTGGTGTACATGGTCTTGTCGGCGCGGTCGATCTCCCAGTCCAGAATGTTCTTCTGGTAGCAGAACTGGTCGTTGCCGGGGGCGTTGCCCTTCATGTCCAGATGCTTGGAGGTGATGATCCAGGAGGGGATGTAGAACAGGGGGATGACCTCCACGTTCTCGTTCTCATACTTCTGGATGGCGTCGTAGGCCGCCTTCTGATCCTCGGTGGTCACCGCTACCTTGGCTTTGTCGATGAGGGCGTCCAGATCCTTGTCCCACAGCACCGTGGAGTTGTTGTTGGCGGTGGAGTGGTGGCGGTTGTAGAGCTCGCCCATGGTCAGGGCGTTGGTGCCGGCAAAGCACAGATCCCAGTCAACGCCGGACTTGACGCCGTCGGCGGAGGGGGTCCACAGCAGAACCGTCAGGTTATCGGTGAGGAGGTCGAACTCCATCTTCACGCCCACGGCCTCCCAATAGCCCTTGATGGCGGTGATGGTGTCCAGCAGGTTGCCGGTGTAGTAGACGGCCTTCAGGGTGTAGCTGCCGTCCCAGCCCGCCTCAGCCAGCAGCTCCTTGGCCTTGTCGGGGTTGTAGGTGTACTCGGTGAGGCCGTCCGCCTGCCAGGCGCCCTCGGGTACCAGGGACTTGTGGGCGGCAATGACGGTGTTGTTCCACAGGCCGCTCACGATGGCATCCATGTCAATGGCATACCACAGGGCCTGACGAACGCGCACGTCCTGGAGGGGGTTGGGGTAGGCGGTGCCGCCTACGCCGCCACCGGAGGGCTGCTGGGGCTGGTCGCCGCCGGACTGGCTGTTGTTGGCGGGCGGATTGCTGGGGTTGTTGGAGCTGGGGTTGCCGCCGCAGGCGCACAGCGCAAGCACCATGCACAGGGCGAGCAACAGGGACGCAATTCTTTTCATCAATTCTTCCTCCTTCATGGTTTTCCATATGGCGGCCTGCGCTGCCAAAGGAGATGGCGGCGTCCTTGGCAACTTCACCAAAGAACAGCCTCCCAACACGCTTATCATACACCATATTGCGCATAGTGTCAAACATTATTTTACTTTTTCTACAAGTTCTGCCGCTGGACAGTCCTTCCTCTTGTGCACTTCTTTTTGCCTTGACCGGGGTCTGGACCTGCAAGGCTATTGAAAATCAGAGGAAACTGTGCTATCCTTTTATGGAAATCTGCGGATCTGCCGGCAGCGAAGCTGCCTTCCGGCATGGGCCGCGCCGTTAAGAAGGGAGAATTTTCCATGATCTATGTGAAGCGTGCGCACCTGGATCGCTACCTGGGCCTGTGCCCCGCCCTGGACACTGCCATCCACCACCTGGCCCAGGCGGATCTGGCCGGCCTGGCCCCGGGCCGCAACGAGGTGGACGGCGACAACGTCTACATCAACCGGCTGGACTACACCACCATTCCGGAGGAACAGGCCGCCTGGGAGGGCCATGCCCGCTATGGCGACATCCACATCATGATCACGGGCCAGGAGCGGATCGGGGTATCGGACACCTCGGAGCTGGCCCAGACCGTCCGAAAGGACGACGAGGACTTCCTGGGCTTTGAGGGTCCGGTGCGCAGCTGGTGCTCCATGGAGGCGGACGATGTGCTCATCGTATTCCCCGAGGACGCCCATATGGTCAAGGTGCAGCTGGGGGAGGCCATGTCGGTGAGCCGGGCCGTGGTCAAATTCAGGCTGTAAGCCGCCGGGAAGGAGCTTGACGCTATGAAACGAAGCGAGATCAACGCCGCCCTCCGGGAGATGGAGGCGATGATTCGGGACTGCCGGTTTGCCCTGCCCCCCTTCTGCCACTTCACGCCGGAGGACTGGGCCCACAAGGGACACGAATACGACGAGGTTCGAGACAATATGCTGGGCTGGGACATCACAGACTACGGCCTGGGCCGCTTTGACGAGGTGGGCTTCTCCCTGATCACTCTGCGCAACGGCAACCTGAAGCTGGCGGACAAGTACCGGAAGCCCTATGCGGAGAAGCTGCTGTTTTTGAAGGAGGGCCAGTATTCCCCCAACCATTTCCACTGGTTCAAAATGGAGGACATCATCAACCGGGGCGGCGGTGTGCTGCTGATCCGGGTGTACAACTCCCTGCCCGATGAGGAGATCGACCGGGAGAGCGACGTCACGGTGCATCTGGACGGCTGCGTCCGCACCGTGACGGCGGGCACCCAGCTCCGGCTGAAGCCGGGCATGAGCATCTCCATCCAGCCCCGGCTCTACCACGACTTCCAGGTGGAGCCCGGCACCGGCAACGTACTCATCGGCGAGGTGAGCCAGTGCAACGACGACAACACGGACAACCGCTTCAACCCGCCTGTGGGCCGCTTCCCCGTCATTGAGGAGGACGAGCCCCCCTACCGGCTGCTGTGCACGGAATATCCCCCGGCGTGAGCCTGGGCGCGATTCCCTCCCCCTATGACGTGAAAATGCCCTCCCCCGGCAAGCCGGGGGAGGGCGCTTTTTATCTCACATCGGAAAACAGCTCATCGATCACCTGCTCCATCCGCTCGCTCATGGCCTCGTCCTCAGCGGTGATGGCATACACCACCAGCCAGTCGAAGCTGTTGCGCAGATCCAGGGCGGGCATACCGCAGTCGTTTAAAATGGCGTTCAGCGTCCACCAGTGATCCTCCAACCGCTCCTGGGTGCTGACGTATTCCTCGTCTATCTCGTGGTACTCCCCGTCCACCACGTTCTCCGTCACCACGTACAGCAGCAAGAGCAGCTTTCTGGTCACGTCCTCCTTGTGCTGGCGGATGTTCTTCAGGGCGGTGGCGTTGGGCCAGTTCTGCTTGATCAGCTTCTGGGCCACGGAATAGCCCTGCCGATTCCGGCCGGAGGGCATGTGGAGGGAGAAATACTGCCGCATGATGGCCTCCATGGAGTAGTCCGGCTCCCGCAGGCCCCCCCAGGCGGGGGCTGGGCGCACCAGCTGATCCAGGTATTTCTCAAAGTAGAAGTAGGCCCGCATATGCAGCGCCCCCAGCTTGTCCAGGCTGGCGATGTAACACTCCCGCAGATCCTCCTGGGTCTGGGCCCGCAGAAAGAGGTTTTGCAGCTCGTGGGTCAGTTGGCTGGACACCACTTCCGGGGGGCTGTCCGGCCTGGGCACCGGGGGGAGGGTGGCGAAGAAGTCCCGGGCCTGGGTGTAGCTCCGCCCCACCCGCAAAAACCAGGCGTACACCACGTCCCGGCCGTCCCGGTAATGGATGCTGTAGCCCGTACACAGGCCCAGCAGCAGGCTGGCGTCCCCCTCGCCCAGCCCCAGGGCAAAGGCGATACGGAAGATGTCCTCCCGGTTGACGGGCTGGTTCTGGCCGGACAGCCAGTTGCGTACCCGGCGGGCCACCGATTCCGGGTTGGCCTCCGGCTCGTCCTCCTGGAGGGCGGCGGTGATCCGGGCCTGGAGGTTGCCCTCCGGGCAGAGCTGCCGCAGAGTTTCGGCGAATCCCCGGGTGCGGATCTTCCCGTCCCGGAGGTACTCCGCCGCCATGGCTGGGGTCATCTCCCCAGAGCGGAGCTTGTCGTATTCATGTTGGGATTGCAGGGTCAGTTCCAAGTCGAACGGCCTCCCACGGTCTTTTTATCCTATAGTATACACCAAAGCCAGGGGCGCAGTCCAGCGGTTTTCCGCTTTTTGGTTCTTTGTTGGTTCTTTTGGGCGAATTTGGCCCGATCACACGGTCCCCTGCTCCCGCTGGCGGGCCAGATACTCGTCGTAGGTGGTCTTACTGTCGATGAGCTTCCCCTCCGGGGTGAAATCAAACACCCGGTTGCACACGGTCTGGATCAGCTGGTGGTCGTGGGAGGCCACCAGCACGTTGCAGCCCACCGCCTCCAGCCCCTTGTTCAGTGCGGCGATGGACTCCAGATCCAGGTGGTTGGTGGGCTGATCCAGCAGCAGTACGTTGGCCCCGGACAGCATCATCCGGGACAGCATACACCGCACCTTCTCCCCGCCGGACAGCACCTTCACCGGCTTGTTGACCTCCTCCCCGGAGAACAGCATCCGGCCCAGGAAGCCCCGGAGATACTGCTCCTGGGGGTCCTTGGAGAACTGCCTCAGCCACTGCACCAGATCGTCCTCGCAGTCCTGGAAGTAGGGGGTGTTGTCCTTGGGGAAGTAGGAGAAGGTGGCGGTCTGGCCCCACTTTACCGTACCCTCGTCCGGCTCCAGCTCCCCGGCCAGGATTTTAAACAGGGCGGTGTGGGCGTTCTCGTTGTCCCCTACAAAGGCAATCTTCTCGTCGTGGCCCACGATGAAGGACACCTTGTCCAGCACCTTCACCCCGCCGATGGTCTTGGACACGTCGGTGACGAACAGGATGTCCTTGCCCACCTCCCGGTCGGGGGTGAAGCCCACGAAGGGATAGCGCCGGGAGGAGGCGGGCATCTCCTGCACCGTCAGCTTGTCCAGCAGCTTGCGCCGGGCGGTGGCCTGCTTGGACTTGGACTTGTTGGCGGAGAACCGGGAGATGAAGTCCTGGAGCTCCTTGATCTTCTCCTCGTTGCGCTTGTTCTGGTTCTTGACAAGCTGCTGCACCAGCTGGGAGGACTCGTACCAGAAGTCGTAGTTGCCCACGTACATCTTGATCTTGCCGTAGTCGATGTCCACAATGTGGGTGCACACGGTGTTGAGGAAGTGCCGGTCGTGGGACACCACGATGACGGTGCCCTCGAAGTCCAGCAGGAAGTCCTCCAGCCAGTTCACCGCGTCGATGTCCAGGTTGTTGGTGGGCTCGTCCATCATCAGCAGGTCGGGCTCGCCAAACAGGGCCTGGGCCAGCAGCACCTTCACCTTCAGCCGGGGATCCAGCTCCGCCATGATCGTCTCGTGGAACTCGGTGCCCACGCCCAGCCCCTGGAGAATCCGGCTGGCGTTGCTCTCCGCCTCCCAGCCCCCCAGCTCGGCGTACTCCTCCTCCAGATGGCAGGCCAGCAGGCCGTCCTCGTCGGTCATCTCCTCCTTGGCGTAGAGGGCATCCTTCTCCTTCCCGATGTCGTACAGCCGCTGGTTGCCCATGATCACCGTGTCCATGACGGGATAGGCGTCATAGGCGTTCTGATCCTGCTTCAGAACGGACATGTGCACGTTGGGCAGTATGGACACCTCGCCGGAGGTGGAGTCCAGCTCGCCGGAGAGGATCTTCAGGAAGGTGGACTTGCCTGCGCCGTTGGCGCCGATGATGCCGTAGCAGTTGCCCCGGTCAAATTGCAGATCCACGTGGGCGAACAGCGGCGTGCCGCTGTAGTTTAAGCTCAAATCGGTAACTGTGATCATGTCTTGCTCCTTTTTTGGTTAAAATAGGTCAGCCCCGACACTATACCACAACCGGGGACATAAAACAACCGCTTTCCAAAAAAGCGCCGGGGACAGGCCCTCGCCTGTCCCCGGATCGTTATCCCGCTTGGTACTCGAAGAACACCAGAGACGCGCTCACCGACACGTTCCCCTCGTCCCGCTCCCCAATGGAAATGCTCACGTTGTCCAGCATACAGCGGTAGGCGCTGTCGTGGAGCCGCTGGAGCACCTCCTTGGCCGCCTCATAGCTGCCGCTGGTGTAGCTCAGCAGAATCTGCCGCCGGACAATGGTCTCCTCTGTATCCACTGTGCCGAAGGATAGGGAATACTCCGGCGTGGACTGCAAAATGCCGTTCAGCTCGAACATCACCGGCTGGAGGTTGTCATAGGGCGCAATACTCAGCGGGTTGGGGTTGGCCGCGAAGATCTCCTCCAGCTCCTGCTCCATGCGGCGCTTGTCCTCCACCTGAATCTGGGCCACCGCCAGCTGATCCTCACAGGAGAGCTTTTCCTGCTCCAGCCGCTCCAGCTCCGCCGTCATGGGCATATAGTACAGCATCACATAGCCGCCCACCAGCACCAGCACCAGCAGCATCCCCAGCAGAATGAGTTCCCGGGCCGTTAACTGCCGTTTCATTCGCCCTCTCCCTCCTTCTGAAGCTGGATCAGGATGCTGGCCGACACCAGGTCCCCGTCCTCCTCCGTGGTGGCCGCCGTGTTTACCGTGGTGCGCTCCACAATGGGGGATTCCTCCAGCCGCCGGACGATCTCCGCCGTCTGGGCCAGGGTCACCTGGCTGAACTGCACCTGCACCACCTGGCCGTTCACCGCTACGCTGCTCAGCTGCCCGGTGGAGCCGATGGCCTCGTCCAGCAGGGCCAGCACCTCCATGCGGTCAATGAGCTCCCGCTCCTCGTCGGTGGCGGAATAGCGCTGGTACTTCTCCTTTACCTCCGAGTAGTTGGACAGCTCCCCCATCACCCCGTCCAACCGGCTCTCCACCGCCGCTAGCGCTGTACGCGCCCCGTCCACCTTCACCCACAGATCGTACACCAGCACCTTGGACAGGCCCAGCAGCACCACCACCACAAACAGCACATACAGCGCCACTGTGGCCGGCTTTGTGGTCCGGTCGGGCTTGAAATATAGGTTCATGCTCCGCTTGGTGGGGGCGCTTTTCAGCTTTTTACCCATGTCATACCCCTCCCATGGCGGCGCCCGCCGCGAAAATGCCGTCCGCTGCCGAGCCGGTCGCCGCCGATAGCAGCGTCTCCGGATCCAGCAGCGGCAGCCCTGCCGTGTTCTCAATGGCGTCCCGCAGGGGCTTCAGCCCCGCGCCGCCCCCCACCAGATACACCCCCGTCAGATTGCTGGAGCGATAGGTAAACTGGTAGAAATTCACCACCTTCAGGATTTCTACCGCCAGCCGCTCGCATATGTCCGCCACCGCCGGCACCGCCAGGGCAGCCTGCTGCCCCGCCATCTTGTAGGTGCCCGCCAGAAACGCGTCCACCCCCAGCTCCTCCGCCACGGCCAGATCCATGTCCCGCCCGCCAAAGTTCAGCCGCCGGGTGGCCTGCACCCGATCCCCTAACACCACCGTGATCCGTGTCTGCTGGTGGCCCAGGTCCACAATGCAATACTCCTGCGGCCCCTCCCCGGCGCTCTGGGAACGGCACAGCGCAATCAGCGCCATCTCCTGGGGCACCAGCTTCTTCAGCCGTACCCCTGCCTTGGCAAACATCCGGATGTACGACTCCAGCTGCCGCTTGGAGGCCACCGCCGCCATCATGGGCATGGTGCCCTCCTCGTCACCCTCCACCCGGTCACACATGGCGTAGTCACAATGGTACTGATCCGGCGCACCCTGGATGAAGTCCGCAAACTCATAGGGCAGGTTCATCAGCAGCTGCTCCTGGTTCATCTCCGGCATGTTCACCAGACGGCAGATCACCTGGTTGGCCGGCAGCGCCAGCGCCGCAGGCCCATGGGGCAGCTTCAGCTCCTTTGCCGTCTGCTTCAAAAACTGAGTGAACGCGTTGGGCATGGTGATCCCGTTCTCGTCCACCAGCTTCTCCGGCAGACGCACCGTCTCCACCCGGAAGCCGTTCCCCTGAACCGCCGCCACCTTCATGGAGCTTCCGCCGATATCGAAGCCTACCTTGATCTTCCCCATGTCCAGTCCTCCCTCAATCTCTACCCGAGCAGGCTCAGATACCAGTCCACCAGCGGCCCGCCAAAGCACGCCGCCAGCACCGCCGCCCCGGCCAGGCTGGGCCCAAAGGGAAACGGCCCCTGGTTCCGCCCCGCCACCGCCGCCAGTATGCCCAGCACACAGCCCAGCAGCAGGGTCAGCAGCAGCTCCGGCCAGCTCAGGTACAGCGCCAGCGCCAGCAGCAGCTTGATGTCGCCGCCGCCCATGGCCTCTTTTTTCATCACCTTTTCCGCCAGCAGCACAAAGATCAGCAGCGCCACCGGCACAAGACAGCTGATCAGCATCCCCTTACCCGTGTCCCACAGGGGCTGCCGCAGCACAAACAGCCACACGATCCGGTTGACCGCCATGGCCGCCAGCAGCCGGTCGGGGATGATCTGCTTCGCCCCGTCCGTCAGGGCCACCGCCAGCAGCAGCGCCCCCAAAATCAGCCACTGGGCCAGCTCCAGGGACAGGCCGAACCGCACCCCGAAGCACACAAAGCCCACGCCCCCCGCCAGCTCCGCCCACAGGCACTCCGCCGGTATGTCCGCCCCGCAGTGGCGGCACTTTCCCCGGGAAATCAGGTAGGACAGCACCGGCACCAGCTCCCGGGGGGACAGGGTTTTCCCGCAGGAGCCGCAGTGGGAGCGCCCCCGGAACATGGCCTCCCCCCGGGCCCAGCGCCACACGGCGCAGTCCAGGAAGCTGCCCAGCACCGCCCCGGCCACAAAGAGCCACACGCAGAGATAAATTGTCAGCAGGGCGTCCGGGTTCATGGCGTGTCTCCTTAGTTTAACATAAATTTTACGATTTGTATAGATTGATATTGCCTTTTGGCTATGTTATAATACAGACAGACAGGAATCCACACCCGTTGAGCCGCCAAAAGGAGGTGAACACCATGGGCATGACCGATCTGCAATTCAAAAGCTACGTCCGCAAGCTCCTCAGCCTGATCGAGGATGCGTCCGACGATAAAACGAAGGAGGAGCTCTTGGCCCTCTTTATGAAGCTGCGCCGGGAGCTGACAGAGGATCTTACCGGCTGACCCCCTCCCCCGCCCGATGGCGGGGGTTTTTTTGTCCCCCAAGGCCCCGCCGTGGGGGGCGGCGGGGCCTGGAGGAAGGTCAGGGCGGAGGTTGGGCGTCCGCCCTCCAAAACCCGCCCCCGGAGCGGCGGGCTTTGGAGGGCGCCCGCGCGAGGCGGGTGCCCGAGGTTGAAAAACAAGAAAGTTTAGCCGTTCAGCAACGGGCCGGTCAGGTTATCCGCACCAGCGGTACCGTCCCAAGTGGTAGGAATAGTGGCTCCTTCATCAACCCACCATATTTTTGCCTCTCCAGTAGCATTAACCCCACCAATGAGAATCATATCGGTCTTTTTATTTGCATCTTTGCCGCCGCCACCAGTGGTGCCTTGACCGTATCCATTCGCAATCGTAGTTGCGGAAACCACACCATTTGCAGCATCGTAGGCATAAACCTTGCCTGCTTCAATTTTTGTTGTTGTGCCCTGCATATCCGCTTCACCCAGCAGATAGGCGGTAACCAGCGCAGCTTTGAAGGAACGCTCATTGGAAGCGTCAGTCGCCTCACGCGCCCGCTCCAGAGCAGAGCCCACCAGGGGAATAGAGATCGCAATCAGGATAGCGATAATCGCCACCACGATCAGCATTTCGATCAGAGTAAAGCCGCCGTTCTTGCGCAGCTTCGCTTTCAAGTTTTTCATTTTGAATGTTCTCCTTTTCTGGGACAGGCCGGGCATCGCGGGGCCTGCCACCCAAATTTCTTGGGGGAGGTTCCCATCGTCTACCCACGGGTAGACGACAAAGCAATTGCTTTGTGCCTTCCGTGGGAAGGAGATTCAGTTGTTCTCCCGTTTGACGGGTACGCTCCCCCAGCCCAAGGTTCGCCAACCCGGGTCTTGGCTGAGGGATTGTGTTTCGTTGTTTCGTTTGGCTTATGGCTGATTAGCTATGCTTTACATCCTTTGCTGTACCGCAAAGCGTAGTACCTGTTCCACCCCAACTTACTGTTACCTGCCCATCTGCATCAATTGTGAGCTGGATAATTCCCTCACCCGTTCCCGTTCCAGTGTGTTTTCCGTGCTCACACTGGCCATAGGGAGTAATACTGTCTGATTTCGTGTCCAGTCGCCCGTTCGCAGCATCATAGTAATAGGTAGTACCCACTGCAACTTTCGCGTCATCTTTCTTGACTCCACCTTCGTAGATAGCGGCATCGCCCTCGGCCAGATACTGGACAACCATCTCAGCCTTGGCGGAACGCTCGTTAGCGGCGTCAGTGGCGTGGCGGGTCTTCTCCAGAGAATTGGCAATCATGGGAATAGAAACAGCGATCAAAATGGCGATAATGGCCACCACGATCAGCATCTCGATCAGCGTAAAGCCTTTCTTATTACGGAATTTTTCCCTCAACCCATTCATTTCAGGAAAATTTCCTCCTTTCCTTCCTGAATCAGGATTTCTATATATTCACCGACCGGGTTGGCGAAGCCGGGGAATATCTTTTTCACTTGCCGCGGGGCGGCAAGGTAAAAAGCGGTTGTGTAGGGGATTCGCTGTCCCGCAGGGCGGGACAGCCAGTGAGGCGCACGCCTCACTCAGAGATTTATGGGCCGCTCCCCTCAGATGTTGTTGTAAAGGCTGAACAGCGGCAGATACACCGCGAACAGGATGAGCACCACGAACACCGCCAGACAGCAGATGATGATGGGCTCCAGCAGGGCCAGCGCCCGTTCGGTGCGCACGTCCACCTCGTTGTCGTAATACTCCGCCAGGATGTTCAGGGTGGACTCCAGGGCGCCGGCGCTCTCGCCCACGGCGGTCATCTGGATGAGCATCTGGGGCAGCTCCCGGGCGCCCGCCATGCTGTCGCCCAGGCCCCGGCCCGCCTCCACTCCGGCCACGCTTTCCATGACCTCCTGGGCCATCACCAGGCTGGACATGGCCCGGCTGGACACGGCGATGGACTGCAAAATGGGCACGCCGGCGGCCAGCATGGCGGCCATGGTGTGGGCAAACTGGCTGGCCCCGGCCATGCGGCCGATCTCGCCCAGCACAGGCAGGCCCAGCCGCAGGCGGCTAAACAGCATTCCGCCCTTCTCGGTGCGGCTGTAGAGCCAGCACGCGGCGATGATGGCCACCAGTCCCGCCAGCACCAGCACGCCGAATCGGGCGAAGAAGTCGGACACGGCGATGAGCCCCAGGGTGATGGCGGGCAGCTCCACGTCCATGTCGGCAAAGGTGTTGATGAACGCGGGCACGGCGTATTTCATGATGACAAAGACAACCACCACGGCCACCACGATGACAAAGGCAGGATAGGTCATGGTGCTGATGGCCTTAGCGTGGGTTTTGGCGGTGCGGTCGTAGTATTTGGCCATCCGGTCGAAGGCGGAGATCAGGTCGCCGGACTCCTCGCCGGCGCGGATGGTCTCCCGGAAGGTGACGGGCAGCTTGCCCCCCCGCTGGTCGAAGCTGTAGCTCAGGCTCCAGCCGTTGGACACGTCCTCGGACACCTGCCGCAGCAGGCGCTGGAGGGCCTTGTCGCTGCACTGTCCCGCCACCAGATCCACGGTCTGCACCAGGGGCAGGCCGGCCTTGAGCACGATGGCGAACTGCTGGCAGGTGAGGGCCAGGGCCTTGGGGCTGATCTTCTGCATCACAGCGGCGGCGGGCCGCTGGGTAAAGGACTTGGGGATCTCCTTCAGGCTGAGCACCATCTCGCAGCTCTGGCGGATCTGGGCCACCGCCTCCTGGCGGCTGGCGGCCTCCACCACGCCGGATACCTTCTCGCCCCCGGCGTAGGCCCCCTCATATTTATAGATTGGCATGGCGGTGCGCCTCCTTTACAAGCCCAGGCCAGCACCGAAGCCGCGGCGCTGGTTCTGGCCGGGTCCTGCGTTCATGCCCATATCCTTGGCCTGGACGGTGCCCCCGGGCAGGGCCTGCTCGTAGGTCTCCCGGGTGATGGTTCCGGCGTTGAGCAGATTTTGCAGGGCCCGCTCCATGAGGATATTGCCGATAGAGCCGGTGGTCTGGATGGAGTTGACGATCTGGGGGGTTTTGCCCTCCCGGATGAGGTTTCGGATGGCGCCGTCGGTTTTCATCACCTCGCAGGCCAGCACCCGGCCCTTGCCGGAGGCCCTGGGTAGCAGCTGCTGGGACAGCACGGCCTTCAGCGTCATGGAAAGCTGGAGGCGGATCTGCTGCTGCCGCTCGGCGGGGAACACGTCCACCACGCGGTCGATGGAGTCGGCGGCGGAGTTAGTATGGACGGTGCCGAACACCAGGTGCCCCGTCTCAGCGGCGGTGAGGGCGGTTTCGATGGTTTCCAGGTCGCGCATCTCGCCCACCAGGATCACGTCGGGGTCCTCCCGGAGGGCGGCCCGCAGTCCGGCGGCGAAGGAGCGGGTATCCTTGCCCACCTCCCGCTGGTTGATAACGCACTTGTCGGGGGTGTAGACGTACTCCACGGGATCCTCCAGGGTGAGGATGTGTTTTGTCTGGGTTTTGTTGATCTCATTGAGCACGGCGGCCAGGGTGGTGGACTTGCCCGACCCGGTCTCCCCGGTGATGAGCACCAGGCCCTGGCTGTAGCCGGGGAACTCCTGCACCGCGCGGGGCAGCCCCAGCTCGGACATATCGGGTATGTGCTCATTGAGCAGGCGGATGGCGGCGGACCAGTTCCCTTGCTGCCGGAACAGGTTCAGACGGCAGCGCACCCCGGCCAGCGTCTTGGCCAGGTCGGCCTCGCCCACCTCCACCATGGCGTCGAACTGCTCGCCGGCCAGCTCCCGGACGTAGTCCAGGCACTGCTCCGGGGTGAGCCGTTCCCCGCCCATCTCCCGGATGGAGCCGTCCACCCGATACCGGGGGGTGAGTCCGCACACCAAATGCACATCGGACGCCCGGTCTGCCCGGGCCTTCTCGATCAGCTGAGTTATCGTCAAGGCTGTCTCCTCCTCTCAATAGACCACTTGTCCACCCAGGACGCGGTGCACCTCCTCGGCGGAGGTGACACCCTCCAGCACCAGGCGGCGGCAGTCCTCCCAGATGGGCTGGAAGTCGGCCTGCTCCACCGCCTCCTCCAGCTTGGCAATGGAGCGGGAATGAATGGCGTGACGGATGGCGGGGGTGATGTTGAGGATCTCAAACACGCCGGTGCGTCCCCGGTAGCCGGTATTGAAGCACTCGCCGCAGCCCACGCCTCGGTAGAACTGGACGGGCGCCGAGGAATGCTCCAGCCCCATGAGGGCCAGCTCCTCCTCAGAGGGCGTATACGCCTTGCGGCAGTGGGGGCACACCTTGCGCACCAGCCGCTGGGAGATGATCCCCTTCACCGCCCCGGCGATGAGGTAGGGCTCCACACCGATGTCCAGCAGACGGTCGATGGAGGAGACGGCGTTGTTGGTGTGGACCGTGGACAGCACCAGATGGCCCGTCATAGCGGCCCGCATGGCGATCTCGGCGGTCTCGCCGTCCCGGATCTCGCCCACGGCGATGATGTCCGGATCCTGCCGCAGCACAGAGCGCAGCACATTGGCAAAGGTCAGCCCGGTCTTTTCGTTGATCTGCACCTGGCAGGCCCCTTCGATGTAGTACTCCACCGGATCCTCCAGGGACACCAGGTTCACTTCCTCGCTTTTTAGCCGCTGGATCATAGTGTACAGGGTGGAGGTCTTACCCGAGCCGGTGGGCCCCACCATGAGGATCACGCCGGCGGTGGTGTTGTCGATGAGCTTCAGGAACCGCTCCCGGTTCTCTCCCCGCAGGCCGATGCCGTCCAGGCTGGACAGCTCCGCCGCCTTGCGCAGCAGACGCACCACCACCTTTTCTCCGTGGGTGGTGGGCAGGGTGGAGATACGCAGATCCAGCGTCTCCTGCTGGACGGTGACGTTGGCCCGGCCGTCCTGGGGAACCTGCTTCTGGGCGATGTCCATCCGCGCCATGATCTTCATGCGGGAGATCACGGAGTTTTGTAGCTCCCGGGGCACCTGAATGATGGTGCGCAGCGCCCCATCGATCCGCATCCGGATCTTCATGTGATCCTCGCCGGGCTCCATGTGGATATCGCTGGCCCGCTCGGTGTAGGCCCGGTCGATGATGGAGTTCACCAGGCGGATGGCGGGGGCGGCGTCCGCCTCGTCCTCGTCCACCGCCACGCTCTGGGTACCGGCGGACGCCAGGGCGCTGGAGCCGTACTGCCCGCCGATGAGATCCCGCTGCATCTCCTCGATGGCCCGCATAGCCCCCTGGTTGCTGTACAGGTTCTGCACCGCCCGCTCCACGGCGGCGGTGGTGGCGATCAGCGGGATCACCCGCCGGCGGGTGATGGCCCGCACCTCCTCCACCGCCACGAAGTTCAAGGGGTCGGCCATGGCCAGGTGCACGTCCGTGCGGGTGGCCTTCACAGGCACCACCATATGTTTTTTGGCCACGTTCTTGGGCAGGATCTGGGCCATCTCCGACGGAATGGACAGGGAGTTCAGGTCTATGTACTCCACGCCCAGCTGGTTCATCAGCGTGTCGATGAGCTGCTTCTCGGTGATGAAGCCGTGGGCCTGTAGCACCGTACCCAGACGTTCGCCGCTGCCGGCCTGGAGCGCCAGCGCCTCCTTGAGCTGCTCCTCTGTGATGGCGCCGCTCTCAATCAGCATATCGCCCAGCCGGTTGTATTTCATTGCCATGGCTCCCGCCCCCTATTTTTCTGTGTCAGGACTCAGGCGTCGGACGGTAAGGTGCGCCTCGGCGAAAAGCTCCCCCTCCGCCTGCTTCACCGTCAAGTCCACCTTAAACAGTCTCGCATCCTTGTCATAGGTAATCGTCAGTCCCGGAGTACCATCGTTCTTTCCGATTACATAGGCCCCCCCGCTTCCGTAGGCCCCGCTGGGCAGCACCCGGTAGTCGTTGGCGTAAAGCTGCCCCTTGTCCTTCCCGCCGTTCTCGCCGCCTGTCCCTATGGATAACACCGTGTGCAGCTTACCACCGTTATATCGCTCACTGTGATAATTCTTCAAATTCCCATCGTCGTCAGTATCCGGAAATTTGGCGTACCGCAGATCGTCCGCCAGGGCATCGCTGAGGGAGGCCGCCAGCAGCTCCAGCTCCTCCTGGGCGGTGATGTCCTGGTAACTGTGCACGGCCAGCTGTAACCCCGTGTTGATCAGCAGCCCCAGCAGTACCAGAATGGCCACCGCACATAGCATCTCCACCAGGGTCAGGCCCCGGCTGTCCTTCCATTTACGGGTCAACGGGTGTCACCTTCTCTCCCCACTGGTAGGAGTACATCCCGTCGCCGCCGTAGAGTTGGATCTGAACCTCAACGCTGTTGCCGTTTCCCTCCACCTTTACCTTTCCAGCTCCCTTTGCTTCCGTCCTGGCTTCCGCCGCAGACAAGTTCTCATAGTACCTCTTGTCCGCCGCCCGGGCCTGGCGGCCCATCTGCACCGACGCCATGCAGCAGGTGAACAGCAGCGCCACCGCCAGCGCCGCGATCAGGATGGAGGCCAGCATCTCCACCAGAGTCTCGCCCCGGTTGTCTTTCAGCTTGCGGCACATCATTTTGGAGCCTCCCTTGTGATCTGGTTCAGCTTCCATCGGATGGCATTGCAGCTTTCCGTAACAGTTCCAGCTGTAGTATTGCTGCTATCCTTCAACTTTGGCCCGTCTCCGTCAAGAACCAGCGTGGCAAACATGGTGTAAGTGTTGTCTTTTACAAGCTTTGCAGTCAGGCTGATGTTATATGAATCATTTCCGTGCAACTCAGCCTTCACTTCCACCGCTTCTGTGAGCCATGTATCATCATCCGGTGTTACCTCAATCGTTATCGTATGCGGTGATACCTCTTTATTCTGTGGTGTCCAGTAAGAATAGCTATGCGATTTGACCTCACTGTTGGAAACATCCGCTTTATCTTTTCTGCCAATATTAGCAAATACTTTGTCCAATTCCTCTACAATGGGCAAAACACATGGGGTTCCCGAAAAGCTCCATCCAATAATTTCCCCGTTCGTCGGAGCATATGTGTGCTTATATCGATCCCCTATGTACTCATTTATATCTGTGCTCGCATTGTATTTATATACTGGTATTACTTCAGTCGTAACCTCATATTTCGCCGTATACTTCGCCGCCGTCAGCTCGTCGCACACCAGCTGTAGCGCCGAGGACAGCGTCAGGTACTTCTGCTGCTCCTCCCGGTTGCTGCGGCTCTTTCCGGCGTTGGACGCCGCCGCCATCAGCACCGACGCCCCCACCATGGCGCACAGCAGGAAGAACAGCAACGCTAAAAGGATGGACGCCCCACTCTCGCTGCGCAACTTTTCCCCTATTTTCTTCATGGGACGTCCCCCCTTCCCTGTTCCGGGCCATCTACTGCTCCGGCTCCGTCTTATCCTCCCCCGCCCCGGCGTCTTTCTCCTGGACGGGGTCTGTTTTTTCCTCCACCGTGAGGTCAACCGCTTCCTCCGGCAGCTCCGCCCCCTCGCCCGCAGCGGGCTCCGCCTCCGGGGTCTGCTCCGGCTCGGCGGCCTGCTCGGCCGCCTGGTTTTCCGCCTGCTCCGCCTCCGAATTTGTTTTCTCGTCTTTCGGCGTCTCAGTATCCGTTTCCTCGGACGAACCCTCGTCGGCCTTCGGCTCCGGAATAGTCACGGTCATTTGGACAATTTGGGTGATGGGCGGATCATCCACCTCGGCGTCGCTCCGCTTCAGCCACAGCGTCAGCTCCAGCGTTACCTCGGCGCCCGGGGCGTAGTTCTTTAGCAGCACAGCGTTACCCTCAGCCTTTACCTCGGGCTGCTCCGCAGAACCCTCCGCGGCATCAGGATCCGTCGCCGTGTTGTCCGGATCCGTGGGCTCCGGATTTTTCACGCTGACCACCCTAACCTCGTCCACGGTGGTTTCAGCCGTGACCGGCTCCTCTGCCTCCTCCTTCTCGTCAAGCGGGATGGCGTCGAAGGTAATCCGGGTAACACTCTTACCCTCCTCCTCCACCGTCTTCGCCTCCGGCAGGGGCCTCATCACCACCGACAGCATACTGTGCTCAGGCTCGATTTCCGCCTCCCTGTAGGTATACGGCACGCTGACCGTTATGGCTTGTGCTTCACCATTCGGGTCGTCCACTGCCTTCGCCTCCAGGAGCAGATAATAGTTCCCCTCCTCCTCCACCAACTGCGCACTGCTCAGCAGCTCGTCAGGTATTCTGCACACGCTCTTGTCCGGGTCGATCTTCACGTCCTCCAGCTTTTTCTCGGTCAGCTCGTTCCACTCATCGTCGCACAGCACCAGCGGCACCACAACGTGCTCGGCTCCGGGGTACACGTAGATGGGCGAAAGCTTGGACTTCACCCGCAGCGTTGCGGTCACGTTGACGGTGATCGTCACGCGGCCATATTCCACACCGCCCTGCACATACACCACCGTCACATCCGTCTGGCCCGTTTTAAGCCCCTTCACCGTCAGCTTGCAGCTTCCGTTGTTGTCGGGGGCCGTCTTCGCTCCCTCCGTATCGCCCAAATAGGCCTCAATGATGGGCGTCTCCCCTTCCGCCAGCGTCTTCGTCTCCAGCGTCCATGTGCCGCCCGTGGGCACCCCTTCGCTCAGCCTCAGCGTCTCCGTATTTTCTTCGCCCTTCACCTTTAGCAGATCCAGGCGGATGGGCGCGCCGCCGGTGTCGCGCTCGATGCCGTGCAGCGGCCAGTCGCCGTAGTGGACGTGGATTGTCCCGTTCTCCCGGGTCAGGATGGTGGGGAAGGGGTAATTCAGACCCTGCAGCAAGTCCGCCGCGCTGTAGCTGTACTTTCCGGGGATGGCGAAGCCGTCCTCGGTGGCGGTGACGGGGTCGAAAGCGTCCAGTCTCCTCAGCACAGCTCCGGTTCCATTGCTCACCTTCAGCTGGTCGTAGGTGACGGCCATCAGGCTGTTCCAGCTGCTGACCAGCAGTGTGGTGGGATTCGTAGTCCAGGTAGTCACCCGATTCCCGGTGATATCTGTCGCCCAGCCTCTGAACATGACCCATCTGCTCTCAATGTTGTTCTGATCCACGGGTCCGTTTCTCTCAATCGTAAATATGGGCATATAATTTGTAAATGCAGCACCATATAGACAATTGTAAGTTTCTCCGCCAATGTCGATACTCACAGCACTCTTATAGTACGTATAACCGCTACTGCCGTCACGATAGCTAACCAAAAATTCCTTTCCCACATCATCGGAGGTGAGAGAAATTCTTTGTTCCACAAAGCTGTTGTCCGCCGTATTCCTTCTTATGTTCCCATTCTTATCCCTGGCGATCACCTGTATGGAATCTCTGGTCAAGTCAAGGTCTGTCGCTAACCTTTTTTTAGGAAGTTCAGACCACCCTGTTCTATATTGTGTAGTCGTATTTAGCCCCTCTCGGTTATTCTTCATAACCTCGCTTTCCAAATAATAGCAATTTGTGGCTGCATAGCTACTGCTACCATCTCCTGGGCCACCTATTGCATACAGTGCCCGGATATGTGTCGATAGGGATTTCTTTTCATTCTCTGTAGGATTAGCCGACACTTTTTTCCCGTTTTCTGTCATATAAATCTCTGTATTTTCATCTGGCAATTCAATGTAGGAATAGCAATCCGTCAGGTTTATTTGTCCTCCCCCGGTGCCTCCTCCCCCAATCGTAATGTTAATACCATTAACCGTTAAGGGTCTGAAGTAACCACCGCCGATAATCCCTCCGAGAAAGATGCCGTTCTTCCATTTCACTATTACGCCAGACTGGACCTGAATCTTTCCACCGGCATAGCAGTTTGTAATCTTGTTCTGGCACACGCCGGTCAGTCCGCCCGCACGGAGGTTGTCATTGCCAAAGGTGCTTTCAGCGTCGCCCTTGAGGATCTTGATGTTGGTCACGGCGGCGCACTTGTTCAGCACCATATCCGATGCGCCCAGAAGCCCGCCGATTGTGCTGCCACCTTCCGCATCATCGGTGCTATCCTTGTCCCGCCTGTTATAGGTCTTGTACTCAATGGTATACCCCGAGGCAGAACAGTTTTCCACCGCGCTGCCCTTATATCCGGCCGTACCTTGCCTGGCCGACGCAATACCTGCCAGGGTTCCCATGGAATACCACGCGCTGTCCATCTTGCTATCAATTTTGCTGGTGATCTTCCCCTGTCCATCCGAACTATAGAGCACAATATTTTTCAGCGAACCGTTGAACACCACCCCGAATAGCCCCGCAACAGAGGAGGTCTGACCCTGGATGTTGACGTTTTCGATTACATAGTCGTCCCCGTCAAAGGATCCGCTAAACCATCCGTACAGGTTATCATGACCGCCGTTACTGCCCCAAGCATAATATTCCGCGATGGGCGTGTAGATCCCGCTGTTCCCGTGGATATCATGGGTCTGTTTCCAAACATAGTCTCTGATTTGTCCTCCATAGGACAAATAGGGGAATTGCTTATTGTTACTACTTCCGTTTATCACGGTCTTGGTGTTCCGGTTCGTACTGTTCCAGTTGATGGCGGACAGCTGACCCATGGCCCGCACCTCGTAGGGATTGTCCTTCGTCCCCGGCGAGGCGGCGATCTCGCCCTCGAGCTTCTCCCATTTATCTTGCAGCGTCTTTACCGCCAGCGCGTCCGCGAAGTGGGGGTTGATCTCAAAGGTGACCGTTACGCCTCCCTGCTCCAGCGTCACCGTGCCGTTGGGCGTCTCCTCCTTGCCATACTTGTCCTTCACCCCGGTGGCGTACAGCCCCGCCTGGGCGCCGGTGAAATTCCCATCCACGTTGGGATCCGGGTTGGGCACAAAGCTGTGGTAGGATCGGAACTCATAGCCCGGCATCAGCCCCGCCATCTCGGCGTTCACCGTCTCGTCGGACTCCTGATCCTTCCACGGACCGCCCGACCCGCCGTTTTCCGTGTAGGAGAGCCCCTCAGTGGAAAACTCCGTCTTGACGTGGTTCTCCGCCTCCTCCTGGGCCTCATAGTACCACCCATACCCGTAGTCCGTCACCACGCCGCCGTCGCTGCGGGCGTTGGACAGGGTGGAGATCTTCTCCACCGTCTCCCCGTTGGGATCCACCTTCAGCACACTCACGCCGTAGATCTCCCGGACTCCGTTGGCCCCGGTCACCTTCATCTTTTCCCAGTAGTACACCCCCATATTGCCCAGATCCAGCTCCACGGGCCACTGGCCGTAGTGGACGGCGTTGCCGCTTCGGTCTTTCACGCCGGTGGGCAGGGGGAAGCTGGGGGCCTGCTCCCCCTCCTTCTCAGGCGGGTTGCCGTTCACGGCCCTTCCGCCCCACGCCATGCCGCCCTCCGACACCACTTTGGGCGTCTCCTTCGTCGCATCAGTTCCCTCAAACTTCATCGACTGGTAGGAAACGGCGGCCGCCCGATCATCTTTGACGGAATAGGTGCCGTTATAAGGCTCCTCCCGGTAGGTGAAATTGCCTCTATCCACAAAGCAGGTATTCTTCTGGCTGCCCGCCTTCTCGCCGCAGAAGCCATAGGTTTCCACGCCGGCGCCGCTGGACTCCAGCCGTGCCGCCGTGTAGCTGTTCCTGATCTCTCCGATGTTATAGCCCACAAAGCCGCACACCCGAACCGTGGAATCGTCTTGCGCCTTGCCGCTGATGTAGCCCACGGCGTAGGACGTGCTGATGGTTCTATTGTTCTTCCCCACCAGGCCCCCGGCGCGGGCGGTGGAGAAATCCTCCCCGCGGGCCTTCAGGCTGGCCACCTCGGCGGCACAGTTTCGGATGGCGCCATTGTTGATCCCCACCAGGCCGCCCACATATGCTTCAGCCTTGTTGTAGATCGTGCCCTCCAGATCGGCTCCCGCCACGGCGCAATTGTCGATGGTGCCGCTGTTTCCCCCGGCCAGTGCCCCCAGGAGCAGCGTCACCCTGCTTCTGGACACAGAGACGGTCTCCGTCGGATTCATGAGATAGACGATGTTGCGCAGATTGCCGGCGGACAGGCCGAACAAGCCGGCGTACTGCCGGGTGATGTCCTCCGGCAGCTTGAATTTCACATTTTCGATGGTATGGCATCCGCCGTCGTAAATGCCGTTGAAGGGCGCGCTGAATTTGCCGATGGGCTCCTGGGTATACTCGTCGCCTTTCCAGCTCTTTTTCCAGTCATACCCCTCATAGGTCGTATAATCCAGATCCAGCTCCTGGATATAGGTATACGTATGGCTGACCCAGGTCGGATTCCCGTTGTTTTTTTCGTATTTCCCACCGTGAGCATATGTCTCAAACTGGCTCAGCGCCCGCAGGTGCCGGGGGGTGCGCACATAGCCGTACGCCCGCATCCCCATGTTAGCGATGTAATTCGGGCGATCCACTTCCTTAATTTCCTCGGGAATGGGCTCCGCCGCCTTGGCGAAATGGGGATTATACGCGAACCAGGTTGCTTCAGAGCTGCCCACCCCAATGCCAATGGGCTGATAGAAGTCCTCGGACGCGTAGGCGCTATTGATAAGCTCTTTGGGCAGGGGGGCAAAATAGTAGGTTTTTTCGTCCTGTACTTTTTGCAGAAGCTTTATAGTAGGCTCCGTGGCATCCCCCTTTGTATACTTCTGATCTAAAGTAGGCTCCGTGCCCTCCTCCGTCAGATAGGTGAACTTAATTGTTACGTCGTCACTTTTCAAATCCGTGAGCATCACAGCATAGCCATCCAGAGAGACAACCGCATTGTCACTCAAAGCGTCCACTCCCTGGAATCTGTACTCATCGCCATTTTTCGCCTTGTACTGCTCATAGTAGACCAGGGTCGTGCTGACAATTTCTGAAGACCAGTCCCCATAGTGGGGCAGATCCGCCAGTCCCGGGAAGGGATACACGGTCAATGGCACGCCATCCAGCAGATTATAGGGGTGGCTTTTCTCATTCTCCCTCGCACTCGGATCATACGCGCTCTTTTTCCCAGCAAAAGCACCCGGGGCGCTCCCCCCGTTCATCAGACCAACGAACTCCGACTTGATCATATCCTCAAAGGATTTTCCTTGGAGGTTTTCAGATGGCGACCCGCTATATTTCAAATAGTAGCAGGAGCTATTGGTCACACCTTCCGCCAGCGGTACAATCGGAACATTTTCCCCTGTTTTCTCATAGTGCATGGCGGAATAGGCATGATTCGCCATCGCGCTACCATTGCACAGCCCGGCGGCCGTCGCGTCCGTGGCCGTATTGTCGATGAACCCGGCAGTGTAAACATTGGTAAGCGTAACCGTTGTTCCACCAGCACCAGCAGTCCCGATCAGCCCCGCGGCGGTGGACGCTTTGAGGTAGCAGTCCGCGTAGGACGTGTTGACCGTCACACCGGTGGTCTGCCCCACCAGGCCGCCGGCGACAGTTGTACCCTTCACCAGCGTGGCCGCCAGGCAGTCCGTGATCGTGCCGCCGTTCAGCTCGCCCACCAGCCCGCCGGCGTTGGTGCCGGTGATCTGATAGTCGTCATCCGTTAGCTCAGTCCCTGTTATGGAAGCCTTCAGCTCCTCCAGCTCCTCGCCCTCCCAGTAGACCCAGCAGTTTGTGAAAGTCGCGTCCGCGGCAACTCCCACCAGCGCCCCGGCGGGCTTGTCGTCCATCTTTACACTGGTATTGATCAGGCGGACATCCTTGAGCGTCATGCCGGACGGCACAATGGAAAACAGGCCGCCGTTTTTCGACTCCTCGCTCTCCTGCTTCACCGTCAGCCCCTTGATAAAGTGCACGACAGTCTCAGCCCCATTCGCCCCGTAGGAGCCGCAATAGGACTTCAACGTATCATTCACAATGGGCACAAACTCATATGGGCTGAACATACTCTCGCCGCAGTCAATATCGGCGATCTGCACCGCCGCCGTTTTGCCCCCTACCTTGGAAAACTTCTCGTCCAGGTTTTGCAGGTGCCGCAGGTTTCCGATATAGGCGATCTCTCCGTCGCCGGTCTCGTCGGCAAACAGGCTGTTGTTTCCAGTGTCGTATGCGGAGGTACTGCGCACGGTGCCACCCTCGAGCCACGCCTCCACGGTAAACTCCCAGCCAAAAGAGGGGGGCTTATTGCCTATATTATACAGATCTTGAAACTGTTTGCCCGTTTCCAGCGAATCCAGTACTCGGGTCCAGGTATACGTCGTGCCGTTTATGCCCGTCGTTGATGTCTTCTCCCACCCATTTAGATCGCTGAGAACTATTTCGTACTGCTTATCCCCGGTACGGTACAGCTTCACCACCGGCGTCCGCGTCTCCCCCGTCGGCACCTTATAGGTGAGCTCCACCCACAGCTTCTCCTCGTTGTGCACGATAAGGATGGGCGTCTGCAGCGCGTCGGTCTTATCATTTCCCGCTGTCTCGCCGCCGTAGTAGCCGATCATCCGCTTCTCGTCCAGCCGCTTCTGCCGGGAGGAGCCCCGCCACTTCTCATAAAAGGCCTGGAAGTTAGAATTATTGTCCAGCAGGTCGCCGTCCTCGGCGTAAAACACGTCGGCGACGCTCCCCATGTTCACCTCGTATACGATATAGAAGCGGCCCTCACGCAGCGCCGGGTCAATCGTCCCCACAGGCAGCAGATCCTCCAGCCGGTCGGCGTCACCGTTGTAGTAGATGTAGCGGTACTTGGCGTTTGCCGCGCCGCCGCCTGCTGCCAGGGAAGTGGCATCCTTGTGGGGCGTCACTGTCTGCTCCGTGCCGTCCGCCGCCGCCATCACCTGCTCCTCCAGCCGCCCGCCGGCGGACAGCAGCACCGCCCGGTTCTCCGCGGCCAGGTAGATCTCCCGAGCGGTATTGTCCAGCTCGGTGATGTGGAGCCAACGGGCATAGTGCACCACCGCTACTATCCCTATCGCCAGCAGGATGGCCACAATGGCGGTCACTGCTAACATCTCTACCAGCGTGAATCCGTCGTTGCGTTTTTTGCTTGTTTTGAACTTCATAGCGACGCTCCTTACTATAACGGCACGGGCTTGAACCTGAAAAACGGGGGCGTAAACGTTCATTTACTTCCGTTAGGTTATCATACACCAGCTTATGCTTTTTGACAATCCCCTTTTTGCGCAAAGTGCCAAACGCATCAAGGAGGATTTCACAGCCTGCCGGCCTCCTCTGTGTCCGCCTTGCGCCTGCAAGCTCATAGCTTCCATGAAATTAAATAATACTATAGGAAAGGCGGAAAGTCAACCGGTAGTATTACCCAAGTACACTATGGGAAAACTTCTTTTTGCTACACTGATAGCAGAAAGGAGGGGATACTACATGATCGATTGCAGCGAAAAGCTTCGCCAGCTTCGGGCAGGCAAGCACCTGACCCAGGAGCAGCTGGCCCATCGAGTGGGGGTCACCAAGGGAATGATCAGCGCCTATGAGACCGCCAGCAAGGCACCCTCCCTGGAAGTGTTGATCCGCCTGTCCCGGGTGCTGGGGGTGACGGTGGACTATCTGGTGTGCGTGGACGCGCCCAGGTATGTGGATCTGTCCGCCCTGGATGACAGCTCCGCCGCCCTGGTCATCGCCCTGGTGGACAAGTTGGGGCACAATTCACAATCCTCCTCGCGATGAAGCCCATCTTTTTGGCAGTTCACACAGCCAGATTGTACCACGCATTGTATCATATTTCCAGACCCTTGTGTTTATTTTTTCTTGAAATGCCTGATTTTCTGCGTGGAAAGCAACCGGGGCGCCCGGGGGAGCAATCATCCCTCGGGCGCCTTGTCTAAAACGCGTACCTCATGTAGGCCTTTTTCAGCTGAGACGCCAGTTTTCGGGACACAGGCAGCCGTCGCCCGTTAAACAGCAGCAGCTCGCTGCCCGCCAGCCCGTTGACGAATTCCAGGTTGACAATATAGGCCCGGTGGGGGGAAAAGAACCGCGCATCCCCCTCCAGCCGCTCCAGCAGGGAGGTGAGGGTGGCCGGGGTTTCCAGCACCATGCCGTTGGACAGAGTGCACACCCGGCTGTGGTCAAAGCTCTCCACCAGCACCAGCTCTCGCAGGCGGATCTTCCGGATGCCCTCCCTGGTTTTCAGCAGCAGGTGCAGATCGTCCGCCGGGGTGAGGGCCTGCACCGCCGCCAGGATGGTCTTGCAAAAGGCGTCCCGCTCCACCGGCTTGAGCAGGTAGCCCGCAGCGTTAACGGAAAAGGCGTCCAGGGCGAACTCCCGGGACGAGGTGAGGAACAGGATCTGGGCGGTCTCCCCCCGCTCCCGGATCTTCCGAGCCAGCTCCAGCCCGGACAGATGGGGCATGAGGATATCCAGCAGATACAGGTCGAATCCGCCTTTTTCCTCCATCCGCTCCAGCAGATCATAGGGCGACTGAAAGGTCTCCACCGTGGCGGGCACGTCGGGGCGGCTGCGGAAGAACTCGCCGGTGAAGGTCTCCAGCCGCTCCAAATCCCCGGGGTCGTCGTCACAAATACACAGCTTCAGCAATGGGATTCCCTCCTTAATCCAGGATAGACGGCTGGACAAGAAGGTCCTCCAGCACTTGAGCGGGGATGATAAATTCCGGCGCGCCCATGCTCCCCGGCGCCACCTCGCACTCGTTAAAGGCGATCACCAGCTGGCTGTCCCCGTTGATGTAAAAATTCTGATCCGGGGCGATGGTCTGGAACCACTCGTCCTCCCGCCAAATCCCGCCGGGAGCATAATAGTCCCCCTCCCTCTTAGTCTGCAGGTCGATCATCTGCCGCAGGATCTCCTCGCTGATGACCTCCACATAGCCCTCCTTCAACAGATCGGACAGCGACAGCGCCCGATTCTTCCTCTTGTCATAGTTGAGGAACCGATTGAACTGGCCGGAGCTGCCCCGGTTCACCACCCCGTCGAACCGCACCACCAGCAGGGCCTCGTCGTCCCTCACCACAGTATACCCCACATCCATGTCCGTATAGATGCCGTAGGTTCGGGACACGTACTGCAAGAAGGAGTCCCACGCCAACTTTTCCAGCTCCGGGACGTCAGCCGTCCCGGCCTCCCCAGGCTCCTCCCCCTGATTTCCCGACAAGCTGCGGGCCCCCAGCAGACACACCGCCCTGTCCACCACGGAGGCGGCCTGCCTCCCCCGGGCCGCCCGCACCGCCTCGGACAGGCTGCCGGCCACAAAGCATACCAGAAACAGCGCCATCAGCGCAGCCGCGGGCCAGACAGCCCTGCGTCTGCGGGCGCTTCTGCGCTCCACCGAGTCGAACAGCACCACGTGGAGGCGAAACTCCCCTTCGGCCCATTCGCACTGGAGCAGGCCGTTGTATCTACGCACCACCGCCTGGATGTTGCGCAGACCATAGCCGTGGCCCTTCTCCCGGGGCGCGGTGGGGATACCCTCCCCGTCCAGCTCCACCGGCGTGGGGCAGGAGTTGTCCACGGCGATGGTGAGCCTTCTATTGTCGTTGAGCCGGGCGCTCAGCCGGATCCGGCGCTCCCCTCCTCCGGGGATGGCCTGGCAGGCGTGGACGGCGTTTTCCAGGGCGTTGGCAAAGATCACGCACAAATCCGCCTCGATAAAGGGGAGCTGATCCGGAATACGCACGTCCGCCTCCACAGTGCAGCCGCACTCCCTGGCCCGGCCGATCTGGGCAGCCAGCACCGCGTTCACCGCCGCGTTGCCGCACCAGGTCTCCCCCTCCACAGCGGTGAGCTGGCCTGCCAGCCGGCCGATGTACTGCCGCGCACTGTCCGTCTCCCCCCGCTGGAGCAGGCTATCCAGCGTGCTCAGGTGGTGGCGCATATCGTGGCGATAAGCCCGGCCCAGCTCCAGCTTTTTCTGAAGGGCCTCGTAGTCCTGGCGCTGTATGGCAAGCTGCTGCGCCGCCGCCCGCTCGGCCTCCTCCGTCCGGGCGATGGACGCGGACAGCAGGATCAGCCGGCTCACCACCAGCAGCATGGATAGGGTGGCCAGAAAGATCAGTGCCACCGTCCCCGGATCCGCCGTAGTGTTCCCAATATGGGAAAGCAGCAGAAACACGATGGACGTGGGAAATAACAGAGGCAGCCAGCCTCCGGAGTATTCCCGCAGACAGGTCTGGAACGGTCGGCGCAGGAATCCGGCCAGCACCGTCAGAGCCGCCGCTGCGGGCAGCGGCGTGCCCAGCAGCAGCACCGCCTGCCACGGCCCCTCCTCCAGCCAGCCGGCCGCCACGGCCGTCACCTGATACAGGCAGCGCAGGGTAAGGGCTGTCAGTAGACCCGCCATCCACACCGTACAGGTCTGGATGAATCCGTTTTTGGAGAGGATGTGGATATAAACGATGGCGGGAACATAGGCCGTCGCCGCCAGCAGGGAGAGCATCAGGGCATAGCTTCCCCCCAGCAGGAGCACTCCGGCCTGAACCGCCAGCTCCGCCACCAGGAAGCCCACCCTTGCCGCCCAGGCAATCCGGCTGGAGACGCGATCCTCCATCAGCAGCCCGCACACCAGCAGGAACACGAGAAACCGTATTCCCTCCCACACCAGCAGGCTGTAGTCCATCAAGCCCATCCAAAGCCCCCCTCCCCCGTTCTCGCCGTGAAAGTGATCCTGATTGATCATATTATTATAGCATACCTTGCCTCTGTCTCGCACCCCCCATCCTTCACTTTTCACGCAGGAAATTTGTCGTTTCGCGAAGTCCAGGGAGAGGATCCGCCTTCCCCCTTGCAAACGCCCCTTCGGGCAGGTATAATATAAGGTAAACCTTCCAGGAAAAGGGGGCCGCTGCCCGTGAAGAAGAAACCCGTCAAGCTCACCCCCGGCCGTATGCTGGCTGTGGGCTTTCTGGGCATCATCCTGGCAGGGGCGCTGCTGCTGTCCCTGCCCTTCGCCAACCGGACGGGCCGCCCCCTCCCCTTTCTGGACTGCCTGTTCACCTCCACCTCCGCCACCTGCGTCACCGGCCTTGTGGCGGCGGACACCTGGACGCAGTTCAACGGCCTGGGCCAGCTCATCCTGCTGCTGCTTATCCAGGTAGGGGGTCTGGGCTATATGACCATGGTGCTGATGGCCTCCATGCTGCTGGGCCGGAAGATCAGCCTGCGCCAGCGGGATCTCATGCTGGAGAGCGTCAGCGCCGAGCGGCTCAGCGACGTGTATATCCTCCTGCGCTATATCCTATGCGGCACCGCCGCCATCGAATGCGCCGGAGCGGCCCTGCTGGCCGTCCGCTTCGTGCCCGAGCTGGGCCTGGGCCGGGGGCTGTGGTTCGCGGTGTTCCACAGCGTATCCGCCTTCTGCAACGCGGGCTTCGACCTGATGGGCTTCCGGGAGCCCTACAGCTCCCTCACCTACTACGCGGACGACCCCCTGGTGAACCTCACCGTGTGCGCCCTGGTGCTGCTGGGCGGGCTGGGCTTCCTGGTGTGGCGGGAGGTGTGGGAGAAGGGCCTGCGCCTGCGCCGGTATTCCCTCCACGCCAAGATCATGCTGTCCGCCACTCTGATGCTCACCCTGGGGGGCGCGATGCTGTTCTGGCTGGCGGAGCGGGACAACCTGCTGGCCGGCATGGCCCCTGGGGAGCAGGTTCTGGCCTCCCTGTTCCAGGCGGTGTCCCCCCGGACGGCGGGGTTCAACACCGTGGATCTGGCCTCCCTCACCAGCGCGGGGGGGCTGCTCACCATCGTGCTCATGTTCATCGGGGCGGGCCCCGGCTCCACCGGCGGCGGCGTGAAGGTCACCACCGTGGCCGTCTGCCTGCTCACGCTGTGGGCCTATATCCGAGGCAGGCGGGAGGTGGGGGCCTTCAGCCGCCGGCTGGATGAGGGCCAGATCCACCGCTCGGCGGCGGGGGTCACCCTCTACCTGACCCTGGCCATGGCGGGGGGCTTCGCCCTGCTGGCCACCCAGCCCTTCCCCCTCCAGGACGCCCTGTTCGAGGTGTTCTCCGCCATGAGCACCGTGGGGCTGTCCACCGGCATCACCCGGGCCCTGTCCCCCCTCAACCGGGTGCTGATCCTGGTGATGATGTACTGCGGACGGATCGGCAGCCTCACCATGATGATGGCCCTGGCGGAGCGGCTGCCCCCCCGGGTCAAGGATCCGGTGGAGCGCATCACCATAGGATAACGGCGCAAGCCAAATTATAGTTGAAAGGTGTGATCAGAATGGCCGCCACATTCCTGGTGATCGGCCTGGGCCGCTTTGGCACCAACCTGGCTCTGCGGCTTATGGATCAGGGCAACGAGGTGATGGTGCTGGACAGCGATGAGGAGGTCATCAGCCACATCGCCCCCCACGTCACCCAGGCCAAGGTGGGTGACTGCATGGACGAGGAGGTGCTGGCCTCTTTAGGGGTGGACGGCTTCGACTTCTGCTTCGTGTGCATCAGTGAAAACTTCCAGTCCTCCCTGGAGATCACCTCCCTGCTCAAGGAGCTGGGGGCCCCCATGGTGGTGGCCAAGGCCGACCGGGATCTCCACGCCCGGCTGCTGCTGAAGATCGGCGCGGACGAGGTGGTGTTCCCCGAGCGGGACATGGCCCAGCGCACCGCCATGCGCTTCAGCGTGAACGGGGCGCTGGAGTATGTGGAGCTGGCTCCCGGGTATGCTATTTTTGAGCTGGACGTGCCCGATCACTGGGCGGGGCTCACCCTCATCGATCTGGACATCCGCCGGAAGTGGAACGTGAACGTCATCGGCCGCAAGGAGGAGGGGGCCATCCTGCCCATCGCCCCTGATTTCGTCTTTGCCGCCGACACCCACATCATGGCGGCGGGCCGGCCCGACGATATCGCAAAGATGGTAAACTGGCGGGGCCGCTGAGTCCCCAAGCCCGGTACAAAGGAGAGGATGCCCATGGACGGACAGGCCCCCACCGGGCTGGACTACCGGCCCCTGATCCCCCGCCGCCCGGTGGCGGTGGATCGGCTCTATTCCGTGCACTACTTCGAGTACACCGGCAGCTATGCCTACCCCGGCGAACGCCACGACTTCTGGGAGCTTTTATACGTGGACAAGGGCTCCCTGCTGGTCACCGCAGGGGAGCGGCAACTGCGCCTGGAGCGGGGGCAGGCAGTGTTCCACGCCCCAGAGGAGTTCCACGCCTTCTCCGCCGCCGGGGTGGCCCCCGATCTGGTGGTGGCGGGCTTTGGCTGCGACAGCCCCGCCATGGACTTTTTCCGGGATCGCACCATCGCCATCCGGGGGGAGGAACGCTCCCTGCTGGGCCGGCTGGTGGCGGAGAGCGCCGCCGCCTTCTCTACCCCTCTGAACGCCTCCAGCGTCACCCAGCTTCAGCGCCGTGGAGCGGCCCCCTTCGGGGGGGAGCAGCTGCTGTGCGCCGCTCTGGAGGAGCTGCTGATCCGGCTCATACGCCGGGAGGGCTCCCCCCAGCCCGGCCCGGACGGGCGGCCGGAGGGGGGCGGCGTGGTGGCCCAGGTGATGGACTACCTGGAGCGGCGGGTGGATCAGCCCCTCACCCTGGAGCAGATCTGCCGGGACAACCTGGTGGGCCGCAGCCAGCTGCAAAAGCTGTTCCACGCCCACACCGGCGGCGGGGTGATGGCCTGGTTCGGCGATCTCAAGATCCAGTCCGCCAAGCGGCTGATCCGGGAGGGGCGGCTCAACTTCACCCAGATCGCCGGGTTGCTGGGCTTCCAGTCGGTGCACTATTTTTCCCGCCGCTTCCGGCAGGCCACGGGGATGTCCCCCAGCGAGTATGAGCGCAGCGTAAAGATGCTGTCCGAGGGCGGGCCATCGTCGGACGATTGTGCAAATAATGTACACGATAGCATATTCCCTTTCCGCCCCGACCCTCTTACAATAGAGGCAGCTTCCAAAGAGTCCTGATTCCAAATTGTTGATAGATTGAAAGGAGCCTTTACTATGTCTATTCTGGTCGCCGGCGGGGCCGGCTATATCGGCAGCCATACCTGCGTGGAGCTGATCGACGCGGGCTACGACATCGTGGTGGCAGACAACCTCTACAACTCCTGCGAGGAGGCCCTGAAGCGGGTGGAAAAAATCACCGGCAAGCAGATCCCCTTCGTCAAGACTGAGCTGTGCCACGAGGATGAGGTGGAGGCCCTGTTTGCCCAATATCCCGACATCGACTCCGTGATCCACTTCGCCGGCCTGAAGGCGGTGGGGGAGAGCGTGGCCAAGCCCCTGGAGTACTACTCCAACAACCTGATCAGCACCCTGTACCTCCTCCAGGCCATGCGCCGCCATGGGGTGAAGAACTTCGTGTTCTCCTCCTCCGCCACGGTGTACGGCGACCCCGCCACCGTCCCCATCCAGGAGGACTTCCCCACCGGCGGCACCACCAATCCCTACGGCACCTCCAAGCTGTTCCAGGAGAAGATCCTCATGGACATCTGCGCCGCTGACCCCGAGCTGAACGTGGCCCTGCTGCGGTACTTCAACCCCATCGGCGCCCACGAGAGCGGCCTCATCGGCGAGGACCCCAACGGCATCCCCAACAACCTGGTGCCCTATATCGCCAAGGTGGCGGTGGGCCAGCTGGAGAAGGTCCACGTCTACGGCAACGACTACAACACCCCCGACGGCACCGGCGTGCGGGACTATATCCACGTGGTGGATCTGGCCAAGGGTCATGTGGCGGCGCTGAAGAAGCTGGCCACCAACTGCGGCCTGTTCGTGTGCAACCTGGGCACCGGCAACGGCTACTCCGTGCTGGACGTGCTCCACGCCTACGAAAAGGCCTGCGGCCATGAGCTGCCCTACGCCATCGAGGCCCGCCGCCCCGGCGACATCGCCGCCTGCTACGCCGACCCCGCCAAGGCCCGGGATGAACTGGGCTGGACGGCCCAGCTGGGCATCGAGGAGATGTGCGCCTCCTCCTGGAAGTGGCAGTCCATGAACCCCAACGGGTACAAGGGGTAATCCCGTAGGGGCCGATGTCCCCATCGGCCCTCGCACAGGATTATGACATGCGGATATATCCCAGGCCGGTGAGGACACCGGCCCCTACATACAGATTTGAGGAGGACGGCAGACAGTGAAAAAGCCTGTTTTAGTGATCATGGCCGCCGGCATGGGCAGCCGGTACGGCGGCCTCAAGCAGCTGGATCCCGTGGGCAACCACGGCCAGCTCATCATCGACTACTCCATCTACGACGCCCATCGGGCCGGGTTTGACACCGTGATTTTCGTCATCAAGGAGGAGAACGAGGCCGATTTCCGCGCCTGCATCGGCGACCGGGTGGCCAAGGTGATGGACGTGAAGTACGCCTTCCAGCGCAAGGACGACCTGCCCGCCGGCTACGCCGTCCCCCCGGAGCGCACCAAGCCCTGGGGCACCGCCCAGGCCGCTCTGTCCGCCCGGGATCTGGTGGACGGTCCCTTCGCCGTCATCAACGCCGACGACTACTACGGCCCCGAGGCCTACAAGCTCATCTACGACTACCTGTGTGCCCACCCCGACGGGGATGTCTACGAATATGTGATGGTGGGCTACCTGCTGAAGAACACCGTCACCGAGCACGGCTCTGTGGCCCGGGGTGTGTGCACCGTGGACGGGGAGCACATCCTCCGGGACATCCAGGAGCGCACCGCCATCGAGAAGGACGGGGCCGATGCCCGCTTCACCGAGGACGGCGGCCAGACCTGGACGCCCCTGCCCGGAGACACCACCGTGTCCATGAATATGTGGGGCTTCACCCGCAGCTTCCTGGACGAGGCCCTGGCCCGGTTCCCCGCCTTCCTGGACAAGGCGCTGGTGGAAAACCCCGCCAAGGCGGAATACTTCCTGCCCATGGTGGTGGAGCAGCTGATCCAGGAGCACAAGGCCCAGGTGCGGGTGCTGGTCAGCGAGGACAAGTGGTACGGCGTCACCTACCGGGAGGACAAGCCCACCGTGGTGGCCGCCATCGCGGAAAAGACAAAGGCGGGGCTCTACCCCGACCAGTTGTGGGAGGCGTAAGACGACATGGCAGACCTTGACACCGCCCTGCATGAGGCGCTGGATGCCTTTGACTTCGGTGCCCCAGTGGTGGGAGCCATCCGCTTCGGCCAGGGCCACATCAACGACACCTTCGTGGTACATACCCAGCCGGAAAACCTGTGCTGCCGCCGGTTTATCCTTCAGCGCATGAGCCCCGCCGCCTTCAAGCGGCCCGATCAGCTCATGGAAAACATCATCGGCGTCACCGACTACCTGGGCCGGGAGATCGAGAAGAACGGCGGCGACCGCAGTCGGGAGGCCCTGGAGGTGCTCCGCCCCAAAAACGGCCAGCCCTATTTCACCGACAGCCAGGGAGGTGCCTGGCGGCTGTATCCCTTTGTGGAGCACACCATCTGCTATCAGTCCGCCGAGACGCCTGAGCTGTTCGCCGCCTCCGGGCGGGCCTTCGGCCGCTTCCAGAAGCTGCTTCGGGACTACCCGGCGGACACCCTGTACGAGACCATCCCCCACTTCCACGACACCGAGGATCGGCTGGCCAAGCTGAAGGCGGCCATCGAGGCCGACCCCCTGGGCCGGGCGGCGGGCTGTCAGCCGGAGATCCAGTTCATGCTGGAGCGGGAGGCGGACTGTTCCGTAGCCCTGTCCGCCCTGCGGGCGGGGACGCTGCCTCTGCGGGTCACCCACAACGACACCAAGCTGAACAACGTCCTTATGGACGACAAGACTGGCGAGGGCGTGTGCATCATCGACCTGGACACCGTCATGCCCGGCCTGTCCATCAATGACTTCGGCGACTCCATCCGCTTCGGCGCCAACCACTGCGCCGAGGACGAGACGGATCTGTCCAAGGTGAACCTGGATCTGGATCTGTTTGCCGCCTACACCGAGGCCTTCCTCAGCGAGGCGGGGGACGCCCTCACCGACAGCGAGGTGGAGTACCTGCCCTGGGGGGCCAAGCTGATGACGCTGGAGTGCGGCATCCGCTTCCTCACCGACTACCTGGTGGGGGACGTGTACTTCCACATCGCCCGGGAGAGCCACAACCTGGATCGCTGCCGCACCCAGTGCAAGCTGGTGGCCGATATGGAGGCCCACTGGAGCGAGCTGGAGGCCATCGTGGCAAAGTACCACAAGGGCTAAGTTTAAGAGTCATTACGCACACGGGGCGTACGCCCCGTGTGCGCTTTGCCGTAAGGCAAAGCGCCGGTATTTTTGAGAGGGGGGGCGCCAGTTGAACACGCTGTTTGACGAGACGCGGCTGCGTAGGCTCATCGCCAACCTGGACACCCTCACCGGCGTGCCCGCCAACATCCTGGACGTCACCGGGCGGGACATTCAGCTGTTCAGCGGCCATCCCCCGTTCTGCCGCATCATCAACGCCAGCCCCGAGGGCCACGCCCGCTGCGTGGCCTGCGACGCCTGGAAGGTAAACAGCTACACTGGCGATGGCGGGTTTCAGTATTACCGCTGCCACCTGGGCGTCTGCGAGGCCCTCATGCCCCTTTACAGCAAGGAGGAGCCCCTGGCCTGGTTAGTGTTCGGCTGCTACCTGGACGATTCCCCCGTGGAGGCACAGTGGGAGAACACCCGCCCCCTGCTGGACTGGTGGCCCGGAGATGTAGAGGAGCTGCGCCGGGCCTTTTTCCAGTTCCGACAGTGCTCCGGGGAGGAGCTGCGGGCCTATTCCGAAACCCTGGAGGCCCTGGCCGCTTATATCCGGCTGGAAGGCCTGATCCAATCCGCTGAGCAGAGCGATCTGGAGCGGCTGGAGCGCTACCTGGATCAGCACTACATGGAAAAGCTGTCCCTGGCCCAGCTCTCCCGACAGCTCCATATCGGCCGCACCAAGCTGTGCGCCCTGGCCAAGGAGCTGTCCGGCGGGCACACCCTGTCCTGGCTCATCGCCCAGCGGCGCATTGACGCGGCTAAGCGCCTGCTGATCCAGAGCAGCCTGCCTGTCTCCGCAGTGGCGGAGGCGGTGGGTATCAGCGACTATAACTATTTTTCCAAGGTGTTCCGCTCCGTAGCCGGCACCACCCCCAGCCAGTACCGGAAAAGCGCCCGCCCCGCCCCCTGACCCAATGACAAATTTTCAGAAAAATCGTACGAATTTTCATATTCGTACGATTTTTCTATAACCCGGACGTTTTCACCTATTTATTTGCAGAACGCCTAAGTATAATCAGTATCAACAGAGTACGTTTGTGAAATTTGCCAACGTACTCGGCCTCCTTTTTCCAGGCATTTCCGCCTGGACTGCGGGAGGAAGAACATCATTGAGAAGGAGAATGAAAATGAAGAAGATTCTTGCACTGCTGCTGGCCCTGGCCATGGCGCTCTCTCTCGTGGCCTGCGCCAACAGCAACACCCCGGATCCCACCAAGGATCCCAACGCCGGCACCCAGGAGACCCAGAAGCCCGCCGATCCCCAGCCCGCCGGTGACAAGATCGACATCAACGTCATCGCCGCCGAGTACGGCCAGAACACCAAGCAGTGGTGGGCCGACTTCCAGGACGAGTTCAACAAGACCTATGAGAACATCAACCTGGTGGTGGAGGTCGTGTCCTGGAACGACATCTATACCGTGGTGA
>CAJTYK010000011.1 GCA_910584285.1 uncultured Oscillospiraceae bacterium
GCCAGCCCAACCTGAACCTGCTGTTCAACTACAATATGCCCTTCCGGGCCATCGCCAAGATGACCGGCGGCATCTGTTCCATGGAGATGGCGGAGGGTATCCTCACCATCGTCAACGGCCACTTCTTCAAGGGCCTGGGGGCCGTCATCGGCGGCTTCTTCCGCGCCGGCAAGAAGCGCAAGGCGGCAAACGCCATGAAATAAGGGAGGAACGGACATGAAATTCTGGAACGATTTTGCGGAAAAGCATCCGAAGGCCGCCAAGTGGATCCGGGAGGGCGGGCTGTTCGTCATCGTCAGCAACCTGATCACGGTGATGAAGTATTTCATCCTCCTGGGCCTGCCCTATGCGTTTGCTGACCTGGCCGGGGTAGAGTTCGGCTGGCCGGGCATCCCCGTCAACTTGTTCGGGGTGGACTTCGACTGGAACATCTTCGGCTATGCTGTGAAGTATAACGACGCGGGGCAGGTGATCGTGGGCGGCGGTCTGGGCTATTTCGTCGCCTATATGATCGCCATGGGCATCGGGGAGATCATCAACTTCCCCATCCAGAAAAATTTTGTGTTCCGCAGCAAGGGAAACCTGGGCAAGCAGATCGTGTGGTACGTGCTGGCGTTTATCGTCATCAACTGCATCGTCAACTCCATCAACTGCGTCTGGACGGCGGTGGCCGGGCTGTTTGTTCCCGCCTTCGTCTACAACATCGGCACCGTCATTCTCCAGGGCGGCATCTCCATGGTGATCTTCTTCTTCGTCAACAAGATCATCTTCCCCGAGGGGGAGGCAAATAAACGTACATAAAAGACTGGCTAAGCAGGGAAGATGTGTCCTTCCCTGCTTAGCCAATCAAGGGGCTTAAGTTTGACAAGGCGCATTTTCGCAGGAATACTTTGTGTATTTCAAGAAAATGCAACGCAGTATGGCGGAAAAAGACCCGTCCAGACGGCATTTGAGGTTGTGAATGCCCATCCAACTGAGCGGGGACTGCTGGAGTTTTGTAAGACGCCCCGCACGCGTAAGGAAATTGTAAAATCCTTGGGGATAGCCTCATCTCAGTACGCCATCCGACGCTATTTAGAGCCGCTGGTCACCTCTGGCACTATTTCCATATCGATCCCAGATCGGCCCAAGAACCCGAAGCAGACCTATCAAACAAATCTATGATGCCACGTTTTTGAATATTGGGTTATGGGTAATCATCGCTAACATTGTGGTTTAACGAATCTCATAGACCCGCAATCAGCAAAAGACCGGCACCCACAGCGGGATGCCGGTCTCATCAGCTACTTGATTATCCAGATGTACCGTTCTGTTTTATGATATCCATATGTACCGTAGATTTGCTGATGCCAAACCGGTTGGCGGCGCTGCGGACCGTGGCCTTGTTCTCAATAATGTACAGCGCCAGCTCCTGCGCGCGCTCCTCCATGTTACCCTTCACTGACAACACTCCCCACTGAGCTGTTGAGCTGTGCGGGGCTTCCGGGCCTGCGCCTGCCCGGCGCCCTCACTGGCAGATGTATATGCGGCGGCGGGGCGGATTAGTATCAAACAGCGGGGATTCAAGGCTTGCCCTCGCCTTTTTTCACGGCTGTGGACCGGGGGCGGCAGGGTTTTTTGGCCTATCTGATTCTTGACAAACAGGGAGAAAAAACCATATAATATGTCCAATACGCTAAAGCAGTAAATTTCAGCGGATTAATGAGGAGGATGTCACCATGGGAACTCAGCGCGTCTACAACTTTTCGGCTGGCCCGTCCATGCTGCCCCTGGAGGTGCTGGAGCGGGCGGGAAGCGAGATCACCAACTACCAGGGCTCCGGTATGTCCGTGATGGAGATGAGCCACCGCTCCAAGGTATTCCAAAAGATCTTTGACGACACCAAGGCTAACTTCATCCGGCTGTTCCACGTGCCCGACAACTATAAGGTGCTGTTTTTGCAGGGCGGGGCCTCCAGCCAGTTCTCCATGGTGCCGCTGAACCTCATCGGCAAGACCGGTAAGGCGGACTACGCCGTCACCGGCAACTTCGCCAACATCGCCTATAAAGAGGCCAAGAAGTACGGCACCATCAATCTGGCCGCCTCCAGCGAGGACAAGAACCACACCTATATCCCCCAGCAGGAGCAGCTCAAGCTGGATCCCCAGGCCAGCTACTTCTACTACTGCGCCAACAACACCATTTACGGCACTGAGTGGCAGTACGTGCCCGACACGGGGGACGTGCCCATCGTGTGCGATATGTCGTCTGACTTTCTGTCCCGGCCGGTGGATGTGTCCAAGTACGGCATTATTTTCGGCGGTGCCCAGAAGAACCTGGCCCCGGCAGGTCTCACCATCGCCATTGTCCGGGAGGATCTGGCGGGCCACGAGCTGCCCTATACCCCGCTGATGATGAACTACAAGACCATGATCGACAAGGACTCCATGTACAACACGCCCCCCTGCTGGTGTATCTATATGCTGGGGCTGGTGCTGGAGTGGCTGGACAGCAAAGGCGGCGTAGAGGGCATGGAGCAGATCAAGCACAGCAAGGCCGCCCTGCTGTACCATGTGCTGGACAACTCCAAGCTGTTCACCTGCGCGGCGGAGAAGGCCAGCCGGTCGGATATGAACGTCACCTTCCGTTCCGCCAGCGAGGAGCTGGACGCCAAGTTTGTCAAGGAGGCCACCGAGGCGGGCTTCACCAACCTGAAGGGCCACCGGAACGTGGGCGGTATGCGGGCGTCTATCTACAACGCCATGCCTGTGGAGGGCGTGGAAAAGCTGGCGGACTTCATCAAGGCATTCGACCGAAATAACTGAAAGAAGGACAATAATGTTTGTCACACGGGTTATCACCCAGGATCATAAGGACGATATCCGGCTCAAAAATTACCCTTTCAAGCTGTTCGGACTGCTGCTGCCGTCCTACAACAACGGCAAGTGGGAGCATACAGAACTGCTGTTTCCAGCGGAAAACGTCACCGAGATGTGCTTCCCGGACGAGAACTACGACTATGAGGAGATGTCCCAGACCTCCGTTTTCGTGGGAGCGTATGACGGGGAACAGTGCGTAGGGCTGGCCATTTTGCAGGAGGATTTTTTTAAGTATTTGTACCTGCACGACCTGAAGGTGAACCCGGACTGTCGGGGGCAGGGCGCGGGCAGGCTGCTGATCCAGGCATGCAAGGAGCTGGCCGTCCAAAAGGGCTACAAGGGTCTGTACACCCAGGGGCAGGACAACAACCTGGGGGCGTGCCGGTTCTACCTGAGCACGGGCTTTGAGATCGGCGGGATCAACACCCACGTCTACAAGGGGACCCCCCAGGAGCATAAAAAAGATATCTTTTTCTATTGTAACGGAGAATAAATTCTGTTTTATGAGGTGAAAAGCCATGTTCCATATTAAAACCATGAACAAAATCGCCGCGGTGGGCCTGGAGCGCCTGCCCGCGGACTGCTACACTGTGGGCGACGGCGTAGACAACGAGGACGGCATCCTCGTCCGCTCCGCCAAGCTCCACGACTACGCCTTCCCCGCCAACCTGCTGGGCATCGCCCGGGCCGGGGCCGGGGTGAACAACATCCCCATCGACAAGTGCTCTGAGGCGGGCATCGTGGTATTCAACACCCCCGGCGCCAACGCCAACGCCGTGAAGGAGCTGGTGATCTGCGCCATGCTGCTCTCCTCCCGGGACGTGGTGGGCGGCGCGGAGTGGGTGAAGGCCCAGGCCGCCTCCGGCGTGGAGGTGGCCGACGTGGTGGAGAAGGGCAAGTCCGCCTTCGTGGGCCCGGAGCTGTACCGCAAGACCCTGGGCGTGGTGGGCCTGGGCGCCATCGGGGCCCTGGTGGCCAACATCGCCCTGTCCCTGGGCATGGAGGTGTACGGCTACGATCCCTACCTGTCGGTGGACGCCGCCCTGCGGCTGGATCGCCACATCAAGGTGGTGAAGGAGCTGGACACGCTGTACGCCAACTCCGACTACGTGACCCTCCACCTGCCCTACATGGACGCCACGAAGGACACCATCAACGCCGCCGCCCTCGCCAAGATGAAGGACGGGGTGCGCCTCATCAACCTGGCCCGGGGCGGACTGGTGAACGACGACGATCTCATCGCCGCCTTGGAGTCCGGCAAGGTGGCCTGCTACGCCACCGACTTCCCAGACAACAAGCTGGTGGCCGCCCCCCATGTAGTGGCCCTGCCCCACCTGGGGGCCTCCACCCCGGAGAGCGAGGACAACTGCGCGGTGATGGCCGCCGACCAGCTCCGGGATTTCTTGGAGAACGGCAACATCAAGAACTCCGTCAACTTCCCCAACGTGATTATGGAGCGTTCCGGCGCCCAGCGCCTGTGCGTGATCCACCGGAACGTCCCCGCGGTCATCGCCCAGATCACCACCCAGCTGGGCGCGGACGGGGTGAACGTGGAGAACATGACCAACAAGTCCAAGGGGGAGTACGCCTACACCATGGTGGACGCAGGCTCCAAGGTGGACGAGAGCGTCATCGAGGATATCCGCAAGGTGCCCGGCGTGATCCGGATGCGGGTGATCTGACCTGGCCCTGAGCAAGCCAAGCGGGCCCTGAACGTTCAAGCGTTCAGGGCCCGCTTTTTTGACACTCCGGCCCGTACCTCACACGGGCATCGCCGCCCGGAGGGTAAAGATCCCGTCCTCCGCCGTAAATTCGCACAGGCCGTGGCAGGTTTGGGTGATGGTTTGGATGCTGCGGCAGCCATAGCCGTGGCCCTCCCGCTGGGACACGGGCAGCCCGTCCCGCATGGGGATCGTCCCCACGCAGGGGTTTTTGATCTCGATCAGCAGCTTGCTGGCCCGGATGCCGCAGAAGCAGCTGATCCACCGCCGATTTTCGTCCAGGGCGCCGGCGGCGGCCAGGGCGTTCTCCAGGCCGTTGGACAGCAGGGCGCACAGCTCGATGTCCGGGATACTCAGCATGGGGGGCAGCTCAGCCTTCACCGTCAGCCGGACGTCCAGCCGCTCCGCCCGATCCGAGAACGCGGAGCAGAGCAGGTTGACCAGCTCGTTGTCGCAGAACCGTTTGGGCGTGACGGACTCGATGCCGCTTTGCACCTCGCTGATGTACTCCTGGGCCTGCTGAACTTTGCCCTCGGCCAGAAAGGCGTTGAGAACGGTCAGGTGGTGGCGCATGTCGTGGCGGTAAAGGGCGGACTGGCTCTCCGAGCGGCGCAGGGCGGCCAGCTCCTTCTCCGCCTGTTTGAGCTGGGTGGACAGCAGGGAGCTCTGCATCTGGGTCTGGCTGTGCTGCTGGAGCTGCTGGCGGTAGGCGGTAGTATAGGCCATGTAGAGCAGGCCCACCACCGTAGGGAGGGTCTCCGCCACCACCTGCCCGGTGGAGTATGTGATGTTGGGAGAGAGGATCTCGGCGTAGAGCAGGTTGATGCGGGTGGCAACGGTATAGTCATAGATGTAGTAGAGGACGGGCAAGCAGCTAAAGAGAAGCAGGGATTTTCGGGACTCGGTTATGGTGTCCCGGGCGGAGGGCACGAAATACCGGAGCAGAAAGACAAAAATGGGGGCGATGGTAACGGAATAGACAATCTGCCCCACCAGCGCCGAGCCGGTGGCTGCGGCGGTGACAATGCCGGTGCAGCGGGGGAGCTGGCAGCAGAGATAGGCGGCGCAGACGCTGACCAGCGAGATATCCACCGGCTTTTTCAGCCCAAAAATCAGGAGCAGCAGCAGCGGAAGATGAACCATCAGCGGATAGAGCCGCTTTGTCGCGTCCAGCCCCCATACCAGCCAGGATGCGGTTTGAACGGCCAGAAAAACGGGACACAGCGCAAATAGCAGGACGCACTCGCGCCCGGATTTGCAGCCCCCGGCGATGGCTACGCTCAGAGCCGCGCCAAAAAAGAACACCAGGCCGGCGTTGACCCCGCCAAGGATATCTACCAGACTCATCATTCTGTCGTCCCTCCCCGATCAAACAGCAGCGCCAGATAATCCTTGTGGAGCTGCGGGTATAACAGCCTGGACACGGGGATCTCCTTTCCCGTGAAGGTGACAATGTGGCTGGAGGAAAACTCCGCCGCCTGGAGCATATTGACGATATAGGAGCGGTGCACCCGCATAAACTCCGGCCGGATCAGCAGCAGATCCTCATACTCCTTCAGCGAACCGGCCACCTCCCGCACCCCGCCGTTTGTCAGGTTGAAGTACAGCCGCTTCCCAATGACCTCCACAAAGGCCAGCTGGGAGAAGGGGACGCGGACAATGGTGGTTCCGGTTTTCAGAACCAGGGCCTCCCGGGGCCGCTGCTCCCGGAGGTACAGCTCATCCAGCAGCCGAAACAGCCGCTTCCGGTTCACCGGCTTGAGCAGGTAGTCCAGGGTGTGCACCCGGTAGCTCTCGCAGGCGAACTCGGGGGACGAGGTGAGAAACACGATATCCGCAGCGCCGTCGAAGGTTCGCAGCTCCCGGGCTGCGGCCATGCCGTCCACCGTGGGCATGATCACGTCCAGCAGGTACAGCGTGAACCGCTCCCGCCGGGCCACCTCCAGCAGCTCCACCGCACTGGAGAACATACGCCTGGGCAGGGGGAGCTGCCGCTCCGCCTCCCAATCGTCCAGGAGACCGGCGATGGCGTCCAGGCTTTCGTCCTCATCATCGCATACCGCGAGATACATACCGGTTCCTCCCTTCAAAAATACACGTTCATCCGATGTTAATTGTACCACAAAAGGGGACGGCTGAGAAGCCATCCCCACAGCATTTTAAGGTCAAGTTTCCGCATTTCGCGCCCCTTCGCGCAAAGAGAGGGAGGGCCTTGAAAGGCCCTCCCCGTTTCTCCATCAGGTTGTGCTCACCAGCCGCAGTGATGGCCGCCGCCATGGCAGCCGCCGGAGGTCTGAGTATACCACCCGCAGCTCCCGCTGCAGTAGCCGGCGGCGTGGTTGGCCCCGCAGTACAGGGTGCCGTCGTGATAGTGGCGGCCCGCCAGCGTGCAGCCCTCCACCGGGCACAGGGGCAGGCAGGCCCCGTCGCACCAGCCGTTGGCGTGGTTGTAGCCGCAATAGAGGACGCCGTCGTGATAGTGACGGCCCGCCACCTCACAGTCCTCCACGGGGCACACCGCGCACTGGTAGGTTCTGGCCTGCGCCCTCACGCCCCGGCCGTGGCCGCCGTGGGCAAAGGCGGCTGGAATCAGCAGGGAGACGGCGCACAGGGCGCACAGCAGGGAAACCAGGAATTTTTTCAGAGACATGATGGTTCTACCTCCAAATAATTTTTGATAGGATTGGGTGCTTGACTATTGCTATCGTCATTGTAGCACGCCTCCACAGGAAATGCAATACCCTTTCCAAAAATATTTTGCGGTGGCTCAGGCGCCCGCCTCCTGCCCCGCGGGGATGGTCACGTCATTGATCCACCGGCCGCTGAGGAAGCGCCGGGTGGACAGCACCGCCTTCACCATGTTCTCGCTCATCATGGACAGGTACACCCAGAGGATGCCCAGCTGGAGCACCAGCCCCGACAGCACCGCCAGGGGCAGCGCCACCGCCCACAGGGGCGTCAGGTCGATGAGGGTGGCCATGCGCACGTCCCCGCCCCCCCGGAGCACCCCCACGATGTTGGTGCACTCATAGGAGCGCAGGGGCATCATACAGAACATGATGGTGAGCATCATGGTGCAGATGTCCTGGGCGGCGGCGGTCAGATCGAACAGAGGGTAGAGGAAGGGGGCCACCGCGAAGTACAGCACCCCCAGGAACACAAGCCCCGCCCCCAGGCCGAACAGGAAGGCCAGCACGTTGAGCAGCGCCCCCAGGGAATACACCTCGTCCTTCCGGCCCGAGCCGATGGCCTGCCCAATGAGGATAGCGGCGGTGCCCGAGATGGCGAACACCCCCACGGTGCACAGGTTGGTGATGTTGCCCGCGATGGCGTAGGCTGCCAGGATGTCCTCCGAGCCCTCCATGTGACCCATGATGGTGGGGAACAGGGAGGTGCCCAGCCCCCAGAAGGTTTCATTGCACATCACGGGGGTGGAGAAGCGCACAAACCGCCGCACCATCTCCCCGCCGGGGCGGAACAGCAGGGCAAGATCCAGCTTGAAGTTCTTGTCCAGTACCGCCCAGGCCACCGCGATGGAGCAGGACAGCACCCGGGCCAGCAGGGTGGCCAGCGCCGCGCCCTGCTCCGCCAGCCGGGGGGCCCCCAGGTTGCCAAAGATGAACACCCAGTTGAGGAAGGTGTTGCTGGCCATGGACACCCCAAGGATGATCAGCCCCCGGTTGGGGTTGCCCATGGCCCGGTGCACGCCGATGTAGACCTGCACGAAGCTGTCAAAGAAATACGACCAGCCCACGATCCGGGCGTATCGGGCGGCGGTGGCCACCACTGCCGGGTCGTTGCCGAATAGGCCCATGAACTGCTCCGGCAAAAAGCCCATCACCAGGGCAAACACCAGCCCGATGGCGCCGGCGGCGTACATACCGATGCCCATCACCCGGTTGATGGCCCGCAAGTCCCCCTTGCCCCGATACTGACTGATGAGCACCGAGGAGCCGCTCTGTATGCCGAACATCATGAGCTGCACCACGAACACGGGGATGTTGGCCAGCGTCACCCCGGCCAGGGGACCCTGGCCCATGGTGCCCACCATAAACGTATCCACCAGCCCCAGGGAGTTGGTGATCAGGTTTTGCAGCAGGATGGGCAGGGCCAGGGACAGCAGCTTGGGATAAAAACCCGGCTCCCGCCGGAATAGCTTTAACATTTTGACAACTGCTCCTTTATCAAACGAATATCTTCTAAATCCTTTTCCCGGCCCAGCGCTTCCTTCATTTTGAGCAACCCCGCCAGCGAAACTACCGGCAGCCCCTCCAAGAAAACGACGTCGCCCTCAAGCCAGTTTTCAAATAGTTCAATCATGTCGGAATACACAATTTTTCTGCTTCCATCCTGAAGAATTTCTACAGGATATCCCTTCCGTTCCAGGCGATCCGCCATGGGGGAGGTACAGCCCAAATCAATATCCCGCGTCCTGTTCCTGAACCCGTACAGCACCATGGCCGCCCCTGACGTCACCCAGTATTCCGTTTTGTCAAGGGCCGTTTCCCCCAGCAAATCCAAAATTTCCTGTCGGTTGAGCATATGGTCTCCCTTTCCGTCCAAAAGGTCAGGACAGGGTGGTGAACAGCGTATCCGCCGCGTCTTTCAGAGCGTCCACCAGCGCATCCGCCTCCGCCCGGGTGGTGTCCGGCGAGAAGGACAGCCGCAGCGCCCCGTCCAGCCAGGGCTTGGGCAGGTTCATGGCGGCGAACACGTGGCTGGGCTTCCCCCTGTGGCAGGCGGATCCGGAGGACAGGCAGATTCCCCGATCCCCCAGCACCCGCACCACTACCTCGCTCTTGTAGCCCGGCAGGGTCACCGCGCAGATATGGGGGGCGTCCCCCTGAGAGATCACCTTCAGCTCGGGGACGGCCTCCTTCAGCCGTTCCAGCGTGTACGCCTTGAGGGCGGCGGTGCGCTCCAGCCGGGTTTTGTCCCCGGCCACAGCCCCCACCGCCGCGGCAAAGGCGGCGATCTGAGCGGTGGCTTCGGTTCCGGAGCGCAGGCCATCCTCCTGTCCACCGCCGGTGAGCAGCGGGCGCAGGCCCACGCCCTTCTTCACGTACAGCGCCCCGATCCCTTTTGGGGCCCCGATCTTATGGCCGCTGATCGCCACCAGATCCGCGCCTAAACGGGCCAGGGGCGTCTCCACCTTCAAAAAGCCCTGTACCGCGTCACAGTGGAACAGGATGGCGGGATCAAAGGCCTTCACCGCCTTCACGCAGTCCGCCACTGGCAGAACAACCCCCGTCTCGTTGTTCACCAGCATTATGGACACCAGGGCGGTGTCGGGCCGCAGGGCGGCGGCCACCTGCTCCGCCGTGATCCGCCCCGCCTTGTCCGGCTTGAGGTACGTGACCTCGTACCCCTCCCGCTCCAGATCCCGGCAGGTCTCCAGCACTGCCGCGTGCTCGATGGCGGTGGTGACGATGTGCTTCCCCCGCCGCCGGTTCCGCTCCGCCCCTCGGCGCAGAGCCCAGTTGTCCCCCTCGGTGCCGCAGGAGGTGAAGGTCACCTCCCCAGGGGCGCAGCCCAGGGCGGCGGCCACGGTCTCCCGATCCGCCTTCACCCGCTGGGCGGCCTCCCGGCCGAAGCCGTACCGGGAGGAGGGATTGCCGAAGCCGTCCAGCCCCTCCAACAGGGCCTCCCGGGCCTCGGGGCGCACCGGCGTGGTGGCGGCGTAATCAAAATAAACGAGCTGTTCCATACTCCGGGCCTCCCCCAAAAAATGAACCGACAGACTGATAGATTAGTCCATTGTAGTAGCCCCCGGCGGGAAAGTCAACCGGGAAATCGCCGGAAAGGGGCGGATTTCCCGCCCGTTCTTTGCCCAAGATGCCCTCTGGGTTATCCTGTGGCGCAAAAACCGCCGCCCCCGGGGCCCATCCGCAAACCTTCCCCTTTACAACCGCCGGATCTTTCTATATAATACAGGAATTGAGAGAAAAACAATCTTGCGGCCCGCGCCGCGGAAGGATGAATCCACAATGCTTCAATTTGACGAGTACCGGGTTAAGCTGAACAACCTGAAGCCTGAGCTGGACAAACTGGGCCAGGCCCTGGATCTGGAGTCAGCCGAGCGGGAGCTGGACGAGCTCCACGCCCAGTCCGCCGCCGACGGCTTCTGGGACAACGTGGAAAAGGCCAGGAAGGTGCAAAAGCGCATCAGCAACCTGGAGGACAAGGTGAACGCCCAGGCCAGACGGCAGTCCACCTGGGACGATCTGATGACCCTGTGCGAGATGGGCAACGAAGAGGAGGACGAGTCCCTGGTGCCCGAGGTGGAGAGCGGCTTTGAGGCGCTGGTGGGGGAGATGGAGACGGCTCGGCTGTCCACCCTGCTGTCTGGGGAATACGACAACTCCACCGCCATCATCTCCCTCCAGGCGGGGGCTGGAGGCACCGAGGCCCAGGACTGGGCCCAGATGCTCTACCGGATGTACACCCGGTGGGCGGAACGCCACGGCTTCTCCTACTCTGTGCTGGACTACCAGGACGGGGACGAGGCGGGCATCAAGTCCGCCGCCATCCGCATTGAGGGGGAGAACGCCTACGGCTACCTCAAGAGTGAGCATGGCGTCCACCGGCTGGTTCGCATCTCCCCCTTTGACGCCAACGCCCGGCGGCAGACCTCCTTTGCCGCCGTGGAGGTCATGCCCGAGCTGGATGACAGCGTGGAGGTGGACATCCGGGACGAGGACATCGAGCGCCAGGTGTACCGCTCCTCCGGCGCCGGCGGCCAGCACATCAACAAGACCTCCTCCGCCGTCCGGCTGATCCACAAGCCCACCGGCATCGTGGTGTCCTGCCAGACGGAGCGCTCCCAGTTCCAAAACGAGGAAACCTGTATGAAGATGCTGCGCTCCAAGCTGATGCAGATCAAGGAGCAGGAGCACCTGGACAAGATCTCCGACATCAAGGGCGTGCAGCTCAAGATCGAGTGGGGCAGCCAGATCCGCTCCTACGTGTTCATGCCCTACCAGCTGGTGAAGGACAACCGCACCGCCTTTGAGACCTCCAACGTCAATGGGGTGATGGACGGCGACCTGGACGGCTTCATCAATGCCTACCTCACCGCCGCCGCCACCGGCAATTGGGCAACAAAGTAAGTCCATGGCCCTCCCGCCTGCGGCGGGAGGGCCTTTGTTCAGCGTCCGCTGCCACCGGCAACCGGGCGGCAAAATAAGTCCATAGCCCCACCGGCAGCCGGGTGACAAAACAAAAGACACAGAAAACCCTCCTCCCACAGCTGCGGGAGGAGGGTTCTTTTTTTCACGGGTGGCTGATCCGCAGCACCGATGCGGGCACCTGCTCCTCATAGATCCCCAGGCCGTTCACAATCTCCAGGATCTCGTCGTCCTCCAGCTCCCAGAAGGGGTTAATCCACTTGCCCGGCAGGCCAGCCGTGTCCAACGATGTGTCCAGATCCATGCCCACCGCCTGGGTGCCGAAGTACACCATGGTATTCAGCGGCATATCGCTCTCCACATAGGTGTTCAGGATGTTGATCAGACTGGTCACCTTGGTCACATTGGATAGGGTGATGGTCTGCTTGGCCAGGGCCGTCAGGAAGGCCCGCTGGGTGGCCGCCCGGCCGATATCCGCGTTGGGGTAGCAACTGCGGCAGCGTACCACACCCTCCGCCTGCCTGCCGTTCAGGTGTTGGTAGCCCGGGGCGATGTGGATATACAGATCCCCGTAGGGATCATCGTAATCCATCCGCACCGGCACATCGAACCACACCCCGTCGATCTCGTCCACAATTTCCCGGAAGGCCCGGGTGTTCACCGTCACATAATAGTCAATGGGGACCGCCAGCATTTTGGACACGCACTCCCGGACGGCCTCCACCCCGCCGTAGGAGTAAGCGGCGTTGACCTTGATGTAGGAGCCGTTGTACTTCACCACCGTGTCCCGGGGAATGGAGATCAGAGACGCCTGCTTCGCCGCGGTGTCAAACACCCCCAGCATGATGGTGTCGCTGCCCCCTTGATCCGCCACCCCCAGCAGCAGGCAGGTATACACGTCCTTCCGGCGGTTCAGGGTCAGCTTGTTGCCGGTGTTGGGCTCCTCCACTCCGCTGGAGGGCTGCTCCGGCGCGTCCGACTCATCGGGCTCAATGGGAAATTCCACCTGAGTGGGCAGGTCGGGGGCGGGGGCAAAAAATTTCAGCGCCACATAGGACACCACCACCACCAGGGACAGGGAGAACAATATGATGTACAGCCCCCGGAGAACCCGGCTCAGGGGGGAGCGTTTGGCGCTTTTTTTCGTGCGCTTGGGCGCGTTGCTCATGAAAACGGCATCCTTTCTGCCGCCGTCCGGATCCTCCCGGGCAGCACTCAACGTCGGGGGCAGTCGCGTTCCCCCGCATTATGTCAACTTTTGACCGCACATTAGTATAGCGGACAGCGGGAGAAAATACAAGGCCCGTCTGTGAATAAATGATGAAGTTTTTCTTTATTTCTCCCCCTTGACAGGAGGCGTCCCGGTCTGCTATACTCCAAACTGTACCATTTGAAACAGTTTGGAGGGATCCTATGGATATGTCCATCCTCCGCGGCCACCCCCTGCTGGGCCGGATCGAGCCGCCCCTGTGGGCCTGGACGCTGGAGGCCGCCGATCTCCTCACCGTGGCCAAGGGGGGCGTGGTGTACGGCCCCGGCCGGTTCCGCCGGTGTCTGGGGGTGGTGCTCCGGGGGCGCATCGAGGTGCGCCGGGAGTCCATCCTCATGGCCACCCTCTCCGCCGGGGACGTGTTCGGCGCGGCGGCGCTGTTTAGCGACGGCACCGACTATCCCACCACCCTCACCGCCCTCTCCCCCTGTCAGACCCTGCTCATTCCCCAGGAGTGCGTCCGACGCCTGCTGCGGGAGTGCCCCTCCTTCGCCGAGGACTACGCCGCCTACCTGTCCGGCCGGATTCAGTTTCTGAGCCAGCGACTGGAGACGGTGTCCGCCCCCTCCGCCGAGGGCAAGCTGGCCCGCTACCTGCTCTCCAGCGGGGAAGCCGAGCTCACCCTGTCCGCCACCCAGCTGGGCCGGCGGTTGGGCGTGGGCCGGGCCACCCTGTACCGGGCCTTTGAGGCGCTGGAGCGGGCGGGGGCCATCGCCCGGGCGGGAAAAACCATCCGTATCCTCCAGCCGGAGGCCCTCCGAAACGTGCTGAACGAAACCAGAAAGGAAGCCTTACCATGAAGAAGTATCCCAAGCTGCTGGCGCTTCTGCTGGCCCTGACCCTGTTGTTCTCCCTCGCCGCCTGCAAGCCCGCGGCGGCGGAGCCCACCGCCTCCCCCACCCCGGAGGCCACCGTCCCCCCCACGGAGCAGTCCTCCGCCGAGCCCACCGAAACGCCCAGTTCCGTGGAGACCGAGGAGATCCGCCTGGCGGTGCTGTCCGGCCCCACCGGCATCGGCACGGCCAAGCTGCTGGACAACATTGACAACGACCCCGCTGCCCTCCGAGGGGTGGACACCTACAGCTACAACATCTACACCGACAACAGCGAGCTGGTGGCGGGCCTCACCAAGGGCGAGATCGACATCGCCACCATGGCCTCCAACGTGGCGGTGAACCTGTACAACAAGACCGACGGCGGCGTGCAGATCATCGCCGTGGGCACCCTGGGCGTCCTCCACATCCTGGAGGGGGGCGGCGGCACGTCCCTCAACTCCGTGGCGGATCTGGCGGGCAAGACCATCTACTCCGCCGGGCAGGGCGCCAACCCGGAGTATATTCTCCGCTATTTATTACAGGAAAATGGCCTTGAGGTGGGCACGGATGTGGAGATCGTCTTTGCCGACGCCTCCGAGATCAGCGCCAAGCTGCTGTCCGGGGAGATCCAGTACGCCATGCTGCCCGTCCCCGCCGCCACCGCCGCCATCGCCAAGGGGGAGGGCAAGATCCGCGCTGCCATCGACGTCACCGAGGCATGGGACGAGCTCCAGACCGGCAGCCAGCTGGTGATGACCGCCGTGGTGGCCCGCACCGAATTTCTGGAAAGCCATCCCGAGGCAGTCAACCGCTTTTTGCGTAATTACCAAATTTCCATCGACTATGTGAACCACAACATCGACGCCGCGGCGGAGCTGGTGGCGGGCTACGGCATCACCCCCAGCGCGGGCATCGCCAAGCAGGCCATTCCCCAGTGCCACCTGACCTTCATCGCCGGGGAGGACATGATGAGCGCCGTCTCCGGCTACTTCCGCACTCTCTACTCCATCGACCCCGCCGCCGTGGGCGGCGCCGTACCCGACGACGGGATCTATTATATTCCCCAATGAACAGCCCGCGGAAAAACCTGCTGAAACACGCCATACCCCCGGTCTTTTGGCTGGGGGTATGGCAGATCGCGGCCTGGGCCGTGGGCCAGCCCCTGCTCCTCCCCGGCCCGCTGGCCGTGGGCGGGCGGCTGCTGGCCCTGGCGGGGACGGCGGACTTCTGGCTGTCAGTGGGAGCCACCCTGGGGCGGGTATTCCTGGGGCTGCTCTGGGGGGCGCTGCTGGGTGGGGCGCTGGCCTTTCTCACCCACTTTTTCCCCTGGGCGGACGCGGTGGCCTCTCCGGCCATCCGGGTGGTGCGGGCCACGCCGGTGGTGTCCTTCATTCTGCTGGTGTACCTGTGGACGCCCCGGACGGCTATCCCCTGGGTCATCGCGGGGCTGATGGTGCTGCCGGTGGTGTGGGGCGCCCTCTGCTCCGGGCTGGACAGCCTGGACGGCAAGCTGCTGGAGCTGGCCCGGGCCTACCGCTTCTCTCGGTGGAAAACCCTGCGGCTGATCTATCTGCCCGGACTGCGGCCCCACCTGTCTGCCGGACTGCTCACCGCCTTCGGGCTGGCCTGGAAATCCGGGGTGGCGGCGGAGGTACTGTGCCCCCCGGATCGGGCCATCGGCGCCCGGATCCAGCAGGCCAAGCTGGGGCTGGAGACCGCCGACCTGTTCGCCTGGACGCTGGCCATCGTAGCCCTGTCCCTGCTGCTGGAGGAGCTGCTTCGCTGGGCGCTGGAGAGGGGGCAAAAGATGTGATATCTCTGCAAAATATAACCTTACGTTATGGGAATAAGGTGGTGCTGGACGGCTTTTCCCTGGAGCTTCCGGAGGAGGGGCTAACCGCCCTGTCCGGGCCGTCGGGTTGCGGCAAGACCACCCTGCTCCGAGTGTTGGGGGGACTGGCCCGCCCGGAGAGGGGTAAAGTAGATGGCCTTGATCCCTCCCGGGCCGCCTTCCTGTTCCAGGAGGATCGCCTGCTGCCCTGGCGCACCGTGGGCCAGCACATTACCGATGTGCTCCCCCGTTCCCGCCGGGAGGAACTCCCCCGCTGGCTGGCCTTCGCCGAGCTGGAGGGCGAGGATCACGCCTACCCCGCCGCCCTGTCCGGAGGGATGGCCCGGCGGCTGGCCCTGGCCCGGTGCGCCGCCCTGGGCGGGGACGCGCTGCTGCTGGACGAGCCCTTCGCCGGGGTGGATCCGGCCCGGGCCGCCCGGATGCTGGAGCGGCTGCGGGGGCTGGGGGTTCCCGTGGTGCTGGCCAGCCACCAGGCCCCGGTGCTGGCAGCCTGCGACCGGGTGATCGCCCTGGAGGGGCCGCCGTTGAGACAAGTTTGAAAAGGGTTCCCTGCCAATTGACAGGGAACCCCATACCTGCAAAAAAGTATTTTTGGATGGCCGGTGCTATCCACGGCCTACAAGCGCCCTATGACCATGAAGGGCGGGCACGAGTGGTGGAAGTACGTCTATGATGAGCACTACGACTGCATCATCTGCCCGGCATACCAGCCCTTGGCATACCGTACCACCAACCAGGATGGATAGCCTGCTGCGAGTACCTTGCGGACTACTACGCCCCAGGCTGGAACCCCTGGAGTAACAACCCCTACCCCTGCAAGGGCTGCACCCGCCGCCGCTGGTGCCAGGGGGACGACTGCCCCTTGGAGGAAGCCGAGCCCCCTAACCGGGGGAGCGGTCAGTGCCGAACCCGCCCCCCAGCGTGGCTCCAGGTTTCCCAGCACTCCCAGCAAGGCGGACGATGGGACGATGGTGCACAGGGCGGCTTTGTGTAAAACGCAGGGAAATCCGGTAATACACAGACAAGTTTTCACGAGAAGAACAAAAACCAGACAACTTTCTGCGAGTTACCCTTTGAGATGTTGAATGGCCCCGCCTGTTTGTGTTACAGTAAAGCCATCCCAGGTGCGGCGCGGCACAAGCTGCATCTGACAAAACATGGAAAAGGAGAAATCGCAATGAAAAAGAGGATCCTGAGCATCGGTCTGGCCCTGACCATGCTGGCGGCGCTGCTGGCCGGCTGCGGCAGCAAGAGCGCCACCTGGAAGGTCACCTGCCCCTGGGCCCCCTCCGGCGTGGCCGCCATGGTGAGCCAGAAGGCCGCCGCCAAGTCCACCGAGTATTCCAAGGACATCACCCTGGTGGCCGAGGCCATCAAGGGCGACGCCGCCACCGTCAACACCTGGGTCATGGATACCAAGGCCAACGACACCGAGCTGGTGTTTGTGGGCGAGGGCCTGCTGTCCATCACCTCCATCCTGGATCCCGCCAAGCTGCAATTCGGCTATGAGGACTTCGTGTTTGTGGAGAATCTGTATTCCTCCGTGTTTGTGCTGTCCGCCGACGCCAAGCTGAATATCAAGAGCATCGCCGACCTGGAGGCCTATGTCCAGGGTGGAAATGAGATCAGCGTGGCCGTCAACGGCGCGGTGGGCTCCGAGGCGTTCCTGGCCGCTGCCCTGTTCGGCTCCATGGGCGCGGGCGACAAGCTCAAGCTCACCCCCTACCAGTCCGCCGCCGAGGCTGCCCAGGCCGTGGCCAAGGGCGAGACCAACTTCGCCGTCTCCCACCAGTCCCAGATCCTGGAGACCTTCCAGCAGAACGGCGTGACCATCGTGTGCGCCTTCGACCAGGACGACATCGCCGACGGCCCCTTTGCGGGGGTTGAGGGCGTGGGCAAGCACGGCTACCCCTTCTTCCGCAACCGCTGCTTCATCATGGCCCGGGCGGGCACCGACGCCGCCAAGGTCTCCGCGCTGAAGGAGCTGTACGGCAAGATCCTGGCGGATAAGGAAGTGGCCGATTGGCTCCAGGACACCATGCTGCTGGAGGTGGACACCATGAGTCAGGCGGACGTGGAGGCCCACGTGGAAAATGTGAAGAACATCGTCAACGAGTATAAGGACATCGTTGCCGGCTGATCTCTGCCAAAGCTGCCCAGGGGAACGGGGGAGGCCCCGTTCCCCTGGGCTTTGCGGATAAATGAAACGGAGGGAGATCCTGATTGAAGCAGTTGATTGACCGCGTGGACGCCCGCCTGGACGCCTGGGGCGCGGCGCTGAAGGGGCGGGAGCTCCGCTTCCCGTCCGACCTGACGGCGGGGATTGTGTTTGCCCTGGTGGGAATTGTGATGCTGCTGGCCATGCCCAGCCAGATCACGGTGGGCGGGAACGACGTGGTGGACGGACGGGCCTTCCCCACCCTGCTGATGGTGGTGATGCTGATCGCCTGCGCCGCCCTCATCGGCAAGGAGCTGGTGAAGCTGGCCCGGAAGCAGCCCATCGCCTGGAAAACCGTGAACCTCCTGGTGGAGGTCAAGGCGCTGGTGATCCTGGTCATTCTGCTGGTGACCTACCTGCTGTGCAAGGTCACTGGGCTGTTTGTAGTGGGGGCGGTGTTCTGCGTGCTGGGGTTCCTGGCGTTCTTCCGGTGTAAAAAGTGGAGCTATTATGTTATCACCCTGGTACTGGCGGTGGGCATCTGGTGTGCCTTCCGTTTCGGCCTGGGCGTGAGCTTCTGAGGGGAGGGGAAAGGCGATGCTGGAATTTATCGGCCCGGCCAGCGGGCTGCTGTTCACCCTGGAAAACATCCTGTGGATCAACATCGGCGTGTTCATCGGCTCGGTGTTCGCCGCCATCCCCGGCCTGACGGTGATCCTGTGCGTGATCCTGTTCCTGCCCTTCACCTATCAAATGACCGCCATCCCCGGCATGATGTTCCTGCTGGGCATTTACTGCGCCGGAGGCTACGGCGGCAGCGTGTCCGCCATCCTGATCAACACCCCCGGCACCCCCCACGCCGCTGCCACCATGCTGGACGGCCACCCGCTGTCCAAGCAAGGGCGCACCAAGGCGGCGCTGAAGATCGCCCTGTACGCCTCCACCTTCGGCGGGGTGTTCTCCGCGCTGATGCTGCTGTTCCTGGGCCCTCAGGTGGCTCGGGTGGCCGCCCAGCTGGGCACCGCGGAGTATTTCATGGTGTGCCTGTTCGGCCTGACCATCATCGCCGGCGTGTCCGGCAAGAGCATGATCAAGGGCGTCATCTCCGCCTGCATCGGCCTGCTGCTCTCCTGCGTCGGCTCGGATCCCATGACGGGCTATGATCGGCTCACCTTCGGGGTGGGGCGGCTGTACCTGGGGCTGGATCTGGCGGTGTGCCTCATCGGCCTGTTCGCCCTGGTGGAGATCCTGTCCAAGGCGGAGCTGAAGCCGGACGCCCTCCATCTGGATGCCAAAAAGATGGAGGACAACGGCGTGATCACCAAGGAGGAGTACAAGCGCATGGCGCGCCCGGTGCTGCTGTCCTCCCTCATCGGCTCCCTGGTGGGCATCATCCCCGGCACCGGGGCCTCTGAGGCGTCCTGGTTCAGCTACAACACGGCGAAAAATATGTCCAAGCACCCGGAGGAGTTCGGCCACGGCTCGGTGGAGGGCATCGCCGCCGCCGAGTCCGCCAACAACGCCGTCACCGGCGCCACCCTGATCCCCCTGCTCACCCTGGGCATACCGGGGGACGGCACGGTGGCCATTATGCTGTCCGCCCTGATGATCAACGGCCTGAACCCCGGTCTGAGCCTGTTCACCACCGACGGGGATATCATGTACGCCATCATGCTGGGCCTGATCCTGGTGAACCTGTTCATGCTGCTCCAGGGCAAGTTCCTCACCAGGCTGTTCGCTAAGGTAGTGTCCATCCCCCAGGAGATCCTCACCCCCATCATCGTGATCTTCTGCTTTGCCGGGGCCTACTCGGTGAACAAGAACTATTTCGACGTGAAGGTGGCCCTGGTGTTCGCCGTCATCGCCTGGGTGCTGCGCAAGCTGGATATGCCCGCCGTCCCCATCCTGCTGGGCATGGTGCTGGGCAACATGACGGAGACCAACTTTCGCCGGGCCCTGCTCATCTCCAACGGCAGCCCCGCCATCTTCTTCAGCAGCATTTACTGCATCATTTTCCTGGTTCTGATCGTCGTGGCGGTGGGCACCATCGTGCGCGGCAAGCTGAACGAACGCAAGGCGGCCCAGGCCGCCGGGAAGGAGCCCTGATCCATGCCCAATAACATCATCTTCTATTTTACCGACCAGCAGCGCTGGGACACCTGCGGCTGCTTCGGCCAGCCCCTGGATATCACCCCCAACCTGGATCGGCTGGCCCGGGAGGGCGTCAAGTTCGACAACGCCTTCTCGCCCCAGCCGGTGTGCGGCCCCTGCCGCGCCCTGTTCCAGACCGGCAAATGGCCCACCGAGACGGGCTGCTTCCGCAACAACCTCATGCTCCCGGCGGGGGTGAAAACCCTGGGCAGCTATATTGAGGAGGCGGGCTACGAGACGGCCTACATCGGCAAATGGCATCTGGCCAGCGACGGCGAGCTGGAGAAGCCCCCGGTGGTGGATCACACCGTCACCGCCATCCCCCAGGAGCTGCGGGGGGGCTACACCGGCTACTGGCGGGCGGCGGACGTGCTGGAATTCACCTCCCACGGCTATGACGGCTTCGTGTTCGATGAGAACAACAACCGGGTGGACTTCAAAGGCTACCGGGCGGACTGCATCACCGATCTGGCCCTGCACTTCTTTGACGGGTACGACAGGAAGAAGCCCTTCTTCCTGACCATCTCCCAGATCGAGCCCCACCATCAGAACGACCGAAAGCACTACGAGGGCCCCAAGGGCTCCAAGGAGCGCTTCAAGGACTTTATTTTGCCGGAGGATCTGAAGACCCTGGGCGGCAACGCCGCAGAGGAGTACCCGGACTATCTGGGGCAGTGCGCCAGCCTGGACGAGAACCTGGGCCGCCTGGTACAGCGGCTGAAGGAGGAGGGGCTGTATGAGAACACGGTCATTCTTTTCGCCTCGGATCACGGCTCCCACTTCAAGACCCGCAACCAGGACGGCCACCTCAACGGCTACGACGACTACAAGCGCTCCTGCCACGACGCGGCCCTCCATGTGCCCCTGGTGATCGCCGGTGGGCCCTTCCGGGGCGGCGTGGCGGTGGAGGACGTGGTGAGCACTGCCAGCCTGCCCAAGACCATCCTGGCCCTGGCCGGGGTGGACGTGGGGGACGCCATGATCGGGGAAAACCTCCTTGACGTGGTGGAGAAAAAGGACGATAATAGGCTAAACGAGGCCTTCGCCCAGATCTCGGAGAGCCGGGTGGGCCGGTGCCTGCGCACGCCGGACTACCTGTATTCCATCTACGCCCCCGGCGTCAACGGCGGCGAGTTCGCCGCGGCGGAGACATACGCCGACGACTTCCTGTACGACATGAGGCGGGATCCTCACCAGTTGAACAACGTGGTGGCCGATCCGGCCTATGCCCAGGTAAAGGCAGAGCTGCGGGGGCGGCTGCTGAACTGGATCCAGCGGGCGGAGGGAACGCGACCCGTGATTACGGACTAAGGCTGAAAAAACGAACACCCAAGGGCGGCAGAGCGCCGCCCTTGGGTTTCTGCGCGGAGGAGGGGAGGACAATGGGCGGCCTGGACGGAAAATCGGAGCTGGTGTACCTTTGGGTGCGGGCCTATATTGAGGAGAACAAGTTCTCCAGCAGCTTGAAGATCCCCTCGGAAAATGCCCTGAGCCGGAGGCTGTCCGTCAGTCGGGAGACGGTGCGCCGTGCCCTCGACCGACTGGTAGAGGAGGGGCTGCTCCGCCGGGTGCGAGGGAGCGGCACCTATATCGACAAGGAGGCGGCCCTGTCCTGGGAGCGGGGCGGCAGCGGAGGCCGGCTCAAGGTGGGGCTGATCCTCCAGGGGCAGGACGGCAACGCCAACTCCAGCCTGATGGACGGGATCCGCAGCGTCCTGCCGCCCGACCAGGTGGATCTGCGCACCTTCCTGACGGACAACAAATTCGCCAACGAGCGTCGGTGCCTCAACGCGGTGATGGATCAGGGCTTTCAGGGGTTCATTGTGGACGGGGTGAAGGCCAGCCTGCTCAACCCCAACCTGGACTGCTACCGGCGGATCTATCAGAAGCGCATCCCGGTTATCTTCTACAACAATTACTACAAAAACCTGAAATGCCCCCGGGTGGTTGTCAATGATCTGAGGTGCGCAGAGGAGCTCATTGGCCTGCTCATCCAGGAGGGCCACCGGAACATCGCCGGGGTGTTTGTCTCCGACAACTACCAGAGCATCGAAAAGTTCCAGGGCATGGCCGCCGCCCTGCAAAAGAACGGGGTGGAGTATCAGGACGACTACATCAAGTGGTGCGTCTCCGACGAGGCCCATGGCGCCCGGTTCGCCCGCTCCATCGACCACTTTTTGAAGCGCCTGCCCCGCTGCACAGCGGTAGTGTGCTGCAACTACATGATCTGCCAGCTGGTGCGCCAGGTGCTGGAAAAGCAGGGGCGGCGGGTGCCCCAGGACTGCTCCCTGGTGTGCTTCGACTACTCCAACGACGATTGGGAGGAGCAGGGGGTCACCTGTTCCATCCACCAGGGCTATCGCATCGGCCAGGAGGTGGCCTCCCGGCTGATGCGGATGATCCGAAATAAGGACTGCGACGATCTGGGCTATACCTACGTGCTGGCTCCCGAGATCTACCTGGGCCGGACCGTGGGCCCCGCCCGGGAGACGGAATTCTGACGGACAGAGGAGGGAAACCGCCATGCCGCCCCTGAGTATTTTAGTAAAGCCTGCCTCCAGCGCCTGCAACCTGCGCTGCTCCTACTGCTTTTACGCCGACGAGGCCAGTGCCCGCGCGGTTCCCAACTACGGTCTGATGTCCCGGGAGGTGAGCCGCGCCCTGATCGAAAAGGCGGCGGGGGCGGCGGAGGGCCGGATCTCCTTCCTGTTTCAGGGCGGGGAGCCCACCCTGGCAGGGCTGGAGTTTTACCGGAAGTTTGCAGCCCGCGTGGGGGAGATGGCCCCTGCGGGGCTGGCGGTGCAGTATGCCATCCAAACCAACGGGACGCTGCTGGATGGGGAATGGTGCCGCTTTTTCAGGGAAAATCAGTTTCTGGTGGGGCTCTCTCTGGACGGGAACCGGGAGTGCCATAACCGCTTCCGCCGGGACGGGGCAGGAAAGGGCACCTATGATCAGGTGGTACGGGCCGCCCGGTTGCTGGAACGGGCCGGGGTGGAGTTCAATGTGCTCACCGTGGTGACGGGCTATCTGGCCAGACATATCCGAAGCGTCTTTGCGGCCCTGTGCAAGGGCGGCTTTCGGTACCAGCAGTATATCCCGTGTCTGGATCCGCTGGAGTCGGAGCGGGGCGGACAGGGGTACTCCCTCTCCCCGGCCCAGTACGGGGAATTTTTGAAAACCCTGTTTGACCTGTGGTATCAGGAGCTGGAGCAGGGGCGGTACTGGTCTATCCGCTATTTTGACAACCTGATGTGGATGCTGGACGGGCACGCTCCGGAGCAGTGCTCCATGGGGGGGTGCTGCGGGCTGCAATATCTGGTGGAGGCGGACGGGAGTGTCTATCCCTGCGATTTCTACGGCCTGGACAGGTGGCGGCTGGGAAGCGTCCTGGACAACGCCTGGACAGAGCTGGATGGGGCCAGGGAGGAGCTGGGCTTTATCCGGGAGTCGCAGCGTGTGCCGGAGGAGTGCGGCCGTTGCCGGTGGTATCCGTTGTGCCGCAACGGCTGTCGCCGGGATCGACTCATGGAGGAGGGCGGGCTGGGCCGCAACTACTACTGCGGGGCCTACCGTGATTTCTTTGCCTATGCCCTTCCGCGCCTGGAGCGGGCGAGAAGGCTGCTGCGCATCGGCCCATAAAAAACGCTCCGGGCCGGCGGCAGACAAACGGAGAGGCGCCCGCATGGGCGCCTCTGAGGCAGTCGAAAAAGCCGCTTCTGTTCCGATGACGGGAAGGAAGATAGTGTGAAAGAAACCCAGGAGGGGTGTCTTTCACGTTCAATCAACGAATTTTTGGAACGTTCTTTGTTCCAAAAATTCGCTCTCTGCGTGGCGAAAAGACTTTTTCGACACGCTGAGAGGCGCCCGCATGGGCGCCTCTCCGTTTGGGCGGCATACCGCCCGGGTTTACGTCAGGGTTCGGATAGGCTCCGCCGCTGTTAGGCGGGGCTGTGCCTGTGGCGGCTCTCCTCCGGGCGGAACAGCAGGGTGAGGCACCACAGGGCGGCCAGGCCCACGATGGTGTAGATGATGCGGGCCAGCCAGGTGCCGGAGCCGCCGCTGATAAAGGCCACCAGGTCAAAGTTCAGCAGCCCGATGAGCCCCCAGTTCAGCCCGCCGACGATGGACAGGGCCAGGGCGATCTTGTCCAGAAACATGGTGCAAACCTCCTTTGCGTCCCTTACCGCGCCGCGGGAAGGGACGATTTTTTGTCACAAAGGTAGTTTGCGCCGGGAAAAGTCCGCTATGCTGGAAAATTTGCGCTTTTTTGAGAGAAAACTTATTCCGCCGTGACGGTGCGGTTGGTGGGGATGATGCACACGTAGCTCTTGCCCACGCCCAGGGTCAGGGGGGAGCCGTCCTCGTTGAAATAGCGTAGCTGCTGGTTGGCGTCGCCCTTCTGCCAGGTGATGGGGGCCATCTTGCCGCCGCAGGCGAACCAGCCGCTGCCGGAGGACAGATCCACGGTGATCCGGCCCTTGTCGTCCACCACATTGCAGGTGGTCTGGAGCACCAGCAGGTTGGTGACCGTCACCTGGGTGTTGTCGTTGCCGTCAATGTAGGGCTGGCCGTACTCCTCCACCGCGTACTGCCCGGTGGCCGCGTCATAGCGGAACACGCCGGATTTGTAGTTGGAGAAGGGGACGGTGACGGTGACGGCGTTCTGGCCGCCGGCGGGGGCAGCCTCCTCGGCAAAGGTCATCTCATACCGGTAGCCCTCGGTATGGGCCGCTTTTTCCTCCTTGGTGAGCATGGCCGCGATGGTCTCGCCGGAGGTGAGCAGGGAGTGCTCCACGGCGTAGTGGTGGCCCGCGATGCGATCCCGATCCCGCCAGAACGTCCCGTTCCCGCTGAAGCGTCCGTTGACCCCGTCCACGGTGAACAGGCCCAGCCGGCTTTTGGTCTCGTAGAACTCGGGGCTGGCGCCGGCGTGTATGTATACCGCGTCATGGCCCTGGGCCAGCTCCCAGTAGTATTGCCGGGCGGAGCGGACGGAGCCGATGAGCCCCACCCGCTCGGGGTGCTGGTACACCGCCAGCATCCGGGTGATGCCGCCCTCGGCCAGCACCTCATAGATGATATCCGCCTGACTGTTCCCTTGCTGGGGCAGGGCGGCCTTCAAATTGTTCAGCATAATGGCCACCGGGCGGGCGCCGGAGAGATCCTCCTGGCAGGGCAGGCCGGTGAGGGGCTCCCGGATGGGTTCCGGGGTGGGCTCCGGGGTGGGTTCCGGGGTGGCGGTGGCCTCCGGGGTGGCCGTGGGCTCGGTGGTGGGTTCGCCGGTAGGCTCGCCGGTGGTGTCGCCGCAGGCGGCCAGGAACAGGAGCAGCAGGGCGGAAAACAGACAGATCACGCGCTTCATGAAAGTCCCTCCTCAGACTCAGCGTCCAACCATAGCGGGTTGACGCAAGCGTTTCCATTATTGTACCAAATTTGTCGAAGGTTGTAAATGAGAGATTGTAGAAAAAGTCAAATGATTCCCGGAACGAAGGGGGCGGAAGGCGGGGAAACGCTCTTGCCATTCGTGCCGGGGTTTGCTATAATATCGGCAAACGCCGTGTGGACACGGCGAGCCCTGGGCGAGTAAGCCCGATTTTTTGGAAAAGGAGTTGTGACGCTGCGCTATGGACGCTTCTGTGCCCATATTCCGGCAGACGCTGGCCCCCCTGGGGCTGGACGTGCCCCCCCTGGGGGAGACCCCCTTTGAGGAGCTGGCCTCCGCCTATCGGCAACGCCTTACCCCCGGGACGGGGCCCGTTCACATCGCGGGCATGACCACCATGGCCGAGTGCCGCGCCGCCCTGGCGGCGGTGCGGGAGGCGGGCTGTCCCGCACCATGGGTGAGCTGGGTGTGCGACGAGGACGGGGAATCGCCCACCCGGGTGCATATGCTGGCCGCCCTGTTTGTGGCGGAGGGGATGGGGGCCGCCGCCTTTGGCCTGAACTGCCCGGAGGAGTGCGCCCCGGAACATTTGAAGGAGCTGGCCCAGTACGCCCGCGTTCCGCTGTTTTGGGTGGGGGCGGACGGCCTTGTGCCCTTTCCCTACACCCCCAGCCGCCGGGATCCCGATGCCATCCCCTGCGCCACCGGCACTGCCCCCTGTTTCGTCACCCGCACCATCGACGTGGGAGAGGAGCTGGAGTGCGGCCCGGATCTGCTGGAGGACATCATCGCCGCCGAGGACGACCCGGTGGGGGCGGTGAAGATCGTGCTTCAGGAGCCGGACGATGTGGACGTATTCGCCCAGCACCAGTATGCGGTGCGGGAGGCCCTGTGCCTGTGCTCCGACGTGCCGGAGCTGCTGGAGGGGGCGCTGCGGGTGTATCAGGGCCGGGCCTTCTATGACGGCACCGGCGGGCTGGAGCGGCCGGAGCTGGAGCGGCTGAGCCGCCTGTATGGGTTGATTGTGCTGTAAGGGGGCGGAACACGTGGTTTTGAGCATCGACGAGGTAAACGACATTCTGGACGAGATCTACGACGAGTTTCCGGAGGCACTGTTCCAGGAGCTCAACGGCGGCGTGCTGCTGCTGGAGGAGGCCCTGCCCGACCCGGACGCGGGGGAGGACGTCTACATCATGGGCGAGTACTGCGTGGACGGGCTGGGCCGGTATATCAACATCTATTACGGCTCCTTTGCCGCCCTGCTCTTTGACGAGCCCCGCCGGGTGTGGGAGGAGGAGCTGCGCACCACCCTGCGCCACGAGCTGACCCATCATGTGGAAGGGCTGGCGGGGGAGCGGAGCCTGGAGTACAAGGACTCCGCCCAGCTGGACGCCCTGCGCCACGGGGAGGATTGGCTGCCGGAGGGCGAACCAATAGAGTAGAAAGGAAGAAAACGGCATGGAAACCATTCAGTACACCCCCCGGGGGGTTTGTTCCCGGAAGATGGAGATCGATGTGGAGGGCGGCGTGATCCGGGCCGTCCGGGTGCTGGGGGGCTGCTCCGGCAACCTCCAGGGGCTCTCCGCCCTGCTGAGGGGGATGACGGTGGACGAGGCCGTGGCCCGGATGGAGGGCATCCGCTGTGGGATGAAGCCCACCTCCTGCCCGGATCAGCTGGCCCAGGCGCTGAAGTCCGCCCGGTAAGCCCGTCAGGGGACGGGCTCCTACCTTAGTATAATGGAAAGGAATGTGAGACTATGATTTTTGCCTACGCCAACGCCGTGCCCTGCCCCTGCAAGTACCCCGCCCCCATCGAGACCGCTCTGAAGTGGCTGGCGGATCACGATCTGGCCAATATGGAGGCCGGCACCTATGAGCTCCAGGGGAAGGATCTGTACATCATGATCCAGGATTTTACCACCCAGCCCGCCGAGGTTCGCCGCCCGGAGCGTCATGACGACTATCTGGACATCCAGTACATTGTCTCCGGAGTGGAGCGGATGGGCTATGTGCCCTACACCGGGAAGGAGGCGGTGGACGAGGATCCGGAAGGGAAGGACGTGACTTTCTATAAGGATCTGAAGGGAGAGACGTTTTTGGACGTGACCCCAGGCAGCTACTGCATCTTCTTCTCCAACGACATCCACCGTCCGGGGTGCGCCGCCGGGGAGCCCTGCGCCGTCCGCAAGGCCGTGGTAAAGATGAAGCAGAGCCTGCTGTAACCTGATGATTGCGTGGAAGGGCCGTCCGGCGTACGCCGGACGGCCCTTTTGTCGCCTTGACGCTGGAAGGGGCTTCCTCCGGAGGAAACCATTTGGACTTGCGGGGGCAGGCCGAAAAAGTTACAATTTTGTCATAACTTCCGCGACTTAGAGGGGCGGAACCACGACAAGGAGTGAACTGAGATGAAGTTTGGGAAAGCGGCGGCGGGACTGGCGCTGGTTGCGGCGCTGGCCCTGCCTCTGGCCCAGCCCGCCCGAGCCCAGGGCGTGCTGTCGGTGGGCGGACAGAATCTGTGGAGCCAGGCCTCCGCCCGGCTGGTGGGGGGCGGCACCACCTACGTCTCCCTGCGGACGGTGGCGGGGCTGCTGGCCCCCAACGTCCAGGTGTCCTGGGAGGACGGCGCGGCCTGGGTGCGGGGGGAGGGCGTGGCCCTCTCGGTTCGCCCCGGGGATCAGTGGATGACAGTGAACGACCGGGCGCTGTACATACCCCACGGGGTGCTGCTGGAGAACGGGCGGACGCTGGTGCCTGTCCGGGTGCTGGCGGACGCCCTGGGCGGCACGGTGGACTGGAGCCGGGAGGGGGGTGTGATCCTGACCCCGGGCAGCGGACAGGCGGCGGCCCCGTCCTACACAGAGGAGGAGCTGTACTGGCTGTCCCGGATCATCTCGGCGGAGAGCCGGGGGGAACCCCTGCTGGGCAAGCTCGCGGTGGGGACGGTGGTGCTGAACCGGGTGGCCAGCGGGGAATTCCCGGACACCATCTACGACGTGATCTTCGACACCAAGTGGGGCGTCCAATTCCAGCCGGTGGCAAACGGCTCTGTTTATGACGACCCCACCCAGGAGAGCGTGCTGGCGGCCAAGCTGGTACTGGAGGGGGCAAGGGCCGCCGGAAACAGTCTGTATTTTTTGGCGCCGGATTTGACGAATAACCACTGGATTATGGAGAACAGGGAATTTGTGGTAACCATTGGATGCCATTGGTTTTACCTCTGAGAACCCATATAATGGAAATTATATGGGCGTTAAATAGCTAAAACTATATATTCTGTACAATAGCCGAACCTCTAAATATAGGAGGTTCGGCTATTTTGACCACACAAAAAGGTTGCAAAACAGTTTTGAATCAGTTACAATATGGTTACAATTTGAGAGCAAATTGTAACAAGGAGAGATTTCATGAAAAAACGAGCAGTCAGTTCCTTGCTGGCCTCCCTCGCTGTCGTGAGCTTTATCCTGCCCGCGCTGGCCGCGGACGCCCCCGAATTGGAGGAGACGTCCCCCGTCAGCGTTGAGGAGACTGTTGAATGGGCCCCCTTCCAGGTGGACGGCGAGCTCCGGCAGTCTGTGGAGTACGAGAACCGCAATGGCGTCACCTATGTCACCGTGAGCTCCTTCGTGTCCATGCTGGATCCGGAGGCCATGGTGGAGGAGGAGAATGGCGCCGTGACCGTCAACGCCGCCCGGGTTTCCCAGGTGGAGGACGGGCTGGGGAACACCGCCACCGTGGTGGAGGAGACCCTGAGCCTGACGGTGCAGGCCGGCGCCTCGTATATTGTGGCCAATGGCCGCTATCTCTATGCAAAAGATGACCTCATCCTGTTGGGCGATTCCGTGGCCGCTCCCGTCCGGCTACTGGCGCGGGTGTTCAACCTGGATGTGGGCTATGATGGAGAAGTCGGCACTGTGGTGCTCAACCATATCGGGGAAGGGGCCTATCTTCTCCCCGGCGACAGCTATTACAATGGTGACACCCTCTACTGGCTGTCCCGCATCATCAACGCGGAGAGCGGCAACCAGGTTCTGGAGGGCAAGATCGCGGTGGGCAACGTGGTGATGAACCGGGTGAACAGCCCCAAGTTCCCCGACAACATCTACGATGTGCTGTACCAGAAGAACCAGTTCAGCCCGGCCAGCAGCGGCTCCCTGAATCGCACGCCCAATGAGGAGTCCGTCATCGCGGCCAAGCTGGTGCTGGATGGGACGCAGGTGGTTCCCACCGCCCTGTTCTTCAGCCGGGCGGGCCTGTCCTGCTACGCCTCCCGCAACCGGCCCTATGTCACGACCATCGGAGAGCACGCGTTTTACGCCTGAGAAGCAAGGAACAGAGCACGGCGGCCTTTTGGCTGCCGTGCTCTTTTATGCCGCCACTGTGCGGTCTGGCGCAGGCCATCTCATATCCGCCGGCCCTTCCGGCGCAAAACACCCCCGCAGGCCGCCGGCCCGCGGGGGTGCGTTTTTTTGACACTGGAGGTTACCGCTCCCCGGCCCTTATCGCCGCGGCAGCCTCCCTCTGGATGTCCTCAAAGTTGGACAGCATAGGCTCCACATCCCTGCCCCGGAGCTTGCGGTCCACGTAGTTTCTGGTGACGGCGATGACCACTGGGGACAGCACCAGCACTCCCACCAGGTTGGGCAGCATCATCATGCCGTTGAGGGTGTCGGCGATGTCCCAGGCCAGGTTTTCCCCCATCACCGCGCCGCCGAAGGTGGCCAGCACAAAGACCGCCTGATACACCTTCGTAATTTTTTCCCCGAATAAAAACTCACAGGCTTTGCTGCCGTAGTGGCTCCAGCCCAGGCAGGTGGAGAAGGCAAACAGCATGACGGATACGGCCACAAAGGCGGCCCCGGCGAAGCCGAAGTGCATGGAGAACACAGTGCCCACCAGGTTGGCGCCGCTCAGATCCACGCCGTTGTAGACCGCCATGGTGACCCCGGTCTCCAGATCCACCAGCCCGGAGGACAGTACGGAGAAGGCGGTGAGGGTGCACACGATGATGGTGTCGGCAAACACCTCGAAGATGCCCCACATACCCTGGCGCACCGGCTCCTTCACGTTGGAGCTGGAGTTGGCCATGACGGAGGAGCCAAGGCCCGCCTCGTTGGAGAACACGCCCCGCTTCATGCCCTGCTCGATGGCCAGCTTCATCACGGTGCCCGCGGCGCCGCCGGCGGCGGCCTCCAGGGAGAAGGCGCGGCTGAAGATGGCCTTGAACACCGGGCCGATCATGGAGATGTTGAGGCAGAAGATGGCGATGGAGCCGACGATATACAAAATGACCATGAAGGGCACAATCTTCTCGGTGACAGAGGCGATGCGCTTCAGCCCCCCCAGGATCACCAGACCGGACAGGATGACAATGACAAGGCCGGTGACCCAGGTGGGGACGCCGAATACCGAGCGCATGTTGCCGGAGATAGAGTTGATCTGAGTCATGTTCCCGATGCCAAAGGAGGCCAGGAAGCACAGCACGGAGAACAGCACTGCCAGTACCATACCCAGGCCTTTGCAGCCCTTTTTGGAGCCCAGGCCGTCCCGGAGGTAGTACATGGCCCCGCCGGACCACTCCCCGGCAGAGTTTCTCCGGCGATAGAAGATGCCCAGCACATTTTCTGCGTAGCTGGTCATCATGCCGAAAAAGGCGATGAGCCACATCCAGAACACGGCCCCGGGACCGCCCGTGATGATGGCCCCCGCCACCCCTACGATGTTGCCCGTGCCCACGGTGGCCGCCAGGGCGGTGCACAGGGACTGGAACTGGGAGATGGACTGATCCTCGGTGTGGGCGGACACGTCCTTGTGGAAGATGGAGCCAATGGTTTGCTTCATCCAGTGGCCGAAGTGGCTGATCTGGAAGAATTTCGTGCGGCAGGTCATGAACACGCCCACAAAGGCCAGCAGAATCAGCGCGGGCCAGCCCCAGACGATGTTGTTTATCGCTGAGTTGATCTTGGCGACGGTCTCAAGCATAACGGTTCCCCTCTTTTCTCGTGTTTCCCCAGCAGTATATAATAAAATGAGCTGAAATACAAGAAAGAAATCGGAATTTACCCCTCTAAAAGCTCACGCAAGGCGGCGTTCACACTTCGAGGGTTGGCCCTGCCCTTGAGCTCCCGCATCACCTGGCCCACCAGGAAGCCGAAAGCCTTGTCTTTGCCGCCCCGGTAGTCGGCCACCGATTGGGGGTTGGCCGCCAGTACCCTGGCGCACGTCTCCCGCACCAGGCCGTCGTCGTTCACCTGCTCCAGAGCGTGGGCCGCCACATAGCCGTCCACGTCGCCGTCCGTGTCGAATACCGCCTCGAATACCTTGACGGCAGTGTTGCGGTTCAGCCTGCCCTGGCCCACCAGGGCGATGATCCGGGCCAGGGTGGGGGGTGTGAGCCTCATGTCCCGGGGCTCCATGGCCCGCTGGGACAGCGCCCCCAGCACCTCTCCCATGATCCAGTTGGCCCCCTGCTTGGGGGGCGCGCCCAGCGCCACCAGCTCCTCAAAAAACGCCGCCAGCGCCCGATCCGACGTGATCATCCGGCAGTCGTACTCGGGCAGGCCGTAGTCCGCCTGATACCGATCCCGCTTGGCCTGGGCCAGCTCGGGCAGCCCGGCCCGCAGTCCGGCCAGATAGTCCTCCGATAGCGCGATGGGGGGTATATCCGGCTCAGGGAAATACCGGTAGTCCTGGGCGTCCTCTTTGGAGCGCATGGCATAGCTGGCGTCCTTGTTCTCATCCCAGCGGCGGGTCTCCTGGATCACCCGCCCACCCTCCTGGATGCGCTCTATCTGCCGTTTGGCCTCGTAGTCGATGGCCCGGGCGATGGCCTTGAAGGAGCTCAGGTTCTTCATCTCCGTGCGGGTGCCCAGCTGGTCGCTGCCCAGGGGCCGCACCGACAGGTTCACGTCGCACCGCAGGGAGCCCTCCTGCATCTTGCAGTCGGACACCCCCAGGTATTGCAGCGTCTCCTTCAACTGCTCCAGGTAGGCGATCACCTCGTCCGCCGTCCGGAAATCGGGCTCGGTGACGATCTCGATGAGGGGCACCCCACAGCGGTTGTAGTCCGCCCGGGTCTGGTCGATCCAGGGGTCGTGCACCAGCTTGCCCGCGTCCTCCTCCATGTGCAGCTCGTGGATGCGGATGGTTTTCTCCCCTGCTTCGGTGCGGATGGGCACCGCCCCGTCCCGGGCGATGGGCAGATAGAGCTGGGAGATCTGGTACGCCTTGGGCAGGTCGGGGTAGAAATAGTTTTTTCGGTCGAACTTGCCGTACTGGGTGATGGAGCAGTTCAGGGCCAGCCCCGCCATGACGGCGAACTCCAGCACCCGCTTGTTCAGCACCGGCAGCGTCCCCGGCATACCGGTGCACACCGGGCAGCAGTGGGTGTTGGGCGCGCCGCCGAACTGGGTGGTGCAGCCGCAGAAGATCTTGGTTTTGGTGGCCAGCTCCACATGGGTCTCCAGGCCGATGACAGTCTCCCAGGTCATGACGGTTCACCTGCTTCCTGTAGGGGCGCACATTGTGCGCCCGCGCTTTGATTCTGTGTTTTGGGACAGGCGGGCCCCCCATGCCCGTCCGGCGTTTGGAGGGAGGCGCGCCGTTTGTGATAATCGGTGTCCAATTGGAAGGCGTGGGCGGCGTTGAGGATGGCCCCCTCCCCAAAGTGGGGCCCAATGAGCTGGGCCCCGATGGGCAGGCCCTTCCCGTCGAACCCGCAGGGCATGGACAGCGCCGGCAGCCCCGCCAGGTTCACCGACACGGTGTAGACGTCGCTCAGGTACATCTTCAGCGGGTCGGACAGGCTCTCCCCCAGCCTGGGGGCTGTGGTAGGCGCTACCGGGGTGAGGAGCAGCTCGCACTGCTGAAACGCCTGGTCAAAGGCGGCCTTGATCACCGCCTTGGCCTGTAACGCCTTTTTATAGTAGGCGTCATAATACCCGGAGGACAGCACGAAGGTGCCCAGCAGGATCCGCCGCTTCACCTCCGCCCCGAAGCCCTGGGTGCGGGTCTTACGGTACAGGTCGGTCAGCCCGTCATACTCCTGGGCCCGCCAGCCGTACTTTACCCCGTCGAACCGGGACAGGTTGGAGGACGCCTCGGCGCAGGCGATGATATAGTAGGCGGGCACCGCGTAGGGGAGCACCGGGAAGGACAGCTCCACGATCTCCGCCCCCCGGCCCTTCAGCACCTCCGCCGCGGACAGCACAGCGGCTCGCACCTCCCTGTCCAGCCCGTCCCCGAAGCAGTCCATGGGCAGGCCGATCCTCCTCCCCCGAATGTCCCCGGTCAGCCCCGCCAGCAGGCGGCCGTAGTCCACCCGGGGCCCGGAGCCGCTCCAGTCGTCGTGCAGTCCGGGCAGGCTGGTGGCGTCATGGGGATCGTGGCCCATGAGCACATCCAGCACAGCGGCGCAGTCCGCCGCGTCCCGGCACAAGGGGCCGATCTGATCCAGCGACGAGGCGTAGGCGATGAGCCCGTACCGGCTGACGGTGCCGTAGGTGGGCTTGATCCCGGTGACGCCGCAGAAGGAGGCGGGCTGGCGGATGGAGCCGCCGGTGTCTGAGCCGATGGCGTACCAGCCCATGAGCGCCGCCACCGCCGCCGCCGCGCCCCCGGAGGAGCCGCCGGGAGCTCGATCCAAGTCCCAGGGGTTGCGCACCGGGCCATAGAAGGAGGTCTCCGAGGTGGAGCCCATGGCGAACTCGTCCATATTCAGCTTGCCCAGGGACACCGCCCCGGCTTGGGCCAGCTTTTCCACTACGGCGGCGCTGTAGGGCGGCACGAAGTCGCCTAAAATTTTGGACGCGCAGGAGGTTTTCACCCCCTGGGTGCAGATGTTATCCTTAATTGCCATGGGCACGCCGTACAGGGGGCTTTGGGCGTCCTTGAGCCCGGCCTGTAGTTGTTCGGCCCGCTCCAGCGCCTGCTCCCCGGTGACGGTGAGAAAGGCGTTCAGCGCCCCGTCCCGGGCGGCAAGGCTGTCCAACGCCGCCTGGGTGGCCTCCACAATGGAGACCTGGCCCCGTTTGATGGCCCCGCCCAGCTCCAGGGCGGTCAGTTCTCGCAATACCATATTATTGTTCTCCCCATCTTCAAATACTGTTGTTGTCGTGTGAAAACTGTCCGATATCTGCCACGTTGGTGGCGAATTCAAGTTCGCGGGTCTAAGACCCTTTTCGGTTCCTTTTTCTTTCAAGAAAAAGGAACTATTCCACCGTCTTGGGCACCAGGAAGGCCTCGCCGTCCGGGGCGGGGGAGCCGGCCAGCAGCTCGGCCCGATCCTGTGAGGGGATCATTTCGTCCTCCCGCAGCACGTTCTTCACCGGGAACACGTGGCTCATGGGCTCCACCCCCTGGGTGTCCAGCCGCTCCAGCACGTCCATATAGGCCAGGATCCGCTCCAGCTCGGCGGTCATGGCCTGCCGCTCCCCCTCCTGCACCTCCAGCCGGGACAGCCCGGCAAGATAGTCCACCAGTTCCGCTGTAATTTTCATAATGATGTTCCTTTATCAAATTATTTTTAGGGTGGTTGCCGACGCAAAAGCGTTGGATGACCCCCGCGTTGGTAACGGTTTCAAGTTCGCGGGTCTAAGACCCTTTTGCCTACTTTTTCTTTCAAGAAAAAGTAGGTTACGGTTCCAGCCGCGTCCGATCCCGGGGGAACAGGGACGCGTACCGGATGTTGTCCAGTCCGCACAGCTGCATGGTCAGCCGCTCCAGCCCAATGCCCAGCCCGCCGTGGGGCGGCATCCCATGCTTGTGGATCATCAGGTAGCTCTCAAAGTCCGTGGGATCCATCCCCCGGGCCTCCATCTTGGCCACTTGATCAGCGTAGTCGTGCACCCGCTGACCCCCGGTGGTCACCTCCAGCCCCCGGAACAGCAGGTCGAAGGACAGGGTGTACTTGGGATCGTCCGGGTCGTCCATGGCGTAGAAGGGCCGCTTTTTGGAGGGGTAGTGGGTGACGAACAAAAAGTCGCTGCCCAGTTCCTCCTTGGCGTACCGCCCGATGTGGGCCTCCTCCTCCGGCTCCAGGTCGTAGGGATCCCGGATCCGGTAGCCATACCGCTCCGCCGCCAGCCGTTTGGCCTCGTCAAACCGCAGGCAGGGAATTTTGTCCGCGCCTGGCAAATCCACACCCAGCAGGGCCAGCTCCGGGGCGTACTCCCGGGCCAGCAGCGCCATGGCGTATTGCAGATATCCCGTCTCCACCTCGATCACATCGTAGAACGAGCGAATATATCCCAGCTCCAAATCCAGCCCGGTGTACTCGTTGAGGTGCCGGGGGGTGGCGTGCTTTTCCGCCCGGAACACGGGGCCGACCTCAAACACCCGCTCATACACCCCCACCATGGTCTGCTTGTAGAACTGGGGGGACTGGGCCAGATACGCCTTTTTGCCGAAATAGTCCAGCTTGAAGATGTTGGAGCCCCCCTCCGCCCCGGCGTGGACGATCTTGGGCGTGTGGATCTCGGTGAAGCCCTCCCCGGTGAGGTAGTCCCGGAAGGCCCGGGCCAGCCCCTCCTGGAGCTTGAACACCGCCCGGGCCCGCTCGTGGCGCAGCACGGCGGGGCGCAGGGGCAGCCCGGTGTCCAGGTGGAGTCCCAGCCGCCGCTTGGACAGGGACACGGGCATTGGGGCGGCGGGCCGGGACAGCACCGCGATCTTCTCCACGGCGATCTCCACGCCGCCGGGAGCCCGGGGCTCGGCCCGAAGGGAACCGGACAGCTCCACGCAGCACTCCTCGCACAGCCCGTCCGGAAGCAGATCCGAGGGGCACACGCACTGGACGGCGCCCCGGGCCAGCCGCAGGGTGAGGAAGGCCACGCCCCCCATGTCCCGCAGGGCGTGGACGGCACCGTGGACGGCGACGGGCCGGTTATTCAGCCCGCCCCCCGCGAGGTCTTGCCATACAGTCGGTTGTTTGCTTGCGCCAGTGACGAACTTCATAACCATTCACTCCTATTCGTCGTCGCAAAGTCCGCTCAACTACGCTTCCGCCTTTGGCGAAAGCTCCGTTCGCTCCCTTGCTCCTCCTCTCCCCACCGAACCCGCTTCGCTGGGCTTCGGCGGGGGCCCCAGATAATAAAAATCCCGGACTGCACAAATGTACAGTCCGGGACGGAATCAACAAATGAATCCGCGGTACCACCCGCGTTGCCCCTCCAACAAGGGGCCTCTCTCGAGCCCCGGTAACGTGGGGAGGACGGACGGCCCTACGCCCCCGACCTTGGGGGTTCGAACCGTCGGCTCGGAAGTGTTGCGCCATCTCGTCTTTCCGGGGCGGGCTTTCAGTCGGTGGCCCGCGTTCTCTGTCGGACGCCGTGAGGGGCGGTCTTCGTCGATGCCTTTGGATATTGGCTTGTTGTGCTTATGATACGCCCTATTGTTTCCCGTGTCAAGCGGGGATTCTCCAAAAATTTCTGTAGCCCCATGGGAAAAAATATGGTACAATACCCAAAGAACCTACACACAGGAGGGATAACCCCATGGCAAATTGGGAAGAATTGGAGCGCCGCTGTCTGGGCTGCCAGAAGTGCGCTCTGGCGGACACCCGCACCCACGTGGTGTTCGGCAAGGGCCCCCGGGACGCGAAGATTATGTTCGTTGGGGAGGGCCCTGGGGAGAACGAGGATCTCCAGGGCGAGCCCTTTGTGGGCCGGGGCGGCCAGCTTCTGGACGAAATGCTGGGCCTGGTGGGGCTGAGCCGGGACAAAAACTTTTACATCACCAACATCGTCAAGTGCCGTCCGCCCAAGAACCGGGATCCGCTGAACACCGAGCAGGACGCCTGCATCGGCTACCTCTGGGAGCAGATGGAGCTGCTGCGGCCCAAAATCGTGGTGTGCCTGGGCCGGATCGCCGCCATGCGGCTCATCAAGCCGGACTACCGGATCACCCGCGAGCACGGCCAGTGGGTGGAGAAGGACGGGGTGCTGTACACCGCCATCTACCACCCCGCCGCCCTGCTGCGGGATCCCACCAAGAAGCCGGACACCTTCGCGGACCTGCGGGAGATCCGGGCCAAGGTTCGGGAGCTGTGCCCGGAGGCTTACGCCTGATCCTCGTCGAAGCAAAGTCCGCTCAACTGTGTTCGCTTCCTTGCTTCTCCTCTCCCCACTCCCCACGCGACCCGCTTCGCTGGGCTCGCGCGGGGGCCCCGTTTAGACCTCCACGCTTTCTTCCGGAAGCAGATTCATCACTGAGATCTCAAAGGCCGTCCGCTCCACCTGCTCCCCGTCGATGAGCTTGTGGTACTGCCGGCTTTGCAGCCGCCCCTCCAGCCGGAGCTTATCCCCCACGTCCAGCCCGCCGCAGTGGACGGCCAGGGAGCCCCAGGCGATGCAGGGTAAGTAGTCCGCCCGGCCGTAGGGCCGGTTGACGGCCAGCAGCAGGTCGCAGATCTCCCGGCCCAGGGGGGTGCGCCGGGCCACCGGCTTGCGGCACAGTGCCCCAGCCAGGGTCAGGCGGTTTTCCCCCTCCTCCACCGGGGCGGGGCGGGCAGATCGCACCAGGACGGTGATCACCAGCTTGCTGCCCTGGCCGGAGCGGTTGTTGTAGGAGCGCACCTCCCCCTCCGCCTCGATCCACCGGCCCTGGGCCCACAGCGCCGGATCGGGGTCGGCGGTGATCAGGTTGAGCACGTCGTCCACCCCAGACAGCCGGGGCACCCGCAGGGGCGACACGTAGTAGTCCACCCCGTGGTTCCGGTGGGAGAGAACGGGCGGGGCCGCCGCCTGTCCCCGCAGCAGAATTTTGTTTTCCCCTCTGAATTCATCCATTGGTATCACGCTCCGTTGTCATGTGTTGGCCTGTTCACTATATGCCCGGGCCGCGCCAAGTATGCCCATTGACAAATAGGGTGGGGGGCGTATAAAATAGAGAGGATCAGGGGCGCGAGGCGCTTCTGCGCGAACCAGGCCGAAGGAGGGCTGAAGATGGAATTGGAGCTGACACGCAAGCAGCTGCGCCGGCTGCTGGATTTGGTATACATCGGGAACTGGATTCTCAATTCCACCCGGGGCGAGGATCGGTTTAAGGACTATGACGAGGTGGAGAGCCTGCTCTTTGCCCGGGCCGCCCAGGAGGGGATGCCCTCCCTGGCGGAGACGTACCAGGGCGAGGTGATCCCCTCCCGGGCCTTTGCCGAGGGGGGCATACACGAGGCCATCATGGAATATGAGAATAACGTGTTCTTTGAGATCCTGGCGGAGGATCTGGCCCGCCGGGACATGGACGACGTGCCCATCGACGAGAGCAACTACGACGAGCTGGCCCAGCGCATCGACGCCTATATCGACGAGTTTGAGGCCCACGGCACCGACAACATCACCGTGGAAGGAGCGGAGCCATGAGGAAAAAACTGAGCCTGCTGCTGTGTGTGCTGCTGTGCGGAACGCTGACGGCCTGTCAGGCCGCCACCCCAGCCGAGACGGCCGCCCCCGCCCAGCCCACCCCCACGGCGGAGCCCACCCAGCCCGCGGTAGAGGATCGGCCGGCGGTGTTGTACATCGGCACCAAGGCCGGCGGCTTCCGGGAGTACCCCCTGGAGCACGAGGGGGAGCTGGCGCCGGAGGCGCTGATCCAGGGGATCGGGGATCTCACCGGCTGGGATCTGACCCTGGCCGAGCCGGTGACGGACGGCAAGGGGGGCATGAGCGTGTGCCTGGCCGACAGCTCGGCGCTGTTCCAGGGGCCGCCGGAGCCCCAGAAGGACGAGTTCCATATGTACAGCGCGGAGCAGCTGGCGGAGACCATTCTGGACAGCATCCAAAAGACGCTCCAGAGCTACTACGTTATCGCCCCGGGCGACCCGGACAATCTGGACATCTGGTACTACAGGGAGGGCGAAAAGCCCCTGGAGCTGCCGGAGCTGGGCCTGTCCTGGCCGCTGGAGGAGCCCTACCAGTGGGCGTCCGCCCAGCGTGGCTGAGCCGCGGCGGGCCACACACAGCGCAGCGAAAAGACTATTTCACAGGCAAAGCGGACGGGGATAGGCGATCCCCGCCCGCTTTTTTGCGCGCCTGCGCCGGTGGAGCCCGCCTGCGGTCAAGTGGGCCGGTCATGGGGGGGCGGTTCACCCTGCGCCGGAAGTCGGTGGACGCACAGGGCGAACCGATCCTGTCCGGCGCCGAACAGCAGGCTGTACTGCGGGGCGTGGGCCTGGACGGACGCGTGGTAGGTCCGGGCATCCAGCAGCCCGATCTCCTCCACCCGGCAGGCGTCGGAGTCCAGCCCAAAGTGGGCCGCGGCCCGCTGGATCAGGCTCTGGGCGATCTCCCGGATGGCGAAGCGGACGATCTCGTTGACGGCATAGAACTCCATGCCGAACATGAGTCCCGCCGCCTGGAGCAGGGAATCCTCCCCGATCACCAGGACAAAACGCAGCTCCTGGCCGTCCTCGTCCCGGCAGGCCAGCTGGCAGTACCGGGCATCCCGGATCAGGGCGTCCTGGGTATACGGGCCCAGATAGCGGATCGGGAGGCCCAGGATCTCCTGAAGGGGCTGGACGATCACCGCCTGGATGAGGGAGCGCTCGTCCTCGTCCCTGGGCGGGCGGGACAGGGCGGCGTGTTCGCCGGTAATGGCCCGATCCTCGATCATGATGTGGCCGGTGAGCCAGCCGATGCACACGCCGATAAAATGCTGCACCGCCTCGGTGGAAAAATTGGAGGCGTAGAGCTCCCGCTCCAGCGCGGGCAGCGTCTCCCGCCGCATTCTGTCGTGAAGGCGCTTGTGAACCAGATATCCGGGATAGCCGATCTCCCGCATATAGGCTTCCTCCTCCGCAAAGTGCTTGACGGCGTAAGCCTTGAAATATTTAATGCCCTCCACGCAGGCGAACCTGTCCTCGTGGCGCTCCACGTAGAGCTCCATGATCTTTTCCACGATGGAAAACAGCCTGCGGTGGGCCTGATCCACAACCTCAACGCCGATATTAAATCGATCCTGCCATTGGATCTGCTGCATAGTAAGCTCATTCCTTCCTGACGGCAGATAGAACAGCCGGCGGGCAGGGAATCCGGACGGGGCTTGTCTTGTGCCCGAGGTGGCTTGCAGCCCTCGAAACCCGCCGGCAACAGCATTCTATGCCCCTGGGGCCGGAAAGGTTCGGGGCAAAATCCGCCCCCCCACTTGTTTCCCCCCCGGGGATGTGGTATAATTTTCTTTCCAGCATAAAATAGAGGCGAAAGCCTGATAGAATAAGGAGAGCAGCTATGAAACTCGTGATTTTGGCCGGGGGGCTCAGCCCCGAGCGCAACGTGTCTCTGTCCAGCGGCTGCAAGGTGTGCGCCGCCCTGCGAGAGCGGGGGCACCAGGCGGCCCTGGTCGATATGTACCTGGGGACGGCGGGGGAGCCCGCGGCCCTGTTTGACGCCCCCATCCCGGAGGAGCTCACCCGGATCGGGCGGCAGGCCCCGGATCTGGCCGCGGTGCAGGCCGCCCGGACAGACGGGGGGGCCGGCCAGTTCGGCCCCGGGGTGCTGGAGCTGTGCGGCCTGGCGGATGTGGTGTTCCTGGGCCTCCACGGGGCCTGCGGGGAGGATGGCCGGGTGCAGGCGGCCTTGGACCTGCTGAGCATCCCCTACACCGGGGCGGGCCACCTGGGCAGCGCCATCGCCATGGACAAGGATCTCACCAAGCGGGTGGTGGCCCCTCTGGGTGTCCAGACCCCCAAGTGGGAGCTGATCCGGTACACAGCGGAGGATATCCCCGCCCTCACTCGGCGGCTGGAGCTGCCCTGCGTGGTGAAACCGGTGGCCTCCGGCTCGTCCATCGGGGTGTCCATCGTCCGGGAGCGGGAGGAGCTGCCCGCCGCGTTGGAGGACGGCCTGTCCTGCGGCGGCGTGTGCGTCATCGAGCAGTACATCGCCGGCCGGGAGATCCAGGTGGGCATTTTGGAGGATCGGGCCCTGCCGTCCATCGAGATTGTGCCCAAGGAGGGCTTTTACGACTACGAAAACAAGTACCAGCCCGGGGCGGCGGAGGAGTTCTGCCCCGCCCCCATCCCTGGGTCGTGGGAGAAGCGGCTGGGCGAGGCGGCGCTCACCGTGTTCCACGCCCTGGGCCTGTCGGTGTACGCCCGGGCGGACTTCATTGTCACCGAGGACGGCACCCCCTGGTTCCTGGAGATCAACACCCTGCCGGGGATGACCCCCACCAGCCTGCTGCCCCAGGAGGCGGCGGCGGTGGGCATCGGCTATGGCGAGCTGTGCGAGCGCATCATCAACGCGTCCCTGGAGGCCCGGAGGGCCGGGAAATGACCAATCTGGGCGGGGCTTGACCCCACTGAGGAGAGAGGAGCGCCATCATGGAGAAGCTGACGCTGAGACAACTGCTGGAGGCGGTGGACGGCACCCTGCTGGGGGACTTTGCCGATCTGGACGCCGGGGCGGTGGACGTGTGCACCGACAGCCGGAGCATCACCCCGGGCTGCCTGTTCATCCCCCTGGAGGGGGAGCGGTTTGACGGCCATTCCTTCATCAATTCCGCCCTGGAGGCGGGGGCGGCGGGCTGCCTCACCGCCCGGGAGCGGGAGAGCTACCTGCCCGGGAAGTTCTACATCAAGGTGCGCTCCACCCAGCGCGCCCTGTGGGAGCTGGCCCGGTATTACAAGGGCCTGTTCCCCATCCCCTTCATCGCCATCACCGGCTCGGTGGGCAAAACCACCACCAAGGACATGACGGCCGCGGTCCTGGGGGCGAAATTCCGCGTCCACAAGACGGAGGGGAACTTCAACAATGACATCGGCGTGCCCCTCACCCTGCTGAAGCTGGAGCAGGGGCATGAGGTGTGCGTGGTGGAGCTGGGCATGGATCACGCCGGGGAGATCGACAACCTGGCCCGCCTGGTGGAGCCAGACATGGCCCTCGTCACCAATATTGGGGACGCCCATATTGAGAATCTGGGCAGCCGGGAGAACATCTTCAAGGCCAAGTGCGAGATCTTCCCCCATCTGAAGAAGGGCGGGCTGGCCGTCCTCAACGGGGACGATCCCCTGCTGTCCACCCTGAAGGGCACCCTGCCCCAGCGCACCGTGTTCGTGGGGAGCGGCGAGGGGCTGGACTACACCGCCCGGGATCTGTCCACCGACGGCACCGGGCACCTGAGCTGCCGGATCAAGACCCCTAAGAGCCAATTTGAGGCCGACATACCCGCCCTGGGCAGCCACATGATCTACCCCACCCTTATGGCCGCCGCCGTGGGGGAGGCCATGGGTATGGCTCCCGACGAGATCGTCCGGGGGATCGGGGCCTTTCTGCCCACCAAGATGCGGATGAATATTGTCCGCTGCAAGGGGGACATTGTGATCCTGAACGACGCTTACAACGCCAACCCCCAGTCCATGCGGGCGGCGGCGGCGGTGCTGGGCGACGCGGGCCAGAAGCGCCGGAAGGTGGCCGTTGTGGGGGATATGAAGGAGCTGGGCCCCGGCGGGGAGCAGTTCCACCGGGCGGTGGGGGGCTGCTTTGCCCAGTCCGGGGCGGATCGGCTGATCGCCATCGGGGATCTGGCCCGGTTCATGGCGGAGGGCGCCCGGGACGCGGGGCTGGAGCAGGCGGACTACTACCCCACGGTAGGGGAGGCCAAGAACGCCCTGCTCCGGGAGCTGCGGGCGGGGGTTACCATCTTGGTGAAAGCGTCCCGCTCCATGCAGTTTGAGAAAATTGTGGAGCTGCTGCTGGCAAATGTGCCGGAATAAGGCAGTTATAGGGCGGACACTGTCCGCCCGCGGGTTTGTGCGATTTGGTTGATGCGGGCACGTGTCGCGCGATTGGGGGGCGGGCGCACACTGTGCGCCCCTACACCTGATAAGGAGAACAGTTACCCATGATTGACATACAGCTGACCGGCCTCGTCAAGGAGTTCGAGGTTGGCAAACGGATACTGGACGGCTTCTCCCTCCAGATCGACCAGGGGGAGCGGGTGGGCCTGCTGGGCCGGAACGGCGCAGGCAAGACCACCATCTTCCGCATGATGACCGGCCAGGTGGATCCGGACGAGGGCACGGTGTCCATCGCCCCGGGCAAGCGGCTGGGGCTCATCTCCCAGATCCCGGTGTACCCCGAGGGCTACACTGTCCGGGACGTGCTGGACACCGCCTTCGCCCCCCTCCATGCCATGGAGCGGGAGCTGGTGGATCTGGCCGCCCAGATGGCGGACGGGGACGACCCCGGGGTGCTGGCCCGGTACGACAAGCTCACCGCCGCCTTCGAGGCCGGGGGCGGCTACGACACCGAGACCCGGCTCAATAAGGTCTGCAACGGCCTGGGCATCGGGGACGGGATGCGCTCCCGCCCCTTTGACGCGCTGTCCGGTGGAGAAAAGACCCGGATCAACCTGGCCCGCCTGATTTTGGAGGACACCGACATCCTCCTGCTGGACGAGCCCACCAACCACCTGGATCTCAACGCCACCGAGTGGCTGGAGAGCTATCTGGAGCGGTTCAAGGGCACGGTGCTGGCCATCTCCCATGACCGCTGGTTTTTGGACAAGGTAGTGAAACGGGTGGCGGAGATCCAGGACGGCAGGGCGGAGCTCTATTCTGGCAACTACTCCTTTTACGTGGAGGAGAAGGAGCGCCGCTACCAGGAGCGCCTGAAGCAGTACGAGAAGGAGCAGGCCAAAATCGCCCAGCTGGAGGCCGCGGCGGAGCAGATGCGCCTGTGGGCCTTCAAGGGCAACGACAAGCAGTACCGCCGGGCCATCAACATGGAGCGGCGGATCGAGCGCCTGCGCACCACGGACAAGCCCACGAAAGAGAAGAAGCTGGCCACCCGCTTCGGCGAGCGGGAGTTCCACGGGGACGAGGCCCTGGTGGTGACGGAGCTGAAGAAGTCCTTCGGGGATCGCACCCTGTTCGACCACATCAATTTGGAGGTGACCGGCGGCGAGCGGATCGCCCTGCTGGGCGACAACGGCACCGGCAAGTCCACCTTCATCAAGCTGATCATGGGGGAGGAAGCCCCGGACTCCGGCTCCATCTACCTGGGGCCGTCCATCCGGATCGGCTACCTGCCCCAGATCATCCACTTCGACCGGCCCGACCGCAACCTGGTGGACACCATGCTCTACGCCCAGAACTGCTCCACCCAGGAGGCCCGGGATCGGCTGGCGGCCTTCAAGTTCCGGGGGGAGGACGTGTTCAAGCAGGTGTCCGCCCTGTCCGGCGGGGAGCAGTCGAGGCTGCGCCTGTGTATGCTGATGGACAGCCGGATCAACCTGCTCATCCTGGACGAGCCCACCAACCACCTGGACATCGACTCCCGGGAGTGGATCGAGGAGGCGGTGGAGGAGTACGGCGGCAACCTGCTGTTCGTCTCCCACGACCGGTATTTTATCGAGAAGTTCGCCACCCGGGTGTGGATGCTGGAAAACGGGCAGATCACCGACTTCCACGGCACCTACGGCGAGTTCCGGGCCTTCCGGGAGCGGCAGGAGCAGCTCAAAAACGCGAAACCCGCCCCCGAGCCGGAAAAGCCCAAGGAGGACAAGCCCAAGCGCCCCGGCGGCACCAAGGAGCTGGAAAAGCAGGTGCGCTCCGCCGAGCGAGCGGTGGAAAAGGCGGAGGTGCGTTTGGACGAGCTGGCCCAGGAGGCGGAGGAGGCCGCGTCGGACTATTTGAAGCTCCAGGACGTATACGCGGAGCGGGAGCGGCTGGAGGACGAGCTGGCCCATCTCTACGGGGAGTGGGAGCGGCTGGCGGCGGAATTAGAGGACGCAAGGGGGTCGTAAGAAGATGAAAGAGTATGCCAGCTATCGGGGTAGGAGCCGGGGCCGGGGGTGGCTGACGGCGTTGCTGGTGCTGGTGATTCTCGGCTTGCTGGCCTTCGGGGCGCTGGAGGTCTATATCGGCCTTCACAGCCGGGACAGGATGGCGGGCGATCCCCAGGTCATGGTGATCTTCGGCTGCCAGATGCGGAAGGACGGCCCATCCATTTTGCTCCGGGATCGGCTGGACACGGCGCTGGACTATCTGGAGGATCACCCGGATATGAAAATCGTGGTTACTGGCGGCAAGGGGGACGACGAGCACATCTCCGAAGCCCAGGGGATGTACGACTACCTCACCGCCCGCGGGGTGGACGGGGCGCAGATCTTCATGGAGGACAAGTCCCGGAACACCTGGCAGAATATCAACAACACCTTCGCCCTCATGGAGCGGGAGGGGTGGGAACTGACCGATGATGTGCTGCTGGTGTCCAGCGGGTTCCATCTGGCCCGGATCGAGCTGCTGTGGGATCGGGTGCGAACCGGCATTTTGCGGGATGAGGTGTACAGCAATCAGTATATTTCTACCCTGGCCGCCCCGGTGAGCCACGCGCCCTCCCGGGTGCAGATGTTTTTCCGGGAGCCGCTGGCGCTGGTGAAATCGTTCCTGTTTGACCGATAAACGAAATTAGGTGGAGCCATGACAGATAACCTGAAAAACATAGAATTACGTTATCAGGAGCTGGAGGCCCGGCTGGCCGCCAACGAGACCTACAGCGACCCTGAGCTGGTGTCCCGGCTCAACCGGGAGCAGAAGGAGCTGGAGCCGCTGGTGACGGCCTACCGGGCGCTGTGCCGCGCCCAGGGCGATCTGGCGGACGCAGAGGCCCTTTTGAGCGACCCGGAGATGAAGGAGCTGGCCCAGCAGGAGATCGCCCAAGCAAAAGAGGACATGGAGCGGCTGGAGCATGAGATCAAAATCCTTCTCCTTCCCAAAGACCCCAACGACGGCAAAAACGTGATCCTGGAGATCCGGGCGGGGGTGGGGGGCGAGGAGTCCGCCTTGTTTGCCCACTCCCTCACCCGGATGTACACCATGTACGCGGAAAAGCGGGGCTGGCGGGTGGAGATCAACTCTGCCAGCGAGACGGAGCTGGGGGGCGTGAAGGAGATCTCGTTCACCATCGAGGGGGACGGGGCCTGGTCCCGGCTCAAGTTTGAGAGCGGCGTCCACCGGGTGCAGCGGGTGCCCGAGACGGAATCCGGCGGACGCGTCCACACCTCCACCGTGACGGTGGCGGTGCTCCCCGAGATGGAGACGGTGGACGTGGAGCTGAACCCCGCCGACGTGGAGATGCAGGTGTTCCGCTCCTCCGGGGCGGGGGGCCAGCACATCAACAAGACCTCCTCCGCCGTGCGGCTCATCCACAGGCCCACGGGGACGGTGGTGGAGTGCCAGCAGGAGCGTTCCCAGTTCCAGAATCGGGAGAAGGCCATGCGGCTGCTGGCCTCCATCCTCTACGACCGGGAGCAGGAGCGCATCGAGTCGGAGTACGGCGAGAACCGCCGCAGCCAGGTGGGCAGCGGGATGCGCAACGAGCGCATCCGCACCTACAACTTCCCCCAGGGGCGGCTCACCGACCACCGGGTGGGACTGACGCTGTACAAGCTGGACGCGGTGATGGACGGCGATCTGGACGAGATCATTGATGCCCTGACCACCGCACGGCAAGCGGAACAACTTACTTTTTCTCGAGAGAAAAAGTAAGCAAAAGGGTCTTAGACCCGCGAGCTTGAAGCCGTTACCAACGTATCTGAAGATCGTGCCGTATTGCGTCGGCAACGGGACACATTGTGAAATGAAAAGAGCATTTTAAGATTATGTATACTCATGTTATCTTCGACTTGGACGGCACCCTTCTGAACACCATCGACGATCTGGCGGACGCGGGCAACCACGTGTGCGCCGCCCGTGGCTGGCCCACCCACACGGTGGACGAGTTCAAGCATATGGTGGGCAACGGTATTCCCAGGCTGGTGAAGCGCTTCGCCCCCGCCGGGACGGACGGGGAGACGCTGGCCGGGGCACTGGCGGAGTTCTCCGCGTACTATGACGCCCACAAGGAGGACAAGACCGCCCCCTACCCCGGTGTGCCCGAGCTTTTGGCGACGCTGAAAGCCCAGGGGATTCACATGGCGGTGCTATCCAACAAGGCCCACGCCCTGGCGGGGCCGGTGGTGGAGCACTATTTCCCGGAAATGCTTGACGCGGTGCAGGGGGCCCTGCCCGACGCGCCGGTGAAGCCGGATCCCACCCTGCTGCGCACCCTCATGGAGCGGCTGGGGGCGAAGCCCGAAACCACCCTCTTTGTGGGGGACAGCAACGTGGATGTGCTCACCGGAAAGAATGGGGGCCTGACGGTGGCGGGGGTGCTGTGGGGCTTCCGGGACCGGCGGGAGCTGGAGGGGGCCGGGGCGGACTGGATCGTCCACACCCCGGATCAGCTGACCGCCATCGTCGCGGGGACGGCGCGGCTGGACGCCGGACAGGCGGCCCTTGCCGCCACCCTGCTGCGGGCGGGCAGGCTGGTGGCCCTCCCCACCGAGACGGTGTACGGCCTCGCCGCCGACGCCACCCAGGAGAAAGCCGTCCAGGCCAACTACGACGCCAAGGGCCGTCCCGAGACCAAGCCGCTGAACGTGCTGGTGGACGGCATGGCCATGGTGGAGACGGTGTGCCGGGATATCCCGGCGGACGCATACCGGCTGGCGGAGGCCTTCTGGCCCGGGCCGCTGACCATGATTTTGCGGGGGAACGGGGCCTTGCCCCCCATCGTCCCCGCCGGGGGGGATACCCAGGGGGTGCGCTGCCCCGATCACCCGGCTACCTTGGCCGTCATCCGGGCGCTGGGCAGGCCGCTGGCCTGTCCCTCCGCCAACCTGTCGGGACAGCCCAGCCCCAAGTCGGCGGACGGCGTGCTGGCCCAGCTGGGCGGGAAAATCCACGCCGTGCTGGACGGCGGGCCCTGCGCGGTGGGGGTAGAGTCCACCATTCTGGATCTCACCGTGACGCCCTACCGGATCCTGCGGCAGGGCGGGCTGGCCCGGGCGGAGCTCGAGGCCGTGCTGGGCCCGGAAAAACTTGACAATACTTGAAAGGATTCCAATAGAACAAAATGAACATAGAGGTAAAAAATCAAATTGCTATCGTGCGGGAGCCGGGAGTGCTCATCACCGACGGCCCCTCCGCCATGGATCTGCTGGCCACGGTGCGCTATGAGACGGGCTGCTCCGCCATGGTGCTCCACAAGGAGCAGCTCGACGAGCCCTTCTTCCGCCTGTCCACCGGGCTGGCGGGAGAGGTGCTGCAAAAATTCGTCAACTACCAGATGAAGCTGGCCATCGTGGGGGATTTCTCTGGCTACACCAGCAAACCCCTCCGGGACTTCATCCGGGAGAGCAACGAGGGCCGCCACATCTGCTTCCAGCCCGACGAGGCGGCGGCCCTGACCTGGCTGGGGCGGGCGTAGGCCCATGGTGGTGATCGGCATCACCGGCCCCACCGGGGCGGGCAAGACCACGGTGCTCAACGTCCTCCGGGACATGGGCGGGGCGGTGGCGGACTGCGACGCGGTGTACCATGAGCTGCTGCGCTCCAGCGCCCCTCTGCGGGAGGAGCTGGGGGCCCGGTTCGGGGCATCCATTTTTGATCCGACTGGGGACTTGCGCCGGAAGGAGCTTGGTGCTATTGTATTTGGGGATCCGGACGCGCTGGCGGATCTGAACGCCATCACCCACCGGCACATCGTGGCCCAGCTGCACCACCTCATCGCCCAGGCAGAGGGGAAGGGCCGCCCCGCCATCGCCCTGGACGCCATCGCCCTGCTGGAGAGCGGGGCGGGGGCGCTGTGCGATACCACCGTGGCGGTCACCGCCCCCGAGGATCTGCGGGTGGGCCGGATCATGGCCCGGGAAGGTATTTCCGAGGACTATGCCCGGGCGCGGATTGCGGCCCAGAAGCCCAGCTCCTGGTTCGAGGAGCACTGCACCTACACCCTGCGAAACGACGGGGACAGGGCGGCGCTGGAGGCCAGGGCCCGGGCACTATTTCAGTCAATTCTTTGCAAGGAGGATTCATAACATGGAAGAAAAGGAAAAGACAACCGGACAGCAGCTGCGGGAGGCGCTGCTGAACCAGAAGAAAAACGGCTGGGACGTGGTGGACGAGGCCACCGAGCAGGCGGCCCTTGACTACTGCGAGGGCTACAAGACCTTCCTGGACAAGGGCAAGACCGAGCGGGACTGCGTGGACTACGCCGTGGAGCTGGCCGAGGCCGCGGGCTTCGTCCCCTTCGAGCGGGGCATGGAGCTCCAGCCCGGGAAGAAGGTCTACCGGGTGAACCGGGGCCGGGCAATCAACCTGGCCGTGATGGGCTCCGCGCCGCTGGATCAGGGCGTGTCCATCAGCGCCTCCCACATTGACAGTCCCCGGCTGGACCTAAAGCCCACCCCCCTGTATGAGGACAGCGAGCTGGCCTTCCTGAAGACCCACTACTACGGCGGCATCCGCAAATACCAGTGGGTGACCATCCCCCTGGAGCTGCGGGGGGTGGTGGCCATGAAGGACGGATCCATCGTCCACGTGTCCGTGGGCTCCCACCCCGGCGACCCCCTGTTCACCATCGACGACCTGCTGCCCCACCTGGGGGCGGAGCAGTCCAAGAAGCCCCTGGGGGAGGCCATCCCCGCCGAGTCGCTGAACATCCTGGTGGGCAGCCGCCCCCTGAAGGACGACGACGGCAAGGATCGGGTGAAGCTGGCGGTGATGAAGCTGCTGTACGACCACTACGGCATCCGGGAGCCGGACTTCATCTCCGCCGAGATCGAGGCCGTCCCCGCCTTCAACGCCGTGGATATCGGCTTTGACCGCACCCTCATTGGGGCCTACGGCCAGGACGACCGGGTGTGCGGCTACGCGGGGCTGAAGGCCCTGCTGGATCTGGAGGGCGTGCCGGTGCGCACCGCCGTGTGCGTGCTGGCGGACAAGGAGGAGATCGGCTCCGAGGGCGTGTCCGGGATGCAGTCCGCCTTCTTTGAGACCTTCATCGGCGACCTGTGCGCCAGCCAGAAGGTGCCCCTGCGGGTGTGCCTGGAGAAGTCCTTCTGCCTGTCCACTGACGTGACGGCGGCCTATGACCCCAATTTCGCCGAGGTGTACGAGAAAAACAACTCCGCCCGGGTGAACTACGGCGTGGGCCTGTGCAAGTACACCGGCTCCCGGGGCAAGGGCGGCGCCTCCGACGCCGGGGCGGAGGCGGTGGCCTATATCCGCCGCCTGCTGGACGACAAGGGCGTGCTGTGGCAGATGGCGGAGCTGGGCGCGGCGGACAAGGGCGGCGGCGGCACCGTGGCCTGCTATATGGCCAACCGCAACATCGACACCCTGGACG
>CAJTYK010000012.1 GCA_910584285.1 uncultured Oscillospiraceae bacterium
TCTGGCCCGCCCGGGTGCAGGAGGTCTGGAAGGTGTAGCCGATGACCCAGACGAAGTACACCGCCACAAAGGCCACGTAACGCAGGGGCATCATGCTCTCAGGGATGAACGGCAGCAGCACATACAGCGCGATGACGCTCACCGCCATGACGGCGCTGCCCAGGATCATAAAGGGGCGGAATTTGCCGATTTTGGTGCTGGTGCGGTCCATCATGGCGCCGATGATGGGGTCGGTGACGGCGTCGCACACCCGCATCACGGTGACCATGATGGAGGCGAACATACCCAGCTTCAAAATGCTGGAGCCGAACTGGGCCACATAGGACAGGATCAGGACAAAATAGACGTTGGTTGCGCCGTTGTTCAGTGGGAACAGCATTAACTGATACGGCTTTGCACGGTTCAGCGTAGTATTGGGCTCTTGGCTCATTGCGTTTTCTCCTCCTCTTTCTTACACCCAGTTGGCGCTGTTGGAACTTTTCCCGTGGAGCCGATAGGCCGGGTTGGGTGCGCTGACCCGGCGGATGGCGCACTGGTCGGTGCAGTTGCCGGCCACGGCCTTCAGCTCCGCGTTGCCCTCCAGGGGGACTTTAAATTCAAACACCCTTTTCCCGGTCTTTTCCTCCACCAGCTTGCCGTTGACGTACAGCGCCACTTTGCTCTGATTGGAATACACTTTGACCTTGGTGACCGCCTCGGGCCGGTCTACATACCGGCTACCGCAGATGTGGACGAAGGGTTCATCGCTCCACCAGGCTTTGTAGAGGTAGAAGCTATCTTTTTTCGTCTTGCGGTCAAAGGTCACCAGGCCCTTGTGGTTCATCCCCGGCTCGCCTCCCTGGTCTCGGGCGTCGGCGGCAAAGTCGAACATATTCCAGACGTGGGTTGCCCAGAGGAAGGGACGGTGCTCAAAGCAGCGCAGCATATACTCGTGGTAGACGCACTGGTATTCCTCAGTATGGTCGCCCCGGCGGGGCTTGGAGGAATGCAGGTTGGGCATTGCCTCACAGCCGTACTCGGAGTAGCCCAGCGGCCTGTCCGGGTAGCATTTGTGGAAGAAGTCGATCCACAGGTCGTTGAGGAACAGCCCCGGTACATACCACCCCAGGTACAGGTTCCAGCTCACCACATCGGTGATGTGGGCGGTCTTGTTGAACGGCCCGCACATGGCGTAGCAGGCCAGGGTGGTGAGCCGGGTGGGATCCAGCTGGTGGTACAGGTCGTTGAGCACCCGGTGGTTATCCAGCATATCCGCCTTGTCCTTGGTGGAAATGGTGATCTCGTTGGACACCCCCCAGACGACGATAGACGGGTGGTTGTAGTTCTGGATCACCAGCTCCTTGGCCTGGGAGATGCTGTTGGCCCGGCCATTGGGCATATGCTCGGAGATATAGGGGATCTCCGCCCACACCACCATGCCGTACTGGTCGCAGAGGTCGTAGAAATACTGATCGTGCTGGTAGTGTGCCAGGCGGATGGTGTTGGCCCCCATCTCCCGGATCAGCTCCATGTCGGCGTCATGGTGCTGCTTTGTGATGGCGTTGCCGATCCCCTTCCAGTCCTGGTGGCGGCTGACGCCCCGCAGGGGATAGCTGCGCCCGTTGAGAAAGAACCCCTCTCTGGGATCTACCCGAAAGTCCCGCACACCAAAACGGGCGCTGATCTGATCTACCGTTTTATCCCCTATGGTGAGGGTTGCCACTACAGTGTAAAGATAAGGATCCCTTATCCCATCCCATAGATGTACATCAGGCAAATCCAGCTTGCCGCTGTCCGCATCAATAGCAGCGGCCTCTTTCCCCGCCCCATCCAGAATGGAGATATGCACCTGGCCGTCTTCGCAGTTCCTCCAGGTTTTTACCTGCACCTCGCCCTTGCTGTAGTTTTCGACGGGCTTGGCCGTGACCATGATGCCCAGCCCACCCAGGTAATCCAAGTCGAAGTGACATTTGTTGACCACAATTAACGAGGCATCCCGGTAAATGCCGCCGTAGAAGGTGAAATCCGCTTTCTGGGGGTACACCCGATCGTTGATGCCGTTATCCACGTGGACCATCAGGACATTGCTGTCTGAGATGAATTCTGTGACATCCCATCGAAAGGTAGAATAACCGCCGTTGTGTATCCCAACAAACGTCCCGTTCAGTTCTACCTTGGCCGACGCGTTTACCCCCTGGAATTCCAGGTATACCCGCTGCTCCGCGGTGAACTCCGGCTTGGAAAAGGTTCTGCAATAGATGCACGTTCCTCGCCAATAGTCGTTCCCGCCATCCTGGCCATCGATGCTGTTCCAGGTATGGGGCAGATTCACACGCTGTGTCCCGCCGCTTGGCCCGGTGAAGCTCCAGCCTTCATTGATATTGATCCGTGTTCGCAGTTTCATTTGCCTCACCTACTCAAATGTATTTCTCCAAAAAGCCAGCGCTGCGCTGAAAGCTTTTGACCGGCGATTTGTCCACCCAGTTGCGGTGGCTCTCCAGAATCACAGCCTCCACAGGCACAGACTTGGCCTGCTCTACCAGGGGCAGCAAATCCATATTTCCATAGCCCAGCTCCATGCTGTCGCTTTTCAGGATGGGGGTCATGGCCGGCCCGGACAACCGCGTCCCGCGGTCGTTGATGTGCCACAGCTTCATGCGCTCATCCAGCCGCTCCATCCAGGACAGGGCGTTGGCGCCCCCCTCCGTAAACCAGTAACTGTCGAACTCAAAGCCCACCGCCGCCGGGTCGGTCTCGGACAGCAGGAGGTCGTAGGCCCGCTGCTCCCGGTTTACCCACTGCAATTCGCAGTTGTGGTTGTGATACAGCAGGCTGACACCCTCCCGGGCCAGGGCTTCCCCGGCCCGGTTCAGGCGGGCGGCAAGCTCTCTGACCGCCCTTTCGTCGCCGTAGGGGAAGCGGTACATCCCTGTGATCACCGCATACTTCGCCCCCAGTGCCTTGACCTCGGCGGCGATGGCCGGACTGTCGCGTTCTACGCTGTCAAGATCCGTGTGCAGGCTGATTACCTGGAGCCCGGATTCCTTTACCAGCCGGGGCCAGTCCAGCCTGCCGCCTCCGCCCACAGGCATACCGGCTGCTTTGGTGATGAGGCGGACTAAAAGGCCGCTGGGGTGGATCATAAAGCTGCACAGCTCGATCCCATCGTACCCGGCATCCTTCATTTTTTGCAGCGTGTCCCGGGCCTGGGCCTCGTTATTCAGCACCGTGCCCAGCATGAACTGCTGGACTGCTTTGATCGGCATGGATGTTTCCCTCCCTTTTACATTTTTAAAGCCCCGACAGCGCTTCTTCAAATTTTGGCAGCCACCACTCCCGATAGCCGGCCTTTGTCGGATGGATGTCGTCCGCCATATAGAGCGCCCGTTCTTCCTCGCTGATGTCGTTGAACGCCTGGTCACGATACAGGTCAATGATGGTCACGCCCCATTTTTCCGCGAGCTCCTCCAGCGCCTGCACCATCGTTTCATAGTTTTCGTCATCCATGGGCGGGTTGGTGTAGAAATACACGGGGCAGTCCCATGTGCCTTTGGCCGTGGCGATGATGTACTCCATTGCCCCAAAGGTGGTGGCGGTGTCAAAGGCGGCGGCATCACGCACATCCGCCGGCGTCATAGCGCCAAAACCATCAGGGAAACCCTTATCGTTTGTGGACAGCTGGCAGATGAATGCGTCCACATGGCCTGCCCTTTCATCAGAGGCCAGATACTGATCCAGACGGCTTACGTAGCTGCTGTTGGCCCGATCCGCCAGCGTGGTGCCGGACACGGCCTCCTTGATACACTGGGCTCCATGCTTTTTGGCCAGGAAGTCGGCCATAGATTCCTGACCGGAGCTGGCCCCTTCTGTGACAGAGGAGCCCAGCCAGAAGATGACCTTTCCCGCCAGGGGGCTGCCGGCGGTCTCCGGTGTGCCAGCGACAGAGTATTCCTCCCGGTTTCCCTTCAGCGTGACCTTGATGTTCTGCTCCACGGTTTCCCCTCCATAGACAAATTTAGCAAACAGGGACGTCCGCGTCAGCGGTTGGTCTACGATGATCCCCTCATAGGCCACGTTTTCCAGCATTGAGCCGTCTTTCAACTTGGCGTTGATGACAACCCCGGCCGGATCAAAGGTCTCGCCCTCCTCATACTCCAGCTTCTCCGGCAGCTGCGCGATGGAGAGCTTCCACACAGCGGAGGGTTCTGAAGAAACTTCGCCCGGCGAATCGCTGGCAGAATCCCCTTGACGGTCAGGGGGTCTGTCCGCACAGGCGCTCAGGACAAGGAGAAGCCCAAGCGCCACCGAGATCATAAAGATTTTTTGGCCCATTTCGGTCACTCCCTTATTTCATGTCCTGCCCATTTGATCCGGCAAAGCAGGAAACCACACCAATACCGCGCAGATGTTGCCGTCCCGGTCTTTGATCGCCAGATTGGTCAGCTCGCTGGTGCGCCCGGTGTCGGAGAGGAACAGATCGGTACCGCTGGTGATACACTCGGCAGTGAGCACATAATCAGAGGCATCCTTGGAGGAATCGGTAATGTTGATGCCCTTATGATCCCGTTCATCCGCAATAAGCCGGTCGGTGTTTTCCGCATTCAACGGCCCATAGGCGGAGGGATAGTAATTGGTTTCCCCGCTCACCTCAATGGTTTCGCCGGTGATGCCCAAAAAGCTGTTTACATATCCACTGTAATAAAACGCGGAGCTGGTAAGGCTCAAAGCGGCAGACAGCAGCAGGGCAAACACCGCGGCCAGTCCCAGCCATTTCTGGTATTTTTTCCTCATGACGCGCCTCCTGAGATGTTTTCGGGCCGCAGCCACAGTTCGTGGAACTGCGGCCCGCTGAATTATTGCAGATCAGCCGCTTTTCGCCGCTTTTTTACTGCGCACCGCCATGAACGCGCTGCCTGCGGTGAGCAGGGCGCACACGCCGGTGGCGGCGTACAGCGCAATCCGCCACAAGGGAGTCACACTGACAACGGTAGCGTTGCCCATGTTCATGGCGTTGGTCCGGGTGATGCTGAACACCACGTTCTTGGCCGCGTTGTGGACTGCCGCGGCAATGGCCGGATCATTGCCGGTTCCGTCCAGGGTGCCCATGCCGCCCTTCTGGCCGCACCAGTAGTCCTGCCCGGCCAGCACACCCAGCCGGTAGTCCATCCACTTGGCGTTGATGGCCATGTCGGTGATGGCGGAGCCCTCCATGCCCCATTCGTCCCGGAGCACGCCGGTCATGAGACCATGGTGGGAACCGGACCACACCACGCCGATGCGGTTGAAGGAGCTCATGACGTTGGAAGCGCCGCCCCGGACCGCGCCCTCAAAGCTCTCCAGGTACAGCTCCCGGATGGACTGCTCGTTGGCCCACACGGAGATCCCATACCGGCCCTGCTCCTGGTCGTTGAGGGCAAAGTGCTTCACAAAGGCCAGCATTCCCCGGTCATGGAGGCCCTGGACCTGGGCGGCCGCGATTTCGCCGGACAGCCAGCCGTCCTCGGAGTAATACTCATTGTGCCGGCCCAGATAGGGGCTTCGGTGTATATTCACGCCGGGGGCATAAATACCGGCTACGGCGGCTGCGTTGTCCCCGGACTGGGCGTGGAGCATATCCTCGCCCATGCACTTGCCCACCTCCTGGATCAGCTCCCGGTTATAGGTGGCCGCCATCACATCCTCGGAGGTAAAGGCCATGCCGTTGGCCCCGCCCACGATGCTCTTGGTGAAGCCGGTGGGGCCGTCAAATTCCTGGGTGGCGGGCAGGTTGATGGCCGGGAGCACCTGGGTCTGATAGGAGCCGTTATAGATCAGGTTCAGCATATCTTCGTAGGAGAGCTGGCCGATCAGCTCATCCCAGGCGGGATCGTCATAGCCCTTTTCCACAAAGTCGATGGCGTTGAGGGAGCCGCCCGTCCCGGCGGCGGGAGCCTGGCTCACACCGGACCAGTAGAGCTGCTTGTACCGCTCCACCAGGGCGTCCCTGCCGGCATCCTCATGGGTCAGGCCGTCGTCCCACATGGCATCTGTGGCCCGCAGGCTCACAGCGGCCTGGGGGAAGGTTCCGGCCCAGTCGCTGCGGGTGAGGTAAACCACCCGCTGGTCCTCCGCGCCCTCGTACTTGTTCAGATCGGCGTTGTCGAACAGGTTGGTGATGGGCTTCCCTGTGGCGGAGGAGACCGCATAGGTGGTGGTATCCAGGGCGGGGTTGTTCCATTTGGCCGTGAGGGCCGCGTCGCCGGTACCGATCATGCGGGAGACGTCCGCCCCCTTGGCCATCAGGATGTTGTTGACGGCGTTGTGCGCGTCAGTACCCACGGTGAAGTAGTAGTCCCCGGCGTCCAGGATGTAGGTCTTGGCGGCGTTGGCATCATAGCTGGTCAGATCCTCTTTCAGGACGCGGATGTCAAAGTGCTCGGTCTCGCCGGCCTTGATCTCCTTCTTGTCAAAGCCGCACAGCTCCACGGCGGCCTTCTCGATCCCGTTCTCCCGGTCATAGTCGGTATAGGGGGACTGGAAGTAAATCTGCACGGTGTGCTTGCCGTCCATACTGCCGGTGTTGGCCACATCCACCCCCACCTGGAAAGCTTCGCCCTGGTCCTCCACGGTAAAGTTGGAATACTCAAAGGTGGTATAGCTCAGGCCGGAGCCAAAGGGGAAGGCCACGTCAGCGCTGTAGTCGTACTCCCCGGCGCTGCCCTGGTTCAGCACGTAGTCCTCATACCGGGTCTCGTAGTAGCGGTAGCCCACGTAGATGCCCTCCTGGTACACCACATAGTTCATATTGCACTTTTCAATGCCGGGGGCGGTGTTGTTCTGGGCAAAGGCCAAATCAAGCTGGGCGGCGTTGGTATAGGGGAACGCGTCGTAGTTCACCATGGCGGGGGAGGAGTGGTTGTCCTTCAGGAAGGTGTCCACAATGCGCCCGGAGGGGTTCACCTTGCCCGCCAGGATGTCGGTCACGGCGGGCAGGCCATTGATTCCCAGGTTGCCCGTCCACACCACGGCGTCGATGTCATACTCGTCGATGAAGTCCAGCTGAAGGGTGCTGGAGGAGTTGAGCAGGACGATGATCTTTTTGAACACACCCTGATCCTTCAAATCTTTCAGGTTTTGGAGCAGCTCCATCTCCTCCTTGCACAGCCGGAGATAGTCGCCGCCGGTCATGTAGGGCTCCAGCGCCTCCAGCCCGCTGGGCAGGTCGGCGCCCTCGCCGGAGGAGCGGGACAGGGTGACCAGGGCGGCGTCGCCATAGTCGGCAAAGGTGGATTTCAGCGCGTCGGTGTACTTCTCCCAGGGCACCTCGTTGATGCGGTATTGGGAGGGGTCGCCGCCGGACAGGGCCGCGTTTTCCCGCTTATAGCCGCTGGTGACATAGAACTTCCACAGATCGGTGTTTACACACCCCGGCTGGAAGCTGTCCTCCAGCGCGGAGTACAGGCTGGCGCCCTCACCGGTGGAGACAAAGGCAGAGCCGGTTCCCACCTTCACCGGGTCCACAGAGGACTGGGAGAAGCAGGAGAACCTGGTGTCAGCGGCCAGGGGGAGGGTATTGTCCCGGTTGAGCAGCACCGAGGCCCCCTCCGCCATCACCTGGCGGCACACGTTCCAGTCGTTGGCCACCAGTTCCTCCTCGGAGTCGTAACGGGTCCAGTAGAAGATCTGTGCGTCCGGGTCGGGGATGATGCGCTGGGTCTCGGCGTTCAGCGCCACGTTGATCATGGGCGCGAAATAGTTGGTGATGGGGATCGCGGCCACGCAAATCACCGTGAACACGGCGAAAACCGCCATGGGGATCTTCCAAAAGTTCCTCTTTTTCATAGCTGTCCTCCTGAATGAAAGAAATGTGCGGGCCGCGGGCACAGGTCTCAGCCCTCGGCCCGCCGGATTGCGGTAGATCAGCCGTTCTTCGCTTTCTTTTTGCTGCGGATCAGCATAAACGCGCTGCCCGCGGTGAGCACCGCCATCACGCCGGTGGCGGCGTAGATGGCCATCTGCCACAAGGGGGTGATGGTGCGCACGGTGGCGTTGCCCACGTTCATGGCGTGGCTGTGGGTGATGGAGTAGGCGATGTGCTTGACAGCGGTCTGCACGGCGGAGACGATGGCCGGGTCGTTGTCCAAGCCGTCCAGGGTCTCCATGCCCATGCTGTAGCCGTCCCACAGATCCTGCCCGGCCAGCACACCCAGGCGGTAGTCCATGTATGCCGCCATGACGGAGCAGTCGGTGATGGCCGCGCCCTTCATGCCCCATTCGTCCCGGAGAATGCCGGTCATCAGACCGTGGTGGGCCCCGCTCCAGGTGACGCCCAGGCGGTTGAAGGAGCTCATCACGCCCATGCCGCCGCCCCGGGCCACGCTGCCCTCAAAGCCCTCCAGGTACAGCTCGCGGATGGCCTGCTCGTTGGACCAGGTGGAGATGCCGTACCGCCCCTCCTCCTGGTCATTGAGGGCAAAGTGCTTGGTGAACACGTATACGCCCCGATCCTGGATGCCGGCTACTTCCACAGCGGCCACACGGCCGGACAGCCAGCCGTCCTCGGAGTAGTATTCAAAGTTTCGTCCGCAGTATGGGGTGCGGTGGATGTTGGCCCCGGGGCCGTAGATGCCGGAGAACACGGTGCCGGAGTCGTCGGTGGCGTGGAGGAAGTCCTCGCCGATGCACTTGCCCATGTTCTCGATGAGCTCCAGGTTAAAGGTGGCGGCCATCACGTCCTCGGAGGTGTAGGCCATGGCGGAGGAACCGCCCATCAGGCTCTTGGTAAAGCCCTGGGGGCCGTTCTCATCGTTGGTGCCGGGCAGGCTGATGGAGGGCACCGGCTGGGTGAGGTGGAAGCCGTTGTAGATCAGGTTGGTCATCTCGCTGTAGGGGATCTGGCTGACCAGGTCGTTCCAGGAGGGATCGTCCGCCTCGGTCTCGGCGAACATACTGGCGTTGAGCGTGCCGGACACCCCCATCTTGGGCATCGCGGCATCAGACCAATAGCGGCTCTTGGCGGTTTCCACCATGGCTTTTCGATCCGTCTCGTTGTGGGACAGGCCGTCCTTCCACATCTGATCGGTGATCTTCAGCGAGACGGTGGAGGGCCAGGTGCCCGTCCAGTCGCTCCGGCTCAGGTAGGTGATATCCTGGCCATCGTCGCCCTCGTACTTGTTCAGATCGGCGTCCTCAAACAGGTTGGTGATGGGCTTGCCGGTGACGGAGGACACAGCGTAGGTGGTCTTGTCGAAGGTGGGGTTGTTCCACTTGAACGCCAGCCCGGCATTGCCGGCGGCGGTCATGCGGCTTTGATCCGCACCTTTGGCGGCCAGGATGTTGTTGACAGCGTCATGGGCGTCCTTGCCCACGGTGAAGTAGTAGTCGCCGTCCTCCAGGATGTAGGTTTTGGCGTTCATGTGGTCGTAGGAGGTCAGATCCTCTTTCTCCACGGCGATGGTGAAGTGCTCGGTGTCCCCGGCGGCGATGAACTTCTTGTCGAAGCCGCACAGCTCCACCGCAGCCTTTTCCACCTGGTTGTCGATGTCATACTGGGTGTAGGGGGACTGGAAGTAGATCTGCACGGTGTGCTTGCCGTCCACCGCGCCGGTGTTCTTCACGTCCACTTCCACCTGGAAGGTGTCATCCTGCTCCTGGACGGAGAAGTTGGAGTACTCGAAGGTGGTGTAGCTCAGGCCGTAGCCGAAGGGGAAAGCCACGTCGCTGTCATAGCTGTACTCCCCAGCGTTGCCCTGGCCCAGTACATAGTCCTCATACCGGGTCTCGTAGTAGCGGTAGCCCACGTAGATGCCCTCCTGGTACACCACGTAGTCCCGGTTGCACTTGCCGATGCCGGGGTCGGTGTTATTCTGGGCGGTGGCCACGTCGTAATCCGCGCCGTTGGTGTAGGGGTACGCGCCGAAGTTCTGCATGGCGGGAGAGGAATGGTTATCCTTGAGGAAGGTATCCACGATGCGCCCCGAGGGGTTCACTGTGCCCGCCAGGATATCGGCCACGGCGGTGATGCCGGTCATGCCCACGTCGCCGATCCACAGCACCGCGTCGATGCCGTAGCCGTCCACGAAGTCCAGCTGGAGGGTATTGGAGGAGTTAAGCAGCACCACGATCTTCTTGAAGGTGCCCTGCTCCTTGAGCTGCTGGAGGTTGGAGAGCATATCCAGCTCCTCCTGGCACAGCTGGAGGTAGTCCCCTTCGGTCATGTAGGGCTCCAGCTCGGGCAGGCCGCTGGGCAGGTCGGCGCCCTCGCCGCCGGAGCGGGCCAGCACCACCAGGGCCACGTCGCCGTACTGGGACCAGGTGCCCTTCAGGGCATCGGAATACTCGCTCCAGGGTACCTCGTTGATGCGGTATTGGCCCTGGTTGCCGCCGGTGGTGTCGGCGTTTACCCGCTTATAACCCGCCCCGGCGTAGTACTTCCACTGCTCGGGGTTGACGGAACCGTCGCCGAAGGCCCCGTCGATGGCGGACTTGAGAGAGATGGCGTCGTCAGCAGACACCTGGCCGGAGCCGGTGCCGCCGTACAGCAGGTTGAAGCTGGACTGGGAGAAAGGGGTGAACTTGGTGCCTGCGGCCAGGGGCAGGGTGTTGTCCCGGTTGACCAGCAGGGCCGCGCCCTCTGCCTCGATGTCGTGGCACAGCTGCTTTTCAAAGGCCACAAGGTCGTCCTCGCTCTCATAGTCGCTCCAGAAATAGATCTTGGCGTCGGGGTCGGGGATGACTTCCTGGGTCTTGGCACCCAGGGCCACGTTGATGGCGGTGGCAAACGCGTTGGTGACGGGGATGGCCACGATGCACACCACCAGCAGCAGGGCGGTGATGACCGTGAGGATAGTCCACAGCGGGCTGCCTTTTTTCTTCATCAGTAACGCTCCTTTTCTAAAAAAGGCCCCAGGCGAGCGAGCTGGCCTGGAGCCTTTTTGCGTTGGGTTTCGGCTTGCTTCTATGCGCCGCTTACCCGGCCTTGGTGGCGGTATTGCCGTCGATGGTCCAGGTCTCGCCGCCCATAGCGCCCCAGATCTGGCCGAAGGCGCCCAGCACATCCTCGCCGGGGGCGGTGACGGTCAGGGTATTGCCGTCCAGCACGTAGGTGAAGCCGTCCCGCTCCATGCTGTACTCGGGGTACTTTACCTTCATGTTGGTGTCGTCCAGCAGCACCAGCACCAGGCCGCCAGCCTCGTAGGAGGCGATGCCCTCCTCCTCGCCGGACTCGTCGCCGCCCTCAGCGGGGGCGGACAGGGCAGAGATGTCCTCACAGACAAAGGTATAAGTGACCGCGTTGCCGTCGCCCAGGTTGCGCTCGGCGGTGAAGGTGGCCTTGCTGCCGTCCATGGTCACGTCCACGGCCTCGCCGCCCAGGGTGATGGCGATGGCCCCGTCAGCCAGGGTCCAAGTGCCGTCAGCGAACTTGTCGTAGCCAGCGTAGACCAGCAGGGTGCCGTCGGCCTGGAGGTAGGCGGTGCCGTTGTTGTCCGCATCGGTGAAGGTGCCCACGCTCTCGGGGGCGGTGAATTCCTGCTTATAGGCCTGGATGAAGGCGTTGGCATCGGCATAGGTCTGGCCCTCCTTGCCCTCCATGGGGGCCACGCGGGTGTAGGACATACCGGGCACCACGGGGAAGGTCAGGTCGAAGGAGTACACACCGGCCACGTCATAGGCATAGGCGGTCTGGGCATTGGACTCGCTGCCCGCCTCGTCCACATAGGCCAGCTTGATCTGCAGGCAGGCCACGCCGTCCTTTTCAACTTCCTTCCAGGTGCCGGACATATAGCTGGCGGTGAAGGTGGGGTTGGTGGCGGCGTCGGAGGCGTCGAAGTTGGCGAACATATACTTGTCCGCAACAGCGGTGCCGTCCTCGTTCAAGTTCAGCAGGAACGCGGCGTTCAGCATGGAGGCGTTCTCGCCGGTCTCCTCATAGGTGCCCCAGAACTGGTAGGTTTTGCTGCCGCCCTCGGCGGGCTGAGAGGGCTCCTCGGAGGGGGCCTGGGAATTGCTGCTGGGGCTGCCGCCGCAGGCGGCCAGCAGGGAGACCAGCATCAGCGCCGACAGGACGGCGGCCAAGAGTTTCTTCATTTTCATAGCGTTTTCCTCCAATTTTTTATATCGTTCCCACCCTCCCCGCCATAGCCGGGGAGGGCTGAGAAGCCAAAGAATTATTTGCGGTGGGCCATGAAAGCGCCGGCCACATTGAGGATGGCGGCCACGCCGAACACCACGGAAAAGGCAATGGCCAAGGTGGGGTTGCCACCGAAAAATGGTACGCCGGTGAGCACGTCGGCCAGGGGATAGGCGGTCTCTACCAGGTGGTTGGCAAAGCCCACGGCGAAGCAGGCCCCGCCCAGGATGGGGGTAAAGGGGAGTTTGAGCACCTCGCCCGCCAGGGTGACGACTGCGCCGCCCAGCATCAGGCCCAGGGTGAGCCAGGAGAATACCCGGTCCACCGTTTCGCCGGCGGTAGCCATGTAGATGACAACGTAGGCCACGGCGCCCACCAGGGCGACGACGGCGGCAATCGCGCTCAGCCAGAAGCCCAGCTTCGCGTCTTGCGTCAAGCGCTTCATCTTATTTGCCCCCCTTCCTGGACTTGATCTCGGACAGGACATACAGCGCCGCGGTGCCTGCGGTCAGCACGCCGATGGCGACGTTCAGCCCGGTGAGGGCGGGCTTCCACCAGGGGGTGTAGTTCTGGACGGTCTCCGTCTTGCTCAAACCGTTTACCAGGTTGGAGCGGCTCATGGTATACAGGTAGTACTTGGCCACCTCCCGGAGCTTGCCCCAGATGAAACCGTCCTTGTCCTTCACCAGCAGGTTGGACGCCTCGGGCACGCGGCCGGGGTCGTTGTTGAACTGGCAGGTGCCCGCCCGGATGGCGTCGGCGGTGCCCATGTAGCTGGCGGAGTCCTTGGAGCTGTCGGTCATGTTGATGCCGGTGAAGCCCCACTCATCCCGCAGCACGGTGGTCATGGTCTCGTAGTCGCTGGCGGTGGGCACGCAGCCGATGCGGTTGTAGGCGGTCATGGTGGCCATGCTGTGCCCGGCCTGGAGCCCGCCCTCGAAGCCCCGCAGGGGGCCCTCGCGGTAGGTCTGCTCGGTCATGAAGGTGGCTACGCCGTGTCGGTTGGTCTCCTGGTCGTTGCCGCAGAAGTGCTTAAAGGTGCCCACACAGCCGCCCTCCGCCATAGCCTTGGTCTGAACCTCGCTGCAGATGTAGCTCAGGTTGGCGTCCTCGGAGTAGTACTCAAAGTTACGGCCGGAATAGGGGGTGCGGTGGATGTTGCCGCCGGGGGAGTAGATCTGGCGGAAGCCGATCCAGTAGCTCTCCTCCGCGAAGAACTGGCCGCGCTGCTCCAGCATCTCCTTGCTGAAGGTAGAGGCGGCCACCATCTCCGCGTTGAACAGCACGCCGCCCTGGTGCCCGTCCGGGCCGTCGCCGCCGGCATAGGCGGGGAGGTCAATGCTTTCGATCATATCCATGCCCATTTTGTCGCCGGTGATCTGGGCCAGCTCGGTGGGGGTGAGCTGGTCGATGAACTCCTCCCACTTGGGGTCGTCGAAGGCCGTGTCCTTCATCTCAATGAAGGAGATGCCGTTGTCCTGCTTGTACTGGTAGGTGGAGATGTCCGGGGCGTCGGAGGGCTTTTCGTACTGGAAGTTCTCCATCAGGTCCTGGATCTCCGGGGTGGCGGTGAGGCTTGCCACCGTGTCGGGGAAGGTGTTCCAGTCGGAACGGGTCAGGTAGGTCACGGATCCGGGGATGAAGTAGTTGATATCCCGGTCCTCGAAGTGGTTGGACACCACCTCGCCGGTATAGGGGGAGACGGCGTAGGTCGTGTTGTCCAGGCTGGCCAGCTCGTCCTTGTGGGCCTTGGCGGCATCGCCCTCCACAGGATTGCCCTCGGCGTCGAACATCCCAGTGACGCCCCGGGCGGCCAGCACGTTGTTCAGCGCGTCGTGGGCGTCGCTGCCGATGGCAAAGAAGTACTCGCCGGGGTCGAACACGTAGCAGCCTGTCTTGGAGCTGTCCGCCCCGTTGGCGGCATTGCTGTCATAGGTGGCGAAGATGTAGTCAGAGAACTCCAGGGTCACGGTCTCGCTCTCCCCCGCCGCCAGGGCGGAGGTCTTGGCGAAATCTGCCAGCTGGATGGCGCTCTTTTCCGCCTGCCCCGCCTCGTAGGGGAGCTGGACGTAGAGCTGCACCACGTCCTTGCTCTTGCCGGAGTAGTTGGCCGCGCCGTTGTTGGTCACCTTCACCTGGGCGGTGACGGTGTGGGCGGACTTGTCCCAGTCCACGCTCAGCAGTTCCTGGGTAAAGCCGGCGTAGCTTTTGCCCGCGCCGAAGGTGAACACCATCTCATCGGCATAGTTCCACGCACCGTCCTTGCTGGCGTACACGCCTTTGGGGCCGTTGGCGTTGTTGACGCCCAGCACCTGGTCCTGGTAGCGGGTCTCATAGTACTTGTAGCCCACATAGATACCCTCGGCGTACACCAGGTACTTGTTCTTATACTGGCCGGTGAGGTTGTCGAAGGTGAAGTCGCCGGCGTTCTGCATGGCGGCGGAGCTGAGGGAGTCGGCGGCGTAGGTGATGACGTTGCGGCCGGAGGGGTCGGCCTGGCCGCCCAGCACCCGGGCCACGCCGGTCATGCCGTAGTTGCCGGGGTAGCCGATCCACAGGCAGGCGTCCACACCGTAGTCCGCCAGCCAACCCAGATCCATGGCGTAGCCGGAGTTGAGCACCACGATGATCTTGCCGAACTTGCCGGAGTCCCGGATCATGTTGAGGGTGTCGATCTCCTCCTGGTGGAGGGATAGCTCGGGCACGCCCGCGGGGCCCTCCTGCCAGTCGCCCTGGAGGCCGTGGTTCAGGTCGCCCTCCTCGCCGCCGAAGCGGCTCATGACGTAGATGGCGGCGTCGTTGTAGCCGGACGCGTAGGAGCCCTCCGTCCCGGCGTAGGCGCTGGCGGGGATCTCGCCGATGAGGCCGGTCTTGGTGCGGCTCCCGTTGGCGGCCACGATGGCGTTGTACACCGTCTCGTTGACCTGGAAGCCCTCCTCCTTCATGGCGTCATAGAGGTTGATGCCCTCGTTGGGGGGGCCGCCGGATCCGCCGTGATACACCGGGGTGGCGGCGGCAAAGCCGAACAGCGTCACGCTGGCGTTGGGGGCCAGGGGCAGCGCCCCGTTCTCATTACGCAGCAGCACGCTGCCCTCCTCCTGGCTCTCGATGAGATGATCCTTCAGGGCGGCGCGCATCTCGTCCATGGAGGCATAGCTGGAGGGATAGTAATTGGTGTCTCCAGTGACCTGGACGGCGGGGGGAAGGGTTCCCAGGAACAGGTTCACGTCCCCTTCCCGGGTGAAGGCCAAGCTCTGGCCAAACATGGTCAGGGAGAACACCAGCACCAGAAGGGTGCACAGTCCCCGCCATATGTATGTTTTCTTCATAAGCGTTCCTCCCAATCAGGTTTTGGTCTGTGGGAAAGGGGATTTAGCCGGCGAAGTCAGCAGTATAGTCGAAGGAGCTGGTCTTGACGTTGACCTGCACGGAGGTCTCGGGGAACGCCACGCTCTCCAGGAACTGCTGGGCGGTCCAGGGCTCGGCGTTCTCATCCACGATGGGGGCGCCTGTGTTGGGGTCAGTCTGGGCGGGGATCACGGCCTTGCCCATGGCGTCGCTCCAGTTGTCGGTGTCCACCCAGTAGAGCTGGTCGAAGCTGCGCACCACGCGGGTGGGGGCAGCCAGGGTCACGTCCAGCAGATCCTCGTCCAGATCGTTCACCTGGGAGGTGTAGGTGCCGTAGAACTTGGTGATGGAGTTCTCCCGCTCGTTGCCCTTGGCGTCGTTGGTGCTCTCGGCCAGCTCCAGGGCGGAGAAAGTGGAGGAGGAGAGCACTAGGCAGTAGGTGTTGTTATCCATCAGGGTGATCTCCTGCTGGGTGAAGGTGGTGAGGTAGTAGTTATACTGGGGCCGCATATTCTGATAGCCCAGGTTGGCGGGGCTGAGGTAGACGCCGGTGATCTTGCCGCCGGCGCTGCTCCCGCCGCCACCGCCGCCGCTGCAGGCGGCCAGAGACAGGGCCATCGCCCCGGCCAGGAACAGGGTAGCCAGTTTCATGTGCTTTTTCATCGAGATATCCTCCTCTTATATTTGTCGGGGGCCTTCCCCCTTTTCGCACCCCCAATTTATTCGATGTGCCCAAAGTTTTCAATGGGAACCGCGTAACCTTTGTCTCTGGCCGCATAACCTTACAAATGCCGGCGGCCCAACCTTGACTTTCCTTGTTAAAATTGCTATATTAAATAGGCGAAAGGAGGCGGGCGGACATGATTAACATTGCTATCGTAGAGGACAACCGGGAGCAGGCCGCGGCGCTGGAAAACCATATCAAAACCTACGCCTCCGACCACAAATTGTCTGTCTCCGTCTCGATCTTCTATGAACCTATCACGTTTTTGGAGAAATACTCCCCGTTCCACATCGTGTATATGGACATCATGATGCCCATGCTCAACGGCATGGACGCGGCCAAGCTTCTGCGGGAGAAGGACGAAAAGGTGATCCTCATTTTCGTCACCACCATGCGCCAGTACGCCATCCAGGGCTATGAGGTGGCCGCCTCCGATTTCATCGTCAAGCCGGTGGCCTATCCGGAGTTCGCGCTGAAATTCACCAAGGTGCTGGCCAGGCTGGAGCACGTGATGCCCCCCGACGTGCTCATCCGCACCGACACCAGCTTTGTGCGTCTCTCGCCCCGTGATATCCGCTATGTGGAGGTCAAGGGACACCACTGCGTCTATCACACCACCAGCGGGGAATACCGCCAGTACCAGACCATGAAAAGCGCCGAGTCCGCCCTGATAGAGCAGGGCTTTGTCCGCTGCAACAGCTTCCTGCTGGTCAACCTGGCCCATGTGGACCGCATCGACGGTATGAATGTGATCGTGGGCGGACAACCGCTCCAGATCAGCCATCCAAAACGGAAAGCATTTACCGACGCTTTTGTCCGTTTTATGGAGACACAACGCTATGAATGAATTAATTGCGGCCTTTACCACATCCTACACCATGCAGAGCGTCAACCTGATGCTGACCTACTGGGAGTGTTACATCTGCATTGCCCTGTTTGCCCGCAGGTTTGAACGGCGGGATTTTTTCTTCGTTCGAATCGCCCTCACCCTGCTGGAGGGGATGGTGGTCTGCTATCTCTTGGCCATCTGGTATACGGAGACGGGTTCCCTCCTGGTACGGGTGCTGTGCTACTCCGCCATCACCGTGCTGAACTTTACCGCCCTCGTGTTCTGTTGGAAGTACGATATTCAAGAAATGCTGCTGGCCTTCTGCTCCGGCATAGCGGCCTATCAATTTACCAATAAGCTCTATCCCCTGCTGCAAAACCTGCGGGGGATCAACGACCGGGAGACGCTGGCATTGCTCCACTCCGATCCAGAGATATCGAATCTGGACTGGGCCATCTTTTTTGGCTTCCATCTGCTGTCCATTGTGTTGCTGGCCGCGCTGTTCACGCCAAAAAACCGGTTGGTTCACAACCGGCGCACCACACGCAATGTCATTATCCTGTCCATTGCCACAGTGACGCTGGTGAATATCCTGATCTGCGTTTCCCGGGTATATGAAGGGGAAAGCCCCATGCTCAACATCGTGACCAAAGTGCTCTATGTGGGGTTCAGCTTCACCATCCTCACCATCTGCGCGGGCATCTTCTCCCAGAGCGAGCAGGAGGAGCAGATCGGCATTCTCCACCAGCTCTGGCGGCAGGATCGGGCGCAGTTCGAGTCCGTTAAAGCCAACATGGACGTCATCAACATGAAGTGCCACGATCTCAAACACATCCTGGACAAGATCGAGGGCAAGCTCACCGGGGAGGAGGCGGCTTCCCTGCGGGAGGCCATCCAGTTCTACGACGCCAACATCAAAACGGGCAACGAGGTGCTGGACGTGGTGCTGTGCGAAAAGGCCATGACCTGCCAGAAAAGCGGCATCTCCTTTTCCTGCATGGCCGATGGCGGCAGGCTGGACTTTCTCACCCCGGTGCAGACCTATTCCCTGTTTGGCAACATCATCGACAACGCGGTGGAGGCCGTGAAGCCCCTCCCGCTGGAGGAGCGGGTGATCTCCCTCTCCTGCCGGGAGGAAGGGGACGTGTTGGTCATTGAGGAGTCCAACTATTTTAGCGGCGGTCTGAAGCTGGATCACGGCCTGCCCGCCACCAGCAAGGGGGACAGCTCCCGCCACGGCTTTGGTACAAAGAGCATCCAGTATATCGCGGCGCAGCACGGCGGCACGATGGACATCAGGGTGGCCGACAATATGTTCTTTCTCACCATTCGTTTTCCCCTTAAAAAACAGTGATATGACTGCATAGCATGAAAGGCGGGGCCGCATAAGCGGTCCCGCCTTTTTGTGCGTCCTATTGAATGGTGATGACGTACTCCCCGGCCTGGGTGATGGTCACCCGCCCGCCGTCCACGGGGCAGTCCCCGCCGGTGACGGTGATATCCGTGCCGATACCCTCCGGCACGATAACCGTGCCCACGGCGTCGATGGCGTTCACGGTGAACATTTTCCCCTCCGCCGTGGTATTCAGCTTCACGCCAATCTCCCCCTTGGGTGTCCAAACGGTGCAGTCAAAGCTGTCCAGAGCGGCGCAGGGCGCGATCTCGTATTCTTCAAACCCTGCCGCAGTTGGGCGGACGCCTGCGGCGTACTTGGACAGGATGTACAGCGGTGCGGCGGTCCAGCCGTGGTTGACGGTGCCGGTCTCCCCGTCGAAGGTCTCCCACAGGGTGTCGTATTCATCCTGGAGCATGGGGGCGTAGCGGTCCCGCATCCGCTGGAGGGCCAGGTCGGTCCGGCCCATGACGCACAGGGCCTCCAGCACGTACTTCTCAATGAAGGGGCTGGCCTCGCAGGTGCTCATGACCACATCGGTGATGAGGGCGTAGTCCTCCTCCCCGGCCAAACCGGACAGGGCCAGCATGGCGTTGGCGCGGTCGTCCACATACTTGCTGTCCGGGCTCTTGAAGCCCTCCTCGGTGTAGTAGGCGGCCCGCCAGTTTTCCTTCATGGAGTCCATCCGCTCGGTGAGGAACTCCGTCCCCTCGGTGATGCCCAGGTCGTCGGCCATGGACTTGGTGACGTTGAGGGCGTAGTAGTAGATGCCCGCCTGGAGCAGCTGGGTGTCGATACAGTCCCCCCAGTCGTTCCACGTCCAGGAGCCGTCCCGGTACACCGGCAGGCCGTTTTCCATCTCCACCATCTTCAGGTAGTTGAGGAAAGCTGTGCAATAGGCCGCCGCCGTCTCCCGGTCCCCGGAGTGGAGCCAGTAGTGGTACACGCTGGTCATAAAGATCAGGCTCTGGTTGGGGATCTCCTGGGGCTTCACACTGGGGGCGCGGCTGGGGATGGCCCCGTCCGTCCGCGTCCAGGCCACGCAGGCCAGGATGGCCTTTTTCGTCATGTCCAGCCCCGCCTGGTCATAGCTGTACAGCGCCGCGTCGATCTGATTGGAAGCGTCCCCCATATAGGGGCCCCGCTCCCGCTCGGGGCAGTCCATGTAGGTGTCCCGCATACAGATGGCCAGGGTGTTGAGGGATTCCTGCCACAGCTGGTCCAGCCCCGCGTCGGAGGAGCTAAACGCCCCTGCCCATTCGCCGTTGAAGCCGCTGACGCGGTAGCCCAGCCGGGTGAAGGTTACCCCGGCCTCCGCCTCGATGATGAGCTTGGAGCCGCTGCGCCAGGGATAATTTTCATAGCGCTGGGCCCCCTCGGCGGTGACATAGGTGTCCTTGAAGTTGGGCATATCCTGCTTGTCGGTGTAGGTGTCGGTGTAGAAGGTCAGCTTTTTGCCCGTTGGAGCCTCCAACTCGAAATAGGGAGTGAATTGGATATTGCCCGGCAGTTCCAGCACCAGGGTTGTATCTTGGGCCAGCGCCTTGCCCACATAGTCTGCGGAGTTGGCAAAGTCAGTGATTTCTTCAAATTTGACGGGTGCGATCATGGCGGAGTAGAGGTCGCCAAAGGGCAAGTCTCCGGCCTTGGAGATCGGCGTGGCGTTCTCCCACTGGCTGTCATCATAGCCCTCGCTCATAAACTCACCCAGGTCGTCCCGTGCATCAAAGTAGACGTTGCGTTCCGCCAGCATGGAGGACTGGGTATAGCCTGGGTAATCCGCCCCGGCGGTGATTCGGTTCTTGTAACCGTTATGCCGGGCGGCCTTCCAGGAGCTATCCGAGCAGACGGCCACGCCCCCGGCATCCATTTCAAAGATCAGCCCCGCCTGGGTGTACTCGTCCCCCTCCTCGTCCAGAAGGACGGGGACGATGGAACCGTCCCCGGAGCGGCCGTTGAAAGCCACCAGCAGTGCGATGGTGTTCTCCCCCTGCTTCAGATTGGTGAGCTCCACCGTGTCATAGTAGCTGTCATAGGGGGTGGGGCCCCGCTTCAGTGAACCGTCCAGCACCACCAGCTCCCCGTTGACCCACAGCACGTACTTGTCCACGGCGGAGATGAACGCGGTGGCGGAGGGGGCCGCCTGATCCAGGGTGAAGGTCTTGCGGAAGGCTACATAGCTATCCTCCGCGCAGCTCTCCGTCCAGATCCAACTGGCCGTCCAGTCCGTCTTTTTGTAGCCCTCGATGCTGTCCAAATACTGCAGATCGGAGCGGTCGGGCGCACCCCGATCCGGTACAGTAGTTTCCCCCTCCACAGGGGCGGAAGGGCTGGGCGTGACATCCCCTCTGTTGTCGCACCCGGCCAGCAGCGAGAAGATGGAGGCGGCGCAGAGAAGCAGCGCGGCGCCCCGTTTGAACCAGTTCTTTTTCATTCAAATTCCCCCTTATCATAATCAGCCAGAAACAGTTCTGTCACGGGCTCTCCTTCCGTCTCCTAATGCGCCTTGCACCTATCTTTCGAATCATCAAAACGATCACTGCGATCATAACGATGATGAATAATACTGCAATGCCTCCTATGATCCACAGCGGCCTAAACGCGGCGCAGTTCTCTTGGATTTCCCCACGCGCACCAAACCGGTACCGTTCCACAGCAGTTCCATCAGGGGATTCCCCTTCCAACACAAGGACCCATTCGCCCTCTGCCACTTCTTCGGCAAAGACCACTTTGCTTCGGTCGAGATTAAGCGCAGGGCGCATATATACAGGGCCGGTGCCAAACACGTTATCCTGGTTTTCAAAAAAATCCAGGAGCCAGCCATTGAAAAATACGATACCCACGTCGATGGGGAAGCTGGGGTCATGTGGGGAGCGCAGCCACCAGCTGGCCGCAACACCATCAAAGCCTGCGACCCGGGCCGCATTGCCATCAAAGCCATATCTGATGCTGTCGGCTTCCTCCGCTGATAGGAGGAATATCTTGTCCCCGTCCAAAATATGCTCGGCCGCGTCGAAGTTCACCACCGCCCGCATCCCGCCACCACTATCTGCCGCGGAAAATGGCGTCTCGAATATATGCTCTTTGGCAAAAGCCGCGTCAGACTTATACGTATGGAGTATTGCAGCCTTCTCTGCTTCCGAAAAAGTCGTTTCAAGAAAGTGGCTGCACCATTTCTGCGCATCGCTGTCCTGATAGTCGTTGCTTTTCGGGTCGCGCTCGTTTCGGAAAAAGACTCCGCCGCCAGTATCGCTTCCAATCAGGTTTTCACTGAGAAGAAACATCCCCGGCTCACCAGTGTTTGTTTTTTCAGAATCCAGCACACGCCATGCGCCGTCAAAATGGGCTGCGTCATCTGGCGTGCCGAAATAGACCAGGTCGCCGTCCCTAATGCCAGACAACGGAGCTGTTTCGACAGCGGCATGGACGGGAACCGGGAAACAAGACAATGCAAGGATGAACCCCAGCAGTATGCTGGCAGCTCTCCCCAGAACCATCCTACCCCTTGTTTTTCCGATACGGTTCAATACCGATTCCTCCCCTGTTGCGCATAGAATGCAGCCCAAACTTCTGCTCCGCCGCTGCCGCAGATATGCGCAGAAATAAGCCGTCTGCCTATTTTGACATTGGGCGTTGATCTTGGTGCTTCACAAAAATGCCCGACTATAATTATACATATTGTTACATAACTAAGAAACGGCAAACGCACAGCCTTGCCCTTTGACCGCATAACCTTTTGTTTCGGAAAAGACGAACAGCCTACACGGGCAAAATCATTTTGTTGGTAATGGTTTCGTGCAGTTCGGTGCCGGTGTGCCGGCCCTTGGGGTCAAACTGTTCCTCGGTCTCCTTACGGGTCACCTTCACGATCCGGCCCTTGATGATGTGGGGCGTGTCGCATTCAATCAGGCCGTTGATCATCCCGGAGCCCCCGATCAGCCCAATCTGGCTGATGGACAGAGGCAGCGGCGGTCGCTTCACCCCGCTGTCCAGCTCGCTGCGGGCCATCATCCGCTGGAAGCTGTCTGAACGGCTCAACTGGCGCTCCAGCTCCTTCTCGTTGAACTTCTCTCCCCGGAAGGTCTTTACCTCCAACGGCCTGGCCGGGAGGGGGTAGCGCCCCTCGGGCAGTTCGGTCAGGCAGGGGATCGAGTCGGGGTGCGCGGCAAACCATTCCAGCCAGCGGGTATCCTGGGGCTCCGTGTCGCGCCGTTTCCGTGTGCCCAGAATGGCCACCTGCTTGAACTTTGTGAACTCGGCGTCGGTAAACCGCCACAAGCCCAAATTCTCAAAGTTGTCCACCAGCACCCGGCAGATATCCGGGGTGAGCCGATAGTACGGAATGACGTACACCAGCAGGCCGCCCAGGGCCAGCGCGCCCAGGCTCTCGATCAGGAACCGCTTCTCATGCCGCGCCCTGCCGCCGCTCTCGTTGAGGACGGACAGATAGGGCGGGTTGAGGAACAGCAGATGAAAGGCGTTGGCGCTGACCTGGCTGAAAAAGAAACTGCCGAAGCCCACCCGGTGGAGCCGGGTCTGGGCCTCATCGGCCCGGGCGTTGTCCAGTTCCACGCCGTAGGTGAAGCAGTTGTTTCCCTCGGCCATCTGACGCAGGGCCTTTCCGCAGCCGCAGCAGGGATCCAGCAGGTTGGTGGTGCCCCCCTCCGGGAACTGGATGCCCCGCAGGATCAGCGAGATGTTGTCCGGGTCGGTGGGGTAATACCCCAGCTTGATGTTATTCATCAGCCGTCCCACCACTCTGGCGTTGGTGGTCCCGTCCACCGGGAGCTGGGCGGCGAAGCCGTTCAGCGTGTCATACACCGGGCGATAGGTATTGCTCAGCAGGTTAAACCCCAGCAGGCCCTCCTTCAGCTGTCCCGCGTTGGCGGCCAGTTGGTATTCTTCCGCCTCCATCAGCAGGAGCTGGGCCTCGCCCAATGCCTCCGCCAGCCGTTGCCTTGTATTTTGCAGATCGTTGTAATCGTCCCGCGCGGCGGCAAGATCGGTATTTCGGTGCCGCTCCACCCTGGCCCGGCACAGCACCATGGCCTGGGTGAGCCGGGGGACTTCGCTTTGAAGTCCCCGCAGCCCCTCCAGGGCATAGCTGCGCGGTTCGGTTTGGGGCGCGTCAGGCTGCCCGCTCATAGCCGTCCTCCTCCCGCACCGCCGCCAGAAGGAACAGCAGGTCGGGATAGCTCATCTCCGCCAAATCCCGGCGGGTGAGATACAGGTTGCGCCCGCCGGTGTAGTCCTTGCTGTGGCGGACGGTGCGGTAGAGCAGCACCCGCTCCCGGTCACAGCAGGGCTGGGACAGCTGGACATACAGCCCATTGGTCTGCCACATCCCGATCAGGGAGCAGTCCCCGGACACGGCGATGCCGCCGGGGTTGGATCGCGCCTCGACGTCCCTCAGGCCCAGGTCCTTGCCCAGTGCCCGGAGAAACGTCCGGCCCGTGTTCAAAAACTGCTTCTTCGCGCCGTTGGGGCCGCTCTCGTTTTCGCCCCAGATGTAGGACAGATCCTGAGAAAACAGCTCGGCCAGCCTTCGCATATTCTTTTCCTGTGATTTGTGGGACATTTTCATGACCTCCTTAAAATTGAGAGGACAGGAAGCGGCCGCTTCCTGCCTCCGGTTCGCCCGCAGTTAAGCGGCGGGCTTGTTTTCCTTCTCAGTTTCCAGGTGGACAACCGGCGTGGGGGGTTTTGACCTCGTACTCCGCGTCCACCACGTCCTCAGCGGGAGCGGTAAGCCGTGTCCACCAGGAGCGCAGACTGGACGCCAGCAGAAATCGGAACAGGCCCCGTTTTTTCTGCTTGAGGTTGACGATCTCGTCAGCGTCCACGTCATGGACGTAGCTGAGCACTACCGACAGCCGGCTTGCCTGCACATAGTCCGCGGACAACAGGCACGACACGGCGGCGCTTTCCGACGCAAACAGCTCAGAGGTCTCCACGCGCTTGGCAATCAAACGCCGGCAGGACACTCTTACCGAACTCAGCTCATCCGCGCGAATGTCGTCCGCCGAAATACTGCTGGCCGTAACAGAGCCGCTTCCAATAATTTTCTTTGCCTTGAGGTCATAAGTCACCTTCAGGCAGCCCTCTACCACCAGGCACTCGGTGGTGAGGTTATCATAGGACACGGTTTCACCGCGGGGGATGTATACGATTTTCATATTCACAGATCTCCTTTTCATTTTTTATGCCGCCATGCCCGCTTTTTTGAGTTGGACAGGCAGCACCAAGGCCCGGTCGCCGCGTCCCTCAGCCTCAATGATGATGGGGCCAAGGGATCCGGCGCTGACCTTCATGTTCACGGACGGCTCCTTTTTGAACTGCTCCAGGGCGTCCGTCATGTAATCCAGGTTAAACCCAAATTCCACGCCTTCGCACCGGGTTGTGGAGATTTTCGTGGCGTACCGCTCCCCCATGCTCTCGGCCAGCAGCGCGCCGCCGCTGAAGCGCACCAGGTGGGCGCGGTTTCCCCGCAGGGACTGCTTCAGATATTTCAGCTCGACCAGGAACTCCTTGGGGGACACCTGGAACTCCGCCCGAAACCTGTCCGGGAGGGCGCTGCCCAGCTTGAACAGCTCGCCCTCGGGCAGCCGAAACAGCAGCGATGTCACGCCGTCGGTCACCTTGGCGAACCGCTCCCCCAACTGGATGGAGACCGCCTGATCCTCAAACAGCTTCAGATGCTCCAGCGCGTCCGGGGCCGCCATGAAAGGCGCGGGCACCTCTAACTCCGGGTCGGTATCCCAGGCCATGCGGTAGCCGTCCACAGCGTAGACATGGCTTCCGCTGAACTGCACCTTGCTCCGGCTGGGCCGGGTATCATCAGGACTGGGAAACGCGGCGGCATACCTCACCCGCTCCATGCGGGCGTACAGCTTGGCTGCGTTGGCGGTAAAGCTGTGCCTCGGTTCCCACCTCGGCCCCCGGGGGAAATCCTCGGGCAGGAACGGGTGTAGCTCCGCAGACCGGGGCCCGCAGGACAGCGCCAGCGTGATCCGCCGGTGTTCCCCCACGCCCTTCTCCGTCTGTTCCAGGATCAATTCGCCTTCAAACTGCCGGAAGCCCTGGCGGTCTCGCGGGGCCGATCCAGCAAAAAAGCAAAGTCATCCCCTTGTGCGGGCAGCTCCACAGACAGATAGGTATCGATGTTGGTGGAGGTTAGAGTACAGTGATCCGCCTCAAACCGAACCAGCACCGCGTTCAGGACGGGGATGGACGATTTGCGGATCATGCCGCTCACCCGATCTAACGCCTGAATAAATTCTTTCGCGTCTACTTTGGCTCTCATGCCGCTTGTTTCCTCCTCGCGTTTGTTTTTTGCAGCTCAGGCCGCACGTTGACGGTCTTGGTGGAAAAAGTCACTTTCCGTACCGTGCTGTTCCCCGTGGCCAAAATGTTGTAGATCATGTCCACCACCACCGTGGCCGCCGTGATGTTGGCCGCCATGCTCTGGGGTGCTGACACCGACGCCTCGGCGCAGGACAGCTCCGTGGGGAACTTGTCCGTTTCCTCCAGCACGTCCGGGTAGACGATGCCGATAGGCGGGTAGTAGGTTCTGCCGCCCCGGCGCACGCCGCACACCACCTGGCCGGTGAACTCGCCGTTGCCGCTGTCGATGTAGATCAGCTCTGTGGCCTGATAAAACGCCCGGTGGCACAGCTGCCGGGATTTGTTATTGTCCACAGCGCCGATGAGGATCACAAGCTCCGACACCCGCACGTTGTATTCGTGGCCAGGCTGGCGCATCCAGAGATAGTCCGGCTCCAGCAGGCCGCGAAGCTGCTCCTCATCCTCCACAAAGGAGGGCACGTACTCCGTTTCCATGCCGAACACGGCGGAATACCGTTCCGCCAGCACCCTGGCCTTGTTCTCCCCCAGATCGGCGGGGGTGAAGTTCTGCCGCACCAGGTTCTTTTCCTCCACCACGTCGCCGTCGCAGAGGATGAACCGCACCGGGCGGCGCAGGGAGTACAGCAGGCGGTACAGATGGGGCGCGATATGGCCTCCTGTGCCTCCTGTGCCCAGCATGACGATCTTCACCGGGCGGGTCATAGAAAACTTCATTGGCGGGCCTCCCAGGATTTCTCTCCCGGTTTCCCGGCCATGGGACGCAGCACCGGCGGGATGCTCCTGTGCAGCAGCTTCACTTGAGTGCGCCACTCGGCGGGGAACACCGCGCCAAAGCTCTCCAGCACACAGCCTGGGTCTAAGGGCAGATAGGTTCCTCCGCAGGACATCCGCACCGTGATGTCGGGGAAGAACTTGTCCAGGCGGCCCACCACGATGTAGATTCGGGTGGCCCGCTCGTCCTCATCATCCACGGGGGAGAACTTGGCCTCCATGCTGTTGTGGCTGTGGATGTCGATGTAGTGGAGGTAGCGATCCTCCGGCAGATCGTCCCGGTTCAGTTTGGCGTCGATGTGGGCTTTGGTCACCATCTGCTCAGGGACGCGCACCACAAATTCCTGCTCCTGCTTGTCCCAGAGGATGTGGGCAAGCGCCTCAAATTCCTCCGGGCCGGTCATGCAGCACCGAAAGAAGGAGATGATCTGGGCCAGCAGCTCCATGGGCACCAGGGGGAGGGCCGGGGTAAACCCGGCCCTGACCGATCCCAGGTCGATCACGCTGTCTTTGGGGGCGATGAACTCGCCCAGCTCGTTTTTGCGCAGCTCGTACACCCTGCCGTCCCCGCCGGGGATGGTGCAGATGGCCTTGCCCGACGCCCGGGCCTCCTCCAGCGAGGCGAACACGCCCTTATAGGCGGCGATACCCTTGCTCTGGGCGGTGACACGGGGCTTCACCAGGCAGTCCGGGTTCTTGGCCTTCTTGAGGTTGTCCAGGAAGGGCTTGGACAGCTCGATATCCTTCTTGACGGAGGCGATGGTGGTGCCCTTGGGGTCGGTGATGGCCTTGACCGTCTTGCCGTACTCCACCGTCCAGGACACCTTCTTGCCCTCACCCAGCTCGGGGAAGTCCGCCGACTTGGCGATGCGAAGCTCCTCGAAGGTCATGCCGGGGTCGGTGATGTCCTCCCGGGCGCTGCCGTAGTGGAACACCGGGGCCTTCTCAAACAGGGGCTTGGCCGCTTTCTGCTCGGTCTTGGCCTCCTGCTCCGCCATGGCGGCGGCCAGGGGGTCGATATCCACCGGGGGCTGGGTCGCCAGGGCCGCGGAAGCCGCCGCAGGCGCAGGGGCCGCGGGCTTAACCTCGGGGGCCGGGGCAGGCTGCACAGGCTGGACGCTCTGGAACACCGGCGGCGCAGATGCTGCGGGCTGCTGGGCGGCCTGGGGCACGGGCTGGGGCTGCGCCTGTTCGGCGGGCATAGCCGTCGTCTGGGGCTGCCCCTGCGGGATGGCTGCGGCGGGCGCGGTCTGCTGGGCCAGCGCCGCCTCAAAGGGGTTCACGTTGCTGGGGGTTCCGCCGTTAGGCGCGCCGCCGAAAATGGCATAGAAGTCCAGGCCCTCGCCGCCGGCCAGTTCGCCGAACGGGAATGTGCTGCTGTTCTGTTCACTCATGGTCTTTTCTCCTCTCGTTTTTGAGGACAAAAAAAGACCGTGAACCGCCCCATGGGCACTCACAGTCTTCTTGTCCTGATATTTTGTTCTTCCAGGCCGCTTCAGTCCGGCGGAGGGCATACTTCGCCCCCTTTCTACGCCAGTCCCCCCTAACTTACTCCGCCCTAACTTACTCCGCCCTGAAATACAAGTTCATTGTACCATGTTGGGGTGCGGGCGGATAGGTGGAGAACATCCACCATGGCGGCGCTATTTCCAGAAACCGATAAAGTCTGTCCCGGTCTCCGGATCCATGGCGATCATGTACTCCGGTGAGCCCTTCAATTCCCGATCCTCCACCCCCAGCGCATATAGGAGCAGGCCAAGCGCGTCATGAAGCCCGGCCTGCTCTTGTGCGTTGTAGCCCAGGGCATATCCGGGCTGATACCGCCAGATGGCGTTCATCAGCTCAGGCTTGCGGATCAGGCCGGCGTCAATTAACTCTGAACGGGTACGCAGCAGCTCCCACACGGCAACACAGGCAGCTTCTCTCAAAAAATATAGATATCCCATGTCGCCCTCTGCCTCCAGTTTCCGCCCTATCTCCAGCAACCCTTCAGACAGTTCGCCGTCCCAGACCGGATAGCACACAGCCAGCACCTCTACACATTGCTCTGTCTCGATCCAGTACACGCCGTTGTCCAGCGGACGGTGCCGGAGCGTGCGACCCCAAGGGGTGCAAAGCGGCACAGGATAGGCACCGAAATAATTCGGGCAGCGTTCCGCGCCAAACAGGGCAGCATCCAGCAGAGAAGAATCTTCAGGCAGGGGCAGGCCATGGAGCGTCAAGTATTTCAACACCTCATATTTCACCGCAGTATAGGCCCCATCCTCAGAGTCCAGCCTGTATGTCAGGACGGGAGCACTTTGGAGCGGCCTGCCCATGGCCCGCACCTCCTGGGAAATGGAGGCGTCCTCCAGCACGATGTAATATTCCTCAGCATTTGCGGTGTCCGGCAGGACAGCAAGGTAATAGACACCGGGGCATTCCTCCTCCCAACGGTGTATCTCGCCCAATTCGTAGGCCAGCAGATCCAGCAGGTCATCGTCCATTTTGTTCACCTCGTCAAAAAGCAAAATTACCCCTTTTGAGTTATTTTAACTCAAAAGGGGTAACGCTGCAAGAGATATTTGATTACCCTTGTATCAAGAAAGCGAGGGATGATCAAATGACTGTTGGAATGGCCGTCAGAGAACGAATCCTGCATTTGTGTGAAGAACGTGAGCTGTCCGTCAACAAGCTGTCCACCATTAGTGGAGTTACACAATCGACGGTGAACAATATTACAAGCGGAAGGAATAATAGCGCCACAGTGGCTACAGTCAAAAAGCTGTGCGATGGGCTGGGCATTACTCTGCGTGAATTTTTCTCCGCACCAGAATTTGATGATTTGGAACAGGAAATCGTCTGAATAATAGTGACATTAAACAGGTCGATGGAAAAGAAAAAGCGGCTCCACCAGAATTGGTGAAGCCGCTTTTGTTTCGCTGTGCATTCCACCCGGAAAACATTACCGCTTGTGTTTCACGAACACCCGTTTTATAATACAACCGTTCGTAAATGGATTTAGGGGGTGATGACATGGCTCGCAATATTTTTCACATTGATTTCAATTGCTTTCTATGCCTCCGTTGAGATGCAGCGCCGCCCAGAACTGCGGAGCAAACCCGTGGCGGTGTGTGGCAGTCAGGAGGAGCGCCACGGCATTGTCCTCACGGCTAACTACATTGCGAAGCCGTTTGGGGTTAAGACGGGCATGGCCGTTTGGCAGGCAAAGCAATGCTGCCCCGACCTGGTAGTGCTGCCCCCGGATATGCGGGAGTATATCCGCATCAGTAAGCTGGCCCGGGAGATCTATGAGGACTACACCGACCAGATCGAGCCCTTCGGCCTGGATGAGAACTGGCTGGACGTGACGGGCAGCGCAGGGTTGTTCGGCTCCCCCATGGCCATGGCGAAGGAGATCAGCGACCGCATCAAGTTCGAGCTGGGCATCACCGCCAGCATCGGCGTGGCCGACAACAAGGTCACCGCTAAGCTGGGCAGCGACTACAGAAAACCGGATGCCATCACCCGCATTGAGGCGGACAACTACCGGGAGATCGCCTATCCTTTGCCGGTGCGGGATCTGCTCTACGTCGGTTCGGCCACGGAGCGGAAGCTGCACAGTCTCGGCATCTATACCATTGGCCAGTTGGCCCAGTGCCCAGTAAGCTGCCTCACCTACAAGCTGGGCAAGATGGGGGCCGTCCTCCACACCTTCGCAAACGGAAAAGATCCTTCCCCAGTGAAGCGCGCCGACTACGCCGCCACAGTCAAGTCCGTGGGCAATAGTGCCACCACTCCCCGCGATCTGGTGTCTGAAGAAGATGTCCACCTGATGCTGTATCTGCTGGCTGAGAGCGTGGCCGCACGGATGCGGGATCTGGCTGCGCGGTGTATGGTGGTAGAGCTGTATGTCCGGGACACCGGTCTGGCCTCTTTCACCCGCCAGCGTAAGCTGGCCGTGCCCACCTGCTCCAGCGCGGAGATCGCCCAGGTGGCTTTTGAGCTGTTCCGGGCAAACTACCGCTGGAACCAGCCGATCCGGAGCATTGGCGTGCGGGGAGCGGAGCTGGTGGAGGCGGACGCCGGGGTGCAGACCTCCCTGCTGGATGATGATGCCAAGCGGGAGAAGTGGGAGCGCATCGACGCCGCCATGGATCACCTGCGCCAACGGTACGGCTATATGAGCATACGCCGGGCTGTGACCTGTGCTGACCCGGAACTGGGCAGGATCAACCCCAGGGACGATCACACTGTCCATCCCGTAGGATACTTCGGAGGATGACCATGAGTGAGGCAAAACGTGAAAAGCGGTATGTGCCGGTGGTGGTGCGCTTCGACGCGGAGGGACGGCTCCGGCCATTGGAAATTGAGTTTGACGAGGAGCACAGATACGCCGTGGAGCGGGTGCTGGACGTGTGCCGCGCCGCCTGCCAGACAGTGGGGGGCGTGGGGGTGCGCTATACTGTCCGGATTCAAGGGCAAGAGCGGTATTTATGGCTTGAAAGGGATCGTTGGTTTGTTGAGGCAGTCTGCAAATAAAGGCGAAAACGCATTGAATCAGCGCATATTTGGGTTTTGCGATTGAATAATTTACCCTTTGATATTGCTTTTTTGGCCACAGGCTTTTATAATGAAATGGATATCTGACCCAATCGATTACAAAGTGAGGTTGGTACCCATGGACGAGGATAAAAAGGTCAGCGAAGCCACTGAGCGGGTTCCAAAAAAGAGGGGCGGCAGGAAGCCCATGACGCCGGAAGAAAAAGCGGCTGCGGCAAAGGCACGGGCTGAAGAAAAGGCCAAGGCGGACAGTCTCAAGCCTGCATTCATCGTGCAATTTCAGGGTTCCGAGGTGGATCTGGACACGCTGGCGGAGGCGGCAAAAGCTGACTTCCACCAGGCGAAAAAGCGCACGCCTATCACCGATTTGAAGCTGTACGTCAAACCGGAGGAGCGCATGGCCTACTATGTGGTGAACGGGAAGTTCAACGGGAGCGTATCCTACTAATTGCATAAAAAAGCAGGGGACAATGGCAATTCGATGCCACTGTCCCCTGTTTGTGTTGCCCTGTTTTACAGCCTGATTTATACTCGCTTGCACACCAACTCCGCCACGATCTCATCCCCCAACAGCTCGCTGGTGCGGTAGATATTCTGGCAGAATTTCTCCAGGCTGAACGCCATTCCCGGACTGCCCTTGTCCAGCAGCACCCCGGTGACAGTGAACCGCCGATTGGCCTGCTCCGTCCGAAGCCGCTCCACATAAGCGTCCGGCAAGGCACATTCGCCGTCCGTGATAAAAATGATGTCGGCGTTTTCAAGGTCTTCCTCATCCATCAGGCGCAGGGCGTCATTCATGGGTGTCTGGAAGTCGGTGCCGCCGCCTAAAAAGGTTTCCGCGGCGGTTACCTTTTCCGCCATGGCATAGCCCCCGGGTCGGAACACCTCCGTTTTGAAGCTCCTCGGCCCAGAAAAGTGGATCAGGGCGAAGCGCCGCCCGCTGTCCGCCGCGATCTCCAGCAGGGTCAGGGCCACGGCCTTCCCCCAGGCGGCGGGGTCGCCCCAGGTGGAGTCGGACTCATCCAGGCAGCAGATGATATCCCCCATACCCTTGTAGATGGGCTCCCGGCGCTGGTACTGCTTGATCTGCCCCCGCTGGTATTTCCGCAGGAACAGCGGCGTGGTCTGGGGCGAGGCCAGCATGGCCAGCTCCGAGGTAAGGGCCCGGGACAGATCCCGGCCCAACTCCAGGGAGTATTTCTCACCCCGGCCATAGGCGTAGCCGTTGCGCTTGCCCTGGGCGAAGATCTCCCGGAACCGGCCCAGATACTTGGAGATATCCCGCAGAACCGGGCTTTTACGAACCAGCGCCAGCAGCTCGGCATTGGCCTCGTTTTTTTCCATGTTACCGGGTTCGTCGCTCCAGGCGCCGATGATGCTCTGTACTTCTTCCGCCTTTTCAGTGGCGGCGTTCACCGCCATGGCTACCATAGCGGCCACATTGTCCTCGTTCTTGGCCGTACTGGCTTCCACCAGTTTACCTACAGCCTCCACCTGGCGGTGTTTGCTCTCCGCCTGGTTGGCTGCGTCTACCACGGACTGCTCCAACCCCAGGTTACGCTCCTTGACTGCTCTCATCCGTTCCAGCAGATCTGCCAGCTTTTTTCGTGCTTCCTGCTCGGCATTTTCCAGCTTTTCCAGGGTGCTCAGCGCGTTTTTCTCCCCACTGATGTGGTCGAGCAGGCCGTCCAGCTCCCCGGCGGTGCGGGCCACAAACTCGGACGCCGCCTCATAGGCGGGCAGCTCCCGGCCCTCGCACACCGCTTTCAGCGTGGGGTAGTCCTCGCTTTGGGTGATGTACTCCAAAATCGGGCCATTGAACTTCCGGGCGGCCGTGGACAGCAAATTATTGTCGTTCTTCCTGGGCATCAGGGAGTAAAAGGACTGGAACACGTCTCGGGACAGGGCCGGGAAGGATGGCAGCTTTTTTGCCGCCTCCCCCTCGGTCTGTTTCAAACCGTCATCCCCATCCCACAGGTCGGCGTAGATGCTGTCCTCCAGCTTGGTGGAACGCAGCACCCGGTCGGTGGCAGACCTCTCCCCGGGCGGTTCCATAGCCGCCCAGGGGGAACGCAGTACATCTTCAATCGTGCGGTAGGGCTTGCGCATTACGCATCCCCGCCTTCCTGCCGATGGCTGTAGAGCCACTCCCGCAGGACATAGACGGACTGGGCGTGGTTGAAGCCCAGCTCCGGGAACTCCTGCTGGAGATAGGGAACCGCGCCGTACATATTGGTGACGCCAGATTCCCGCAGGGCGTCTAAGTAGTCAAAGTATTGTTTCATTTTGTTTCCTCATCCTTCGTAAACATATGCAGATACAGGCTGCACTCTTTGGGTTGAGCGATGAGCCTAATCCAGAAATTGCATACCTCACCAACCAAATAGAAATTGGATTCATCTTCTGACCGTAAGTTTGTCTGTGCCTCCGGATGAGACCAGCAAAACCGACGCAGGGAAGTCCAATCACGTAACGCATCGTTAGCGGTCAAAGCCTTGTAGACGCGATCCATTTCGGACTTCATTTCCGCTGTCGCCTTTTTCCAGTAACCATACCATAGAATTTTCCAGCCATGTCTCCCATCATGATCCGCATGAAGATCTCCAACTTCCCATCGGGGATTGCGGGGATCGTCCTTCCCGGAAATATAAGAGTCGTCCATGTCCGTGAATACATAGGAGAAAGGGCACGTAGTTTCCAGCTGCCCCAGAATACCGCCACAGGCAGAAGTATCCAGGAATTCGTCCACTTTGCCCCAAAGCCAGGCGGTAGTTCCCTTACAGCACATTTCTGGGTTAAGACACGCACTTGATTTTGCAAACTCGCACATAAGACATGGTGCCGAAGTATAGTTTTGAGCCATATTTTCTCCCAGCCACGCAGCAAAATCACTCAGGACTGGGCGCATTGTTTCAGGTTTCATTTTCTCGGCGCAGTCGCCGCATACCACATAGCCGGACGTTACATCTTTCTTGCACAGTAAACAGGTTGCCATAGCTTATTCTCCTTCTTTAAGATACGGCGGGAGGGTTGCCCCCTCCCGCCGCTTTTTTTCAGAACGGCAGATCGTAATCGTCATCCGCCAGATCCGCAAAGCCGTTGTCAGAGCCGGCGCCAAAATCACCAGGCAGCTGGAAATCGTCATCCTTCCCCGCCTTGGCCTTGTCCCCGGCGCTGTCGCCGGCCTTGGGCTTGCTGTCGCCGAAGTAAACGCTGGACACCAGCACCTCCGCGCTGCGGCGCTTATTCCCCTCCTTGTCCGTCCAGTCCCGGAGCTGCAGCCTGCCCTCCACCACGGCCATGCGGCCCTTGGCGAAATACTTGTCCACAAATTCGCCGGTGGAGCGCCAGGCCACGCAGTCGATGAAGTCGGTCTTGCGTTCGCCGGTCTCCTTGTCCTTGAAATCCCGATCCACCGCCACGGTGAAGCTGGCCACGGCTGTGCCCGCCTGGGTGTGGCGCAGTTCCGGGTCTCGGGTCAAACGGCCCATAATTACAATGTGGTTCAACATAAATTTTCCCCCTTGTTTTTATTGCAGCGCCGCCAGCTGCCCCAGCGGCGTGTAGGTGAAGCCCACCGCCTCGTGGGCCTGCTTACTGATCCGCTCCATGTCCGCCAGCAGTTCATCCGTCAGCGCCGTTTCGCCGTCCGACTGGGCGGACGCGGCCAGCTTCTGCTGCTCGCCGTACAGCCGCACCAGCTCGCCCCGCAGCTTGATGAGGGCCTTGCTGCCCGCGTTGGGTTTGCCGGTATCGGCACGGTTGGCGTCAAACTCCGTCTGTACATCCATGGCCATGGCCCGGACGCTGCTCACCTTGTCCTGCATGGGGTTGACGCACATACGGTTCAGCGTCGATTCCACCACAGGCCGGTCAGCGGGCTTCTGCCAAAGATAGTTCTTCAGCGCCAGCAGATCCTGAGACTCCACCTGAGCATGACCGGACAGCCACGCCTTGGCCTGGGCGATGGGATAATAGTTGAGGTACTTGCGGTCGGACACCGGGATGCCGTCCTTGCGGAGCTGGCACAGGATATCGTCCGCCAGTTCGTTGGCGGCATCGGGCACCGGGATCGCCGCCACCTCCGCCTGCATCTGCGCCAGTTCATCCAGCGTGATGGACGCGGTAATTTGTCCGGCACGCCCCGCCTGCTTGTCCGACAGCACCGCCAGCCGCTTGGCGCGGTCTGAGATGTCGTCCGTCACCACCTTCAGCTCCAGGCGGTCATAAAGGGCTTCCAAGATCTTTTCCTGGGGATCGCTGAAGTTGGGGATCTCGTTGGACGCCGCGAAAAAGGAGATAGTGGGGATGGGATAAGTACGGCCCTCGTTGGTGTACTTGCGCTCGTTGAGAGCGGTGAGCAGGGAGTTGAGCACCCCATCGTTGCATTTGAAGATCTCATCCAGGAACACAATGTCCGCCTCGGGGATTTTCCCGGCTGTGAGTACAGAGGGCTCGCCGGAGTGAAGTGCCGCCAGGGCCGCCCGATAATCTTCCAACGCAGACGTGTGCGCCCTCAGCAATTCATAGGTGGACGGCATATCCTTTTGGCCGGGCAGGCTTTCCACAAAGCATTCCAGTTTTGAACGCAGGCACTGGTAGATCTCATCACCGCTTACAACGGACTCCGGCACACTGCCGGGGAGCAGGCTGGACAGGTCGATGCGCCCGAAAAGCTGTTCCTCATCGGTCTGCTTGGACAGCAGGCGCTCGAACTGCCGGGCCCCGGTGATCCGGGCACGGAACTGGTTGATGGCGTAGCTCTTGGCTTGACCGGGCGCGCCCAGGATGAACAGGTTCTTCCGGGTGAGCAGGGCGATGGCGATGGCCTCCACCAGCTCCTCCCGCTCCGCCACCTGGGCGTTCACGTCGGCCATGACGGCCAGCATTCGGTCTCGCAGGGTCTGGGTATTTTGATTTGGCATGACGTTTCTCCTCTCATCCAACCGATAATTGGTTCACATCCATATACTCACGATAACACTCTGGGCACGACAGGTTGTTCTTGGCATGATACCCCGCTACATTCAGCAATGCGGAATAGAGCAGGGCTTCCCGTTCCGTCCGGAAAGGCACGGTTTTAAGCTCGCAGCCACACAGTACACAATGCTCCACAGTCACTGACCAGCCGCCGTCATCAGATGGTGATACCGCAAAGTGGCGGGCGGCCTTGCACAACTCATCCTCCGGCATACTGAACAGCGCCCCAAACTGAACCCAGCTGTCATTCATCTGGTTCTGCAGCCTTGTGTTTTCCGCCCGCGTCCTGGTCAGTTGAAACCGCAGATATTTGATATCCTCGTTTTCTTTGGCCTCCAGCTCCCGCACACAGGCCCGCAGAAATGTCACCTGCCAATCCCGCGGCCGCCAGCTTAAAGAGAACGGCCGGATGAACCGAAGGCGGGAAAACAACGCGTCCCATCTCAGCTTGATTGCAGATCTTACCCGATCAATGAAACGCATATGCTTCAACTTCTTCATATCGATCCAGGTTTTGGTTGACATACTCGCTGGCATGGTGCATCAGTATGCCGCACAGCTCGCCCATGATCTTGGCGCTCTCCAGATCCCGCTTCAGCGTTTTCAACGTGCCCACATGAAGGGAGCACCGCCCGGATCCGTCGAACCTGCCCTTCAGATAGCAGTCGATATAGATGCCCTCGTTGCCGTAATTGAGGATGGGTACGAAATCAAATTCATAGGCGGTGAGTTCCACTCCTTCCCTGATGCCGCTTTCGTGCTCACAGGGCAGATAATAGTCCAGAATGGCCTCGGCCCTGTCAAAATCACCGCTCGCTTTTGCCATGCGGATCACGCTGCTGAACAGGCTGCCGCCGGTGTCCCGAAAGACCTCGGTGGGTTTTTGGGGCGGGAAATTCTTTTCCAGCCAGAGCCGGGCCTGCTCCCGATCCCAGTCATGGAACAGCCTAAAGAATTGCCGGCTGCGCTGGAACTGATGCCGTTCATCCCGGCTCGCATAAAATCTGCTGCGTTCCTCACATCGACCGTAGTAGCCCACCTGCTTCAAAAATTTGTCATAGGGGTGGGCCGTCTGCACCGTGTCATAGATGGCCTGGAACAGGACGTCCCCGGTCAGCCCCTTCGGCAGCGGGATAACCTCCTCCAGCTCACCGTCGCAGTCCTTACAGCGGCCCACCAGGCTGACACCCCAGCACTCGCTGAGTTTGAAATAGGACAGCGCCCAGCGGTCGGGAATAAAGTGATCGGTGTAGAAATTGGCGGCGGCATCGGGCCGGCCCGCCAGATGATAGCAGCATTTGCAGTATCTATTTACCATTTTTACAGCCCCCCTTAGCATCAGCCTGCACCCGCGAACGGTCAAAAGAGTACAGGGGAATCAGCCTGCCATAGTTCAAATAATAAAAATAGTAGGGTTTCAGGCCGTCATCGATTTCAATGACCTCTCCATATTCCAGCTCCATCCCAGCGTCGGAAAAAATCTGTTCCACAGGTTCCCTCTGCATGGCGTCATAAAGCTGTTTGGCAGTCATGCGGAGATCCGCTTCACATCGCAGCTTATAACGGTGTTCTGAGGGGGAGATATGCGCGCCCGGCTTGTAGTCCCTTCGGTTGAGGCACCATTCCAGGAACTCGCTCTTTTCATCCACAAAGCCGTAGACGCGGCACACTGGCGGAGAGATCAGCCTGGGGCACCACTTGGGTGGTTTGTACTTTGGGTCAGATCGCTTGAACCTCTTGGATTTCCGCTTTTTGTCGAAGCCGTTGCAGTAGCGTGTCTGAACCAGGCCATCTCCCACGGATTGATGATACTGGCAGCCGGGGCAGGTTGGCCCCGGGAAGGTGTATTTCTGCTTGCCCATTTACGTGCCCTCCCCGGTATCCGCGCCGTGATGTGCCAGCCATTTGTTCACACGCTCCCGGTCGGCCTCATGGAACAGCGACACAAACAGATCGGTGAAGCACTCCGCGCCATCCGGCAGGTTCTTATCGCCGGCGTTCCACATCTGAAATGCCCGGCGGAAAACCTCCGACAGCAGCTCATCCGATGTGCCCTGGGCGGGCAGATCATCCCCGTAGCACAGGCGCTTCCCGCAGGCGCGGCACCGCCCAATCCGGCACAGGCAGCGGTCTTCCGGCCGCTCCAATGTGGTATACTCCAGTTCAAAGCCGGTAAACTCAAAATTGCAAATAATATGGTGTATCCGTGCGGCCAGATCATCCTTTCCCCAGTCAACACAGGTACACAACAGATCCTCGCGTTCACAGTCCCGCATTACGCTGTCTCCTCGTTGTTTATTCTTTCGCACAGCTCAATGACCTTCTGGCACTGATCCATCTCAAACCCGCCGATGTGGGCACGGTCTGGCCGCAGATGGAGCTCTCCCGCCAGCCAGCGGTACGCCCCCGTCCGGGTCATGCGCCCGCCTTTCCAGAGGGCATCGAACACGCGGTGGGCCTCCATTCGCTTCAGCCGCAGCACCTCGTTGGCCACGTTGCCCAGGGGCCGGGTGGTGCCCTTGTGGCAGCCCACCCGGGCATTGCAGTTCTGGCACTGGTAGAGGTGCTCGCCCTCCATGCCCAGCCGCCGGGTGGATTCGCCGTAGACCATTTTGGCAGGGATCAGCTTGATGACGCCGCCGCAATAGCGGCAGATGTCGTTCTTCTTCAAACGCCCCACCCCCTACGCCGCTTTTTTGGCGGTTTTAGCCTTGGAGGATTTGGCTTTGGGAGATTTGGCCTTTGCCGCCTTTTCCGGCTTGGCTTTTGGCGTCTCCCGCACCACCACCGGGGCGGCAGCGGGTTCCCGCATGGCGGTCTGCATATAGTAGGCTCCCTCGGTGGACAGATCCAGCATCCCGGCCTGGGCGATCCCCAAAGTGGCGGTGCCGGACAGCGAGCGCAGGCAGGCCATCAAGTCCGGGATCTGATACCAGTATCCGCCCTGGGGCGTCCCGGTCAGCGGGGCGGTCTCCAGCTCCTGGCAGGCCTCGCCCAGCTCCCCCTTGCAGGAAAAGGTGATCCGCCCGCCGTCAAAGGCCAGCTTCACCCGGCCCTTCGGATCTACCGCCGCCACGGTTTTCAGCGTCCGGCGCAGGTCGGCCACGTCGGTGAGCAGCGTGAACTGGTTGCGGATGTTGTTCATCAGACGGTCCGTGTCCATGTAGTCGCCCTCCATCAGCAGGGCCCCGAACGTGAGCCCCGGCCGCTGGAACACCAGGAACCTCCCGGCCACGCCCACGTTGAACTCATCCGCATCCGAACACAGCCCGGCCAGCTTTTCCAGGGAGTTGGCCGGCAGCAGCAGGCTGATGTTCCCGGTGGATTTGTCGTCGCCCTTGGCGGTGACCAGGCACCGGCCGTTGTAGCCCACGCCCTTCAGCCCCTCCTGGGTGAACATCAGGTTCACACAGCGCATCAGGGGATTGCCCTTGTCCTCCTTCGTGGCAAACATGGTTTGCCGGGCCATAGACGGGATGCCGGACAGCTTTACCGTGTCCTCAGGGAACGGGAGCTCTATTTTGGGGAACTCGCCCCGCTCCCCGATGCTCCAGTTATAGACGGTCTCCCCGCTGCTCAGTGTGAGCAAGCGGGTTCCCCGCCAGCGGCGCAGCTGCGCCGTCTCGCCGGACATCAGCCCCAGCATCCCCGCCAGCAGCTTGGCGTTCATCACCAGCGCGTCATCTTCCCCAACGGTGCAAGCCAGCTTCTGCTCCAGGGAGGTCTCGATGTTGGTGGCGGTAAGGGTGAGCGTGCCCGCGGCGGCGTCAGCCTCTAAAAGCACCCCCTTCAGCGGTTCCAGGGGGGCGTCCTCCGACGCGATGGCCGCAGCCTTCTGGACGGCGCTCAACAGCTCCGCCCGGTTGATCGTGATGTTCAAAATTTCCTCCTTTACGCGGCAAAGCCTTCGAGGGTGAATTGATTTTCGTCCACGACAGGCTTCTTCGATTTCTTTTTCTTCTTTTGTTCTTCCAACGTCCGTTCCAACAGGCCGTCGTAGGTCTGGCGCTGCACACGGGCGCTCTCGGCTTTGATGGTGGGCGCTTCCAGGGCCGGAGTTTCCGCCACAGGCTGGGCCGCAGGCCGTGTGCGTCGCTCTGGGTTGATGACCGCCATCTTTTTGAACGCGGCGGCGATGTCCTCCACGTTGTCCTTGATGCCCAGGGACAGCTCCTTCGCCATCTGGGAGGTCAGATCCCGCACGTCGCTCATGGCGGCAAGCCCCTCCTCGGACAGGGTGCCCTCAATGATGCCCGCCACCGCCAGCTTGGAGGCCATCAGCTTCATGGCCTTGGCCTGCATGGTGTCCTTGTAGTACAGCAGGTAGACCTCCACCTTCGGCGCGGTCTGGTTGATCCGCCAGCTCCGGCGGGACGCCTGCCGCAGGGTAAACAGGTTGAAGCCCATGCTGTAAAAAATGAGGGTGGTGAATGCATTCAGATCCAGGCCGGTTTCCACACAGCGGGGGTTGGTAATGAGCACCTGGACGCCGGAACGCACCCGCTTCTCCACCCATTCCTCCCGCTTTGCCGGCGGGATCGTGGGGGATAGAATCTCCGTGCGGTAGCCCTCTTGGGTCAGCAGCTTGAGCAGCTTCTGCTGGGAATCGGTGCGGGTCCAGCTGGTGTAAATGAGCACCCGCTCACCGGCGGCCACCTTCGCCCGGACAAGTTCCAGCGTCTTTTCCTCTTTAGGCAGGATGTCCTCAAAACAGGCCGCGTTGGCGGGCTTCACGATCACATCGCCGTCAATGGGGTGGACGATCTCCGGCTGGTCATAGGGCTGATCCGGGTAAACCGTGAGCAGGTTCAGATAGGCGGACAGCAGCTTGTTGGCCGCCTTCCGGTCTGTTTTCAGCACCTTCTGCAAAATCTGCTCGGCCTGTTTGTAGCCGTCCCACACCTTCTTCGGCATATCCAGCGGAATCGGGATCTCCTCGTAGTCCGGCAGATCCTTCCCCATGTCGGACAGGGACAGGAACGCCGTATACTCCAGCAGGAACCGGGAGTACACCAGCGGCGACACGCCGGGCAGCTTTTTGCTCCTGGTCTTACGCTTGGTGGTGCGGCGGTTGGAGTTGTAGTCGGAGTCCACGATTTCATAGGTGTTTTCCACCACGCCGTACTCCGCGTCGAACCAGGCGGGCTTGCGGTGTGGCTTGTTGTCTTTCTGCATCAGGCCGGGCACCAGGCGGTAGAGCAGGTGGAAAATGCCCGAGCTGTACCCGTTGATGAGGGTGGCGGTCATGCCCACGAACAGCCTGGACACGCCGTACAGCTCACCCATGGCGTCCCCTTGGCCGCTGGCGTTGTTGTACTCGTGGAGTTCATCACAGAGCGTGGCGTCAATCCGGCCCCGGTACTTCTTTTTGATGTAGGTGCTCAGGGCGTACCGGCGGCAGGCGCCCTGCACCGGCTCATAGCCGCCCGAATTTGCCGCGATCTCCTCCAGCCGGGACAGGATGCGTTGGTTTTTCGTTCGATCCTTGTGCCGCATGGCTTGTTCCCGGTACACCCAGCCATACTCCGCGATCTTGGCCCATTTGATTGGCTTCCCCGGGTTGATGGCAGACCACAGCTGGCTGCCGCAGGCGGCACAGGTGTGGTTATCCCGGTGCTCCCGCTGGAAATAGAACTGGTCCGCGTTCACCTCGTATTTTGTGCCGTCGTCGCTGATGGTCATCTGCACCACCTTACCGCAGTCCGGGCAGCGGAAGCCCCTGGCCCTGCGGTCATAGGTGACGGCGGGATAGCGCATATAGCCGTCCCGGGCCTTCTCCTTGCTGAACACGGCGTACACGTTTTTATCCCCGGCCTCATAGGCCCGGTACAGCCGGTCAAAGTCCGTGATACTCTTGACCACCATGGCGAAGGTGTTGGGCAGGGTCTCGCCGATCTCCCGCACCCACTTTTTCGTGACGTGGGATGGGGCCATCACAAGGTTGAAGGTCTTGCTCCGCTTGCTATGGGCGGCGTGCATCCCCTGGAGCGCGCCCAGGGCGGTAGCGCCGATCTTCGTCTTGCCGGAACCACATTCCGCCACAATGAGGGCGGTTTTTTTTCGCTTCAGCTGACGCTTGACGGCCTCCGCCACAGCCAACTGGGCGTCATAGAGGGAATAGCCCGCTTTCTCCTGGATGAAATCGTTCACCGCCAGCACCTCCTCGCTCAAAGGCTCCGTGGCCGGGTCGAACAGAGGCTTGAACTGCTCCCGGATGCGCTGGGCCACGGTGGCGCCAAAGGTGTTGAGGTAGCCGGTGACGTTCTCCACGCCGTCGAACCCGTCGGGTTGGCCGGGCACAGCGCCGGGGATGGCGATGGCCCCGCTTTTCAGGCCGCTTTCCAGGATCTCCACCACATTGGCGTCCTCCGGCTTCAGGCTCAGGACAAAGGCGTCCAGCTTTTCGCGCAGCGAGAGCACCTCCAGCTGGCACAGGTCGCCCTTGGCGGTGAGTTCCCGCAGCACATAGTCCCGGAACTCCGGGATCAACGGGGCGGCGGTCTTGTGATCCAGCTCCTCAAACAGGCGGCTCCGGTCTCCGGCGGGGCAGAACAGGTAGCACCTCCGGGGCTGGATTTCCTGCTGGGTCCCAGCTTCCGCTTCATCATCCTCCTCATCGCCCTGGGGCTCGGCGGTGAGGGCGTCGTCATCGGCCATGAGCGTGGCGGCGGCGTAGACGCCATCGTGGTTCAGCTGCCTGCGGTAGCCCTTTGGCCTGCTTTTGATCAGCCGTCGCGTGTTGTTCCGCACCGCCTCAATGGCGCCGCCGCCGTAGATGGCGTCCGACATAGCCCGCACCATCTCCGGGTAGCCGCCGAAACGGATGGCGATGATGGTGCTGTCCCCTCCGGTGTTTTCCAAAACGACGGTATCCGCGTAGGCCGTGAGCCGGACGCTTGACTTTGGATCGAAATAGGACAGCTCAATCAATCTGCTTTCTGACATTCATCTGCGTACTTCCTTTCTGGACGCAAAAAAAGACCGTGACCGCCCTGCTGGGCAACTCACAGTCTTCGCACGTCCGTATTTTGTTCTTCCAGGCCGCTTCAGTCCGGCGGAGGGCAGACTTCACCCCTTTCTACGCCGTTCCTCCCTCGCTTACTCCGCCCTAACTTACTCCGCCCTGAAATACAGCTTCATTGTACCATGTTGGGGCGCGGGCGGATAGGTGGAGGGGTTCCACCATACGGCGCTACCTCCAAAACCCGATGAAATCTGTCCCTTTGCCAGGGGTCACGCAGATCATGTTCTCCACCGAACCCTGCGGTTTGCTGTCCGCTCCCACCATTTGCAGCAGCATACCGAGGGCATCATGGATCCCTGCCTGCTCCTGGGCGTTGTAGGATGCGGCATAGATGGGTTGATTTTCCCAAATTGCGTTCATCAGCTCCGGCTTTTGGATCAAGCCCGCGTCCAGCCATCGGCCGCGCACCTCCAGCAGTTCAAAAATCGCGACGCAGCTGGTTCGATCATCAAAAAACAGGTAGTCCAGCTCCACATCATTGGCTTTGCTGTGGGCCAATTTTTTCCCGGCCTGGGCCACACCGTCTGAAAACTCCGTAGACCAAACCGGGTGGCAGACCGCCAAAGCGGTTTTGCATTGGCTGGTTTCCAGCCAGTACACCCCATTGTCCAGTGCCTTGTACCGAAGCGTCCAGCCCCAGGGGGTGTAAGGCGGCACAGGGAACGAGCCAAAGTAAGAGGGGCACAGCTCCATGCCCTCCATGGCGGCGTCGGACAGTGACCAGCCCTCAAGGGGTGGGCTGCCGTGACTGGATTGGTTTTTGCACAACTCGTATAGGATGGCCGTCCACCCGCCCTCATCCGGCGGGTCGATGGCGTACAGCAGGCCCGGTATGCCGTCCAAGGCCCTGCCCAAAGCGAGGGCTTCCCGGGAGATGGGCGCACCCGGCAAGACCAGGTAGTATTCGCTGCAAGGGTATACGCTGTCCGGGTCCGGCTGGACGGTGAGGGAGTAGACGCCTGAGCATAATTCCTCCCAGCCCGTGACCTCGCCCAATCCGTATTGTAATGCTGACAGCAGTTCTTCGTCCATTTCATTTTCTCTCTTTCTATCTGCTCACAATAATTAGTCACCTTTGGGATAATCCTATCAAAAAATATATGCTACTGTCAATACCAAAGTAGTCATATAAAGGATAGGATGAATACTGATGAAGTTATTAGCTACAGATGGGAAATGTAATGCCTGTGGAGAACGTGTGCGTACAGCAAGAGAAAAATGCGGTCTTTCTCAAGAAGCTCTGGCCGCAAAGATTCAATTAAAAGGGCATTCACTGACGCAAAAAGCAGTCAGCCGGATTGAGACTGGCATCCGTGTTGTGCCGGATTACGAAATACCATTGTTGGCAGAAGCGTTGGGAGTTGATCCATTGTGGCTTCTGGGCCTTTCCGATATACCATAAAAAGCGGCCCTGCGCTCCCATTGACGAAGCGCAGGGCCGTTGTCCTTACCGCTTACTCAAAATTTTGCCGTACATCTGCCGCTTCTCCCGCTCAAACCGCTGCACCACCAGCGTGACGTGATCCCCGGACTGGAACTCGGAGTCCTCGTGCTGGTAGGAGTAGTTGCACATACACACCGTGCCGTCGGGCAGATTGCAGAACACCCCACCGCCGTACTTCCCGGCGATCACCGCATACCGGCGGCTGCCCACGGGATGGCGCTGCTCCGCGCCCTCGAAGGGGTTGGTCTCCGTCTCCTTCACCGAGATCTGCAAATCCCGCTGGGCGGCGTCATAGCCCTTCACGATGCAGTCCAGCTCATCGCCGGGGTGGTACTGGGTGCGCAGGTCGGCGATGGCGGTGTAGCTCAGATCACGCTGGGTCAGATCCATATCATGGCCGTAGCACTCCGCCAGGCAACGGCGCGGCCCCACCGCCAGCAGGCGGCACTTCACCCGGGAGCCCTCCCGGCACAGGTCGGGGCGGTGGGCGAAGAAATACCGCTGGGCGCGGGACGCCTGTCGCCGGGACGCGATGGCGTAGCCCCCCTCGCGATCCACCTTGGTGATGATGAAGTCGATGCTGGCGCCCATCATGTTCTGAAGGACGTAGTCCGGGCGGGCCTCCCCCATCCACATCTCGGTGGCGGGGATGTAAACCGGCACCCGGTAGACCAGCACCATCACGCAGTACATGGTGCGCCGTTCCACCCGGCCGGTCTCCCTGCTGCGCACGTTCATGGAGTGGGGGTCAGCGCCGATGATCGTGCCGGACAGGGCGCTGTGGCCTCGGAAGGAGGCGTAGATGGAGTTCCACGCCTGCCGTTCCTCCGCAGTAAGGCCCCGATCCAGCTCGTGGAAGTCCAGGGCGAAGAAGCTCTGGCGCTCCGTCAGGGGCGGCGCGGGGGGCGTGTCCTCATCTGCCCCGGGTTCCGTCGGCGGTACATCGTCCCCGGCCCGGGCAAAAATCGGATCGGTGGGCGGATCATCCTCCGTAGGCTTGTCCCCATCGGGCCCCGGTTCCTGTGCGTCTAAAGGCTGCCCATCCCCCGGCGCGGTGTCGAGCGGCTCCATGGGGGGAGCTTCCTCCGGGCCGCTGTCCGGCGGAACCGGGGGCGCGGCCGCGTCCACCGCCATCACCTCCTCGGCCTTCCCATCGCCGTCCCTCGGCAGGTCGGGGACATCGCCGGACACAGCATTGCCCGGTTCCCCAAACTCCGGAGGCGGGCTTCCGTCGGGCGCGCCCATGTCCTGGGGCGTTTCTCCCAGGGCTGCGCGGGCTTCCTCCCCGGCTTGCTCCACCGTCATGGCGGCAGTCTGCTCGGGTTCCTCTGCGGGATTGACTTTCTTTTTAGGCATACTGATTTCCTCTAAAAATCTATTTTTTACGGCCCGTTAGAGCCATAAAAGCGATGGGAGCCGTCCAGCTGGCGAGCGGCGAAAAAGTGCTTGGGGGGCAGCGTCAGCCCTTTGGGGGGCTCACCGCTGTCCGTGATCCAGACGATGCGCTCCGCTTTGCCCCGCTCCAGCAGCTCAGCGGGCGCGGCGTCCAGCGAGGCTACGGTGAAGAGTCGGAGCTCATCCCCGCCGTAGGCGAAGCGCAGCAGCCGGGGCGGTTCCCGGCTGGAGTTGAACTCCTGGGGTTTGCCCCCCGTCAGCTCAAGCATCACGTCGATGGCCTCCAGGCGGCGGGCATCCGGCTGGGCATTGGACAGCCACACCAGCCCATCGTCCAGCCGCACATCGGCGGTACCCGCACGCAGCTGCCGCAGCATGACCTCCATGCGGGCCTGGGTGATTTCAAAGCCGTCCTGTTGGAACCTGCCCCGTACCAGGGCGTGGAGCTGTCGCCGCCGGACACAGTTCAGCTTTTTCAGCACATCCAGGATGAATCTCTGCTGTATGGACAAAAACATGGCCGTCACCTCCCAGGCGGTTGTCGAAGGCCGTTCAAATATGGGTCTACCATCAGGTCGCTCTCGCTCTCCGCGATGCAGTTGAAAATGGTGGCCATGGTGTAGGCGGTGGAGGTCTTCACCGGCCTGTCCAGGTTGGCGTGGAGTTTGGCCTCAGCCGCCTGCAAAATTGTGTAATCCAGCAGCTTCAGCCTGGCCCGCACACGGCTCTGGGGGAGCGTAGCGTTGCCCACCCGAAAGCTGTCCGCGTAAAAAAGCCGCTCGATGGCGTTTTCAAACACCCGGGCGGTTTCGCTGGGGAAACACTGGAGCTCACAGCCGTCCAAAATGCCCGTGAGCTCCGCTTCCCCGTCCGTCGGCCCATCCCCGCGCGGAACGGACAGACCGACATCAGGTTGACTGGGGTAAGTATGACTAAGGTCTTTATAACTTGGCCGCGGTTTCCGCGGTTCTGGAACCTCCGATGCTGCGGTTTTAGAAGCGCAGTCTTTGCGGTTCTTGCCGCCCTGATCCTGCGGTTCTTGGGAGGGCGTGGGAAAATCCGGGCCGTCAAGAACCTCGGAATCGGCGGTTCTGGAGGCACCGTCAGCCGGGTCTACAAAGGGGGCGCTGGTGTAGTCCGGGTCGTCCTGGGGCTCCACGGTAGCCAGGTAGATTTGGTTGGCGTCGCCCCGGCCGCACCGCTTCTCCCAGATCAGGTTCAGCCCCTTCAGCGTACGGAACGCCGCCGTCACCCGCTGCTCACAAACCCGCAGCTCCCGGGCCAACTCCTTCCGGGGGAAGATGACGAACACCTCCCCGAAGTCGTTCACCCAGCCGTTCCTGCGGGAGAGCTGGAAGCGGTTGAGTAAAAAGGTGTAGGCCACCTTGGCGTCCAAACTCATGCCGGCATAGCGCGGATCGGAAAACAGCCAGCGGGGCATCTGCATATGGTAAATACTTTGCACGTCCGTCTGCTTCATCAAGGTGAAGGACGGGCGCTCTTTCATAGCTGCGGCCCTCATAGGGGCACCTCCTCATAACCAAATTTTTTCTGCCTCAAAGTTCTTGCGTATCTATCAGGAAGCTGATATACTAATGGTAGAGCAAACTGAAAGGGGGCTGTGTCATGACGATCAAACCGTCCACCGCTTTGCGGAATGAATACCTGCAAATTTCATCGTTGGCCCGTGAAACCGGCGAACCCATCTTCATCACGAATAAGGGACAGGCCGATGGCGTCTATATGAGCATTGAGGCCTATGAGGAGCGGGAGAAAATGCTTGCCCACCGCGCCAGCATCCTGGCCGCCGAGGCTGAGCGTTTGGCCGGCGCGCCTACCCATTCTGTGGACGAGGTGCGGGCGAAGCTGAAGGAGAAGTACAGCCATGCCTAAATGCCGTGTGGAATTGCTTGACGCCGCATGGCGGGATGTGGACAAGATCGCTGACTTTCATTTGGAAAAGGTCGGCGCGGATTCTGCCCAGCGCGTCACAGATAAGATTTTGGACAGCGTAGAAAATCTGGCCGAATTTCCGCTAATGGGGCCTCCCCATCCCGATCCGGAATTGGCCATCCAGGGCTATCGCAAACTGGTGCTGACCAAAACCTATGTGGCGGTGTATCGTGTGATCGACAATGTGGTGCTTGTTTACCGCGTTGTCAACGGAGCTACGGATTACCCCAAATTGTTAAAGTGAAAGCTCCCGCCGGGATTCACCTCCCCGGCGGGAGTTCTTCATCTTTATCATCTCCGCCCACCACACCGTTTGCGTCCAGCTCCACCATGCCCAGGCCCTGGCCTTGGTCGGTGAGCTGATACTCCAGGCCCTGGGACGGGTTGGGTTCATCTTGCGGGTCGTGCTGCTTTGGCGGCGCCGATGGTTCCTGTCCGGGTGTATCTGGCAGGGCCGCCTTTTTTGCTGTTTTGACCTGCTCTTGTTCCTCCCTTAGCCTCCACTCCGGCGTGTAGTCCGCCACCCGGCAGGACTTCAACTCGCCGTACCCCGGCAGCTCCTCCGGCGACAGCTTATAGAGCAGCGCCGGCTTCCTGCCCTGGAACAGGGCAATGCACTGGCGGCGATCCAGGCGGAGGATCTCATCCGGCTGCATCAGCTCCCGCTGGGTGTTGCTGCGGGTCTGGGAATAGGGCCGGGTGTTGCCGTAGACGAAGCCATACAGCGGTGGCTGGGGCTTGGATTGACTGGTGAGGGCGATGGTCACCTTGCCTAATGTCATTAAGTTAAAGGCATAAGAGAAATAAATTCGAAAAAAGCACAAA
>CAJTYK010000013.1 GCA_910584285.1 uncultured Oscillospiraceae bacterium
TTCATCAGCAGGGTCTCCGCGCCGAACATCTCGGGCACCTCGGTGAGGATGGTGGCGCCCCCCTTGGAGATGAGCAGATCGGAGAAGGCCCCCACGGTGGGGTTGGCGGTGATGCCGGACAGCCCGTCGGAGCCGCCGCACTTCATGCCCACCACCAGCTCGCCGCAGCTGATGGGCTCCCGGCGGAAGGAGCCCGCGTAGGCCGCCAGCTCCTCCACCAGGGCCACGCCGTCGGTGATCTCGTCCTCCGACTCCTGGCACACCAGGAACTTCACCCGGTTCTCATTGTATTGGCCCAGGTAGGGCTTCAGCACGTCGATGTTGCTGTTCTCGCACCCCAGCCCCAGCACCAGCACGCCGCCGGCGTTGGGGTGGTTGATGAGCCCCGCCAGGATCTTCCGGGTATTCTCCTGGTCGTCCCCCATCTGAGAGCAGCCGTAGGGGTGGGGAAAGGCGTAAATCCCGTCCACGGTGCCTGCTTTAAACTTCTGGGACAGCCGCTCGATGGCCCGGGCCACGTCGTTGACGCAGCCCACAGTGGGGATGATCCACACCTCGTTGCGCACGGCGGCCCGGCCGTCCTCCCGGCGGAAGCCCTGAAACAAGGCGTCGTCGGTGGGCACGAGGGGAGCGTTGTCCGGCTCATAGGCGTAGTCCAACACCTCACCCAGGCCGGTTTTCACGTTGTGGGTGTGCACCCAGCCCCCGGCGGGTATGTCCGCCTGGGCCGTCCCGATGGGCGCGCCGTATTTGAGGACGGGGCTGCCCGCCGGGAGATCCGTCAGGGCGAACTTGTGGCCCTGGGGGATATCCTCCCGCAGGGTGACGGACTGGCCGTCCACCTGGAGCGTGCTTCCGGCGGAAAGGGGCGTCAGGGCTACCGCCACCGAGTCGCCGGGATGGATTTTCAGAAAGGTCTTCATGAAAACGCTTCACCCTCTCATTCCCGATTGGCAGGCTGGCCGGAGTGAAACCGCTTTCACCCAAAGCCAGCAGCAGCTGCCATAAAGTGTAAGAGCTTACAGCGGAAATATCATAGAACACCTCGTTCAAAATGTCAATGCTCTTGGGATTTTTCCGGGATTCTCCCCCTGATTTTGTTATGTTGCACAAAAACGAGCTTGAGAACTTGTTGGAAAAAACATCTTGAAATGGGCGGCGGGGCGGTTTATCATAAGGCTATGTAAGTTGTTACAAGACCGGGAGGGGGGCGCCGCGTGAACATTTACGATATCGCCGAGCTGGCCGGCGTCTCCATCGCCACCGTGTCCCGGGTGCTGAACGACAGCCCCAACGTGGCGGAAAAAACCAAGCTGCGGGTGCGGGGCATCATGGAGGAGCACGGCTATGTCCCCAGCGGCTTCTCCCGTGGGCAGAACGCCACGAAAACCATCGGCCTCATCTGCCCCGACGCGGCGGATGACTACATGGCCAAGGCGGTGGCCCGCCTGGAGGGGAGCCTCCGGGACTACGGCTACGACTGCTTCCTCTATTGCAGCGGGTACGGCTATGAGGATTGCCAGACCGCGGTGAACGCGCTGCTGCGCTGCCGGGTGGACGCGCTGATCCTCATCGGCTCCATCTACGCCGACGACGACCCGGACAGCCAGCGGGTCAATTACATCCGGGAGGCCGCGGCCCACACCCCGGTATTTATGATCAACGGCTACGTCCGGGGGGAGAACATCTACTGCGCCGTGTGCGACGATTTCGACGCCTCCCGCGCCGCGGTGGAGGAGATGATCGCCTCCGGGCGGCGGAAGATCCTGTTCCTGGCCGACATGGACACGGTGAGCACCAACCTGAAGCGGCAGGGCTGCCAGGCGGCGCTGGCCGGGGCGGGGTTGGAGCTCCAGGCGGACGTGAGCGTGGGCCTGTCCAACCAGATCAACCAGACCCGGGATCACCTGCTAAAGCTCTGGGAGCTGGACGTGGACGGCATCTTCGCCGCCAACGACGCCCTGGCTGCCGGGGCGCTGAAATACGCCAAGCGGCGGGGTCTGTCCGTCCCCGGGGATCTGTGCGTCATCGGCTACAACAACTCGGAGCTGTCCGTGTGCTGCGACCCGGAGCTGTCCACCATCGACAGCCGGGAGGATCGGCTGTGCCAAATTGTTATCGACTTCCTCAAGCTCCACCTGGGGGGCAGGCGGGGGGGCGGCAAGGTGTGTGCCAAGGGCTGCCTGATCCGCCGGGGCACCACCGATTTTTAACGTCCCTTCACCCACGTCACCCGGCCCTTGACCGGGGGATCCTCATAGAACCGGGCGGTTTTGTCCCGTTCCGTATCGTTCCACCTGTCGAAGCCCAGAGGGGAGATATGGGGGCCGTAGGTGCAGCCCTGGAACCGGCACAGCCCATAGTCCCGCCAGGGCCGGGCCAGATAGATGGAGCCGGGTGCCACCCCCTCCTGCGCGGTAAAGCGGCAGTTTTGGAACGTGAAGCCCTCTGTCTGCTCCGGAGCGTGGGCAGGGGCGGCGGCGTAGCCCACTCCCCGGGCGTCCCGTAGGGAGCGGATCTCGCAGCTCTCAAAGACCGCTTCTCCGCAGCCGAAGATGAAATCCACCGTGCCCTCAATCAGGCAGTTTGCGAATCGCTGGCGGCAGGGCTTGTCCCGGCGGAGCGCGTCCGGCAGGAAGCCGTCGTACCGCTCGATCAGGTCGGCGGGCAGGGGTCCCAAGAACAGGGTGTCCTGGGTGGAGGTGAGGCGGCAGCGCTCCATGCGGAAGCGGTCGCCGTACACCGTGAGGGCCACCTCCTGGCCCTTGTCCTCCGGGCGCAGGGCGTCGTTGACGACGGACAGGTCCTCCATGGCCACGCCGTCGGCGCACACCGCCAGGGTCCAGGTGCGGAAGGTGTTGTATTCCACGCCCTCCTCGTCCAGCTTTTTGGCGAAGTCGTCCCAGACGACGCGGGTGCGATCCGCCCCCGCCCCGGCGATGGTCACGTCGGGGGTGGACAGCAGGGCCTTGCCCCGGTACTCGCCGGGGGCCAGCCGGATCACGTCCCCCGGCTGCGCCTGGTCGAAGGCCTCCTGGAGGCTCTGGCCGGGCTTGACGGTAAGCATCATAATAAAATTCCTCCCTGATGGAAAGTCGGGCGGCGGGTGAGCCGCCCCGCGGTTCCATTATACCTGATAGGAAGGGCCGTGCCTATCCCCAAGGCGGAAAATCCGCCCACATTTTTTGACGCGAGGCGGTGAACCCCATGAAGCGCCAGCGCAGCTGGAAGGAATACCGGGCCATTGATCTGACGATCTGGGCGCTGGCCCTGGCGGTGTTTGAGTTCCTCATCGTCCGGGCGGCCAACTGGTGGTTCCCCGGCCAGCCCTTCACCGTGTCGCTGGCGGCGGCGGTGGCCTCCATCGTCTATATGCGCTGGGGCTGGTGGGGCGGGCTCCACGCCGTTGAGGCGGGGCTGGTGTTCTGCTTTTTCTCCGGAGCCACCCCGGCGCAGTACCTGATCTACTGCGGGGGGAACCTGTGCTCCATTCTGGCGGTGCTCCTGCTGACGAGGCTGGGAAAGGAGCGGGTGCGCACCGGGCACCTGTCCCTGGTGTTCCCCCTGCTGGTGCAGCTGCTGATGCAGGGCGGAAGGGCGCTGATAGCCCTGGCGCTGGGCGCCCGGCCGGAGACGGCGGCGGGGTTTTTCACCACCGACAGCCTCTCCCTCTTATTTACCTTTGTGATCATCTGGATAGCGCGAAAGCTGGACGGTGTCTATGAGGATCAAAAACATTACCTTCTCCGTGTTCACGACGCGGAGGGGGAGGAAAGAAGGAGGTAAACTATGAAAGATAGGGCAGCGGATTTCCTGGAGTTCGACCGGGAAGCCCAGGTCTACCGGCTCAGCCCGGAGCAGGCCGTCCGGGACGACGTGGAGAAGCACTACTGGCGCCACGTGGGCCTGACGGTGCTGAAGGACTGGCGGCTGTATCTGATGCTGGTGCCCATGCTGCTGGTATTTTTGTTCTGGCGGTACTTCCCCATGTATGAGCTGCTGGGCTGCTTCAAGGTATCGGACGACGTGGTGCCCGTCTCGCAGCAGCTGTTTTCCGGCTTCTCGTATTTCAAGCGGCTGCTCCTGGGCGGGGACGACCTGTCCATGCAGTTCTGGCGGGCCCTGCGCAACACGTTCATCCTCAGCTTTTACGGCCTGTGCTTCGGCTTCCCCATCCCCATCATTCTGGCGCTGTTCTTCAACGAGATCCGCTCCAACGCCGCCCGGAGCGTCTACCAGGTGCTGACATACCTGCCCAAGTTCATGTCCACCGTGGTCATGACCTCCCTGGTGACGATGCTGGTGAAGCAGGGCTCCCTCACCACCGGCATGGGCATCCTGAACCAGGCGCTGGCCAACCTGGGGCTGATCAGCGGCGAGGTGGCCAACGCGGGGCTGCTGAACAACCCGTCGTTCTTCCGCTCCATCTACCAGATCAGCGGCATCTGGGAGAGCGCGGGCTATGACAGCATCGTGTTCTTCGCCGCCATCATCGCCATCTCCCCCACCAGCTATGAGGCCGCCCAGATCGACGGTGCCGACAAATGGGCCCAGATGCGGTACGTGGTGCTGCCCAGCATCCTGTCCACCATCGTCATCATGCTCATCACCCGGATCGGCTCCCTGCTGAACATCGGCTATGAGAAGGTGCTGCTGCTGTACAACGCCAACACCTATGTCACCGCCGACGTGGTGTCCACCCTGGCCAACCGGGTGGGCATGGGGAACAACCCCATACCAGGGGTGGCCGCCGCGGCGGAGATGATGAACAACGTCATTGGGATGCTGCTGGTCATCGGGGCCAACACGATAGCCCGCAAGGCGTCCAACACCTCGCTGTACTGACGGGAGGGTGAGTCATGAAACGAAAGCTTGAGATCTCCGAGCTGATCTTCAAGATCATCAGCTACACCCTGCTCACCGTGTTTGCCCTGTGCTGCCTGTACCCCTTTGTGTACGCCGTGTCCGCCTCCATCAGCGGGCGCTCCGCCGTGGAGTACGGCTCCATCGTGCTGTTCCCCAAGGACGTGCAGTTCGACGCCTTCGCCCAGATGTTCGGGAACAATATGTTCTGGAACGCCTATTCCAACACCCTGTTCCTCACCCTGTACGGCACCCTCTGGTCCATGCTCACCGCTATTTTAGGGGCCTACGCCCTGTCCAAGCGGCGGCTGCTGTTCCGGAAGTTCTTCAACTTCTTCCTGGTGTTTACCATGTGGTTCTCCGCGGGCATCGTCCCCCAGTACCTGAACTACCTGGCCACCAAGAAGGTGTTCAACGCCGCGGGCATCATGGACGAGAAGTGGCTGGTGGTCATCGCCATGGGCATGGCGGCTATGAACATCATCCTGCTGAGAAACGCCTTTGAGGGCGTGCCCTCCGAGATCGAGGAGGCCGCCATCGTGGATGGCGCCACCGAGTTCCAGGTGCTCAGCACGGTGTACATCCCCATGAGCAAATCCACCATCGCCACCGTGGCTCTGTTCTTCGCCATCTCCCGCTGGAACGGCTACTTCTGGGCCCGGCAGATGATCTCCAACTCCAACGAGCATCCCCTCCAGGTGTTCATCCGGCTCCAGCTGGAGCAGTACACCGACCCGGAGGTGATGGCGGGCTGGAGCGCCAGCTTCGCCTCAGACTCCATGATCTACGCGCTGATCGTCTGCTCCATCGTCCCCATCCTGATCATCTACCCCTTTATCCAGAAGTACTTCGCCAAGGGCGTCAACGTGGGCGGCGTCAAGGAATAACCCGCCCCGATGATGATAACAACAGCCACAGAACATACTTTAGTAATTTTTTAGGAGGACGTTATGAAAAAGCTGAACTCTCTGGCCGCGATGCTGCTTGCCATCGCGATGACGGCCTGCCTGCTGACGGGCTGCGGCCCCGGCATCCAGGTAGAACCCACCAATGCCCCCACCCAGCAGCCCAGCCAGTCCGGCGGCGAGGCCACCGACGCCCCCAGCAAGGGCCTGGAGTACGCCGAGGGCACCGAGCTGCGGATGGCCACCGGCTATAACAAGCCTAACACCGGCCTGTTCTTCGACGCGGAGACTGCCGGCGAGGGCGTGACCCTGGCCGACGGCAAGACCTACCACACCGGCGAGCTGAAGCCCACCTGGGTGGAGGTGCAGAACCAGCTGAAGATCACCTTCAAGGATCAGTACCAGGGCAAGAGCGCCAGCGAGGAGTTCGACTTCTGGAAGGAGCGGCTCAACGAGGTGGACATGGTCAGCGGCACCGCCACCAAGCTCACCGAGAACGGCGAGGCCGGCAACATGGTGAACATCGCCGAGTACCTGGACCTGATGCCCAACTTCAAGGCGTACCTGGAGGCCAACCCCATCGTCCGCCTGTCCATCACCGGCAATACCGACACCGGCGCCATCTACTTCAGCCCCTACTTTGATGGCGTGGACGACATCGAGCGGATGCCCCTGATGCGCACCGATTGGGTGGAGAAGCTGCTCAACGGCGAGGGCGAGTTCACCGCCTCCGGCAGCAACAAGACCGCCGCCCCCGTGTACCAGCCCTATATGCCCACCTCCGGTAAGGTGGAGATCGACGTGGTGAAGGCCGACGGCTCCGGCACCGAAAAGGTCACCAAGGACTATGATGCGGGCGGGAACATCGTGGACAAGATGAACGCCGCCGGCTCCATGGACGGCGTGGCCGCGGTGAATATGCTGCGCACCTACATCGACGAGGCCTACGGCGGCTACTACGGCACCGACCGCGCCAACCTGTTCGTGGGCCAGAACGCCGCCTGGGACGCCGACGAGCTGGTGGCCCTGCTGCGCTGCGTGGTGGCCAACCCCCAGACCCTCAACGGCACCGATTCCGTCCAGGGCCTGTTCACCCGCGAGGACAACAACAACCAGCGCCGGGTGGATATGTTCCGCTTCGCCGGGATGCTGTTCGGCGTGCGCGGCCTGGAGTCCCGCCAGGACTACCTGTACGTGGACGAGAACAACCAGCTCCGGGACGCCCGCCAGGAGGCCGACACCTACGAGGCCATGAACTACATGAACGCCATGATCCAGGAGGGTCTGATCTCCAAGGCCTTCATCGACAACTCCGAGGAGAGCTCCAAGACCTACCTGGAGAACGACCTGGGCTTCATGCACTACGACTACAACCAGACCCAGACCCTGATGAACGCCACCGCCCTTCAGGACGGCGAGAAGTACATGGCCGCCATGGTGCCCGTGGCCCGCTGGTATGACGGCACCAATGCCGACGGCGTGTATATGCGCTTCACCGAGTCCTGGCGCTCCGTCAAGACCGACGGCTGGGGCATCTCCAAGGCCGGCGTGGGCGACAGCACTGACAAGCTGAACGCCTGTCTCGCCCTCATCGACTTCGCCTACTCCGCCGAGGGCCAGATCCTCATGAGCTACGGCCCCGAGGCTTGGCGCTCCAGCGAGACCTTCCTGTTCAACGGCAAGGAGATGCCCAAGATCTCTGAGGCCTGCGAGAAGGAGCTGTGGGAGCTGGCCAACGGCAACTACACCAACTATGCCCGGTGGTATCTGGGCTCCACCCTGTCCTTCCTCAAGAGCCAGGCCTTTGAGTACCAGTGCACCCATGAGGTGGGCAAGGAGGGCGCCGGCTACATCTCCACCGCCATCGGCCTGGGCACCATCAAGCACCCCGAGCTGGGCATGGCCAGCAACCCCTGGTACACCATCGTGCCCACCGTGCTGCCCACCTCCAAGGTGGAGAACGACAAGGTGGCCGGCTACACCGAGCTGAAGGAGCGCTTTGACCAGACGAGCAAGGGCACCAATATGCTGCTGGATCTGATCATCAACGGCGTGCAGGATCCCGCCGCCCAGGCCGCCACCGTGGCCAACGACTGGAGCGGCAAGCAGTACCTGGGCATCAAGCAGGGCGCCTGGGAGAAGGACAACGCTTATTACGAGACGATTAAGTGAGGCGGAGCAGCCGCCAACAAAAACCATCCGTGTGCCCGCATCCCGCCGGGGGAGCCCCCGGCGGGGCGGGGCGCATGAGTTCTCCGGGAGGAGGCCGTCATGTATAAAAAGCAAATGACCGCGCAGAAGCTTCTGTGTCTGGCGGCTATCATCATCAGCGCGATCTTTTTCCTCTACTCCCTGGGCATCATGACCGACCTGTATGATAGCCTCTACGACACCATGCGCAACCCCAACGACATCACCCAGACCGACGTGGCCGGTTCCAGCCTCTACTACGCCATGCAGGCGTTCAACCGGCAGCTTCTCATACTCAGCATCGGGCAGATCCTGCTGGCCTGCCTGCTGTTCGTCACCAACACCCACAGCCGCAGGAAATACTACATCGGCAACTACGCCGCCACCGGGCTGTTCACCGCCTTCGCCGTGTATAACTCGGTCTACGCCCACATCAATATCGAGGACGCCAAGCGGATGTTCCTCAACGATATCGACTTCGTCGCCCTGAAGGAGCACGCCGAGATGTGGGGCACTCTGTACACCGAGTCCACCTTCTGGTTCGACCTGCACTACCTGGTGTTCGGCCTGCTGCTGCTGGCCAGCGCGCTGCTGGTGGCCAACGCGGTGTGGAAGGTGCGGCTGATGAAGGGGGAGGCCAGGCTGCTGGAGGAAGGAAGGAGGGCTGCCGGATGACAGCGGAAGATCGCGCCGTAAAGCGGGACAGGATGCGGTTCATCAAGAACTCCCTCTCCGCTAACCTGGCCCTTCTGGGCATCCTGTTCAACGTGTTCTACTTTGTCAGCATCTGCAAGTCCGATGTGGGCACCTGGTACTATACCATTCTCATCGGCGCATCCATCGTGTACAACCTGGTTTTCATGCTGGCGGTGTTCCTGTCCTCCGAGGGCGTGAAAAGCTATAAGCGGGGCTATTCCTATCTGCTCATCATCCTGGGTGTGATCCAGGCCGTGCGCGTGTTCATCATCCCTATGCGGGCCCACGCCGCCGAGGCCACCGTGAACGGCGCGGCGGTGCAGGTGATGGGGGACGGGCAATTCTACCGGGTGACGGCCTACCTGATCCTATCCGCCATCTGCCTCATCGCGTCGGCGGCGGTGAACCTGATCCGCTGCCGGGAGCTGGCGGAGCACCTCAAGACCCTGGACGCCCAGGGCGCGTAAGGAGGCTTCGATATGGCGACACTGAATTTACAGCATATCGACAAAATTTACGACAACAACGTGCAGGCCGTCTTTGACTTCAACCTGGACGTGAAGGACGGGGAGCTCATCGTGCTGGTGGGCCCCTCCGGCTGCGGCAAATCCACCACCCTGCGGATGGTGGCCGGCCTGGAGGATATCTCCAACGGCAAGCTGCTGCTGGACGGCAAGGACATCACCGCCACCCCGCCCAAGGATCGGGACATGGCTATGGTGTTCCAGAGCTACGCCCTGTACGGCCACATGACCGTGTACGAAAATATGGCGTTCTCCCTCACCCTGCGCAAGGAGAACCCCAACGTGATCCACAAGAAGGTGCTGGCGGCGGCGGACATACTGGGCCTCACCAGCCAGCTCAACAAGAAGCCCGCCCAGCTGTCCGGCGGCCAGCGCCAGCGGGTGGCCATGGGCCGCTCCATCGTGCGCAGCCCCAAGGTGTTCCTGTTTGACGAGCCGCTGTCCAACCTGGACGCCAAGCTCCGCGGGGCCACCCGGCGGGAGATCCTGCTGCTCCACAAGCGGTTAAAGGCCACCATGCTCTACGTCACCCACGATCAGACCGAGGCCCTGACCCTGGCCGACCGGATCGTGTGTATGTCCATGGGCCACGTCCAGCAGGTGGGCACTCCCCTGGAGCTGTACGACAGCCCCGCCAACGTGTTTGTGGCCAGCTTCATCGGCCTGCCCCCCATGAACTTCTATACCGTGCGGGTGAATGGGGACAGGCTGGCGGGGGAGGGTTTCTCCGCGGCCCTGACCCCGGAGGAGCAGCACACCCTGCGCGCCTACAACGGGAAGGAGATCACCCTGGGCGTCCGCCCGGAGGACATTGTGGAGGGCCCCGATGTGCCCGTCACCGTATCCTCCAATGAGAACCTGGGCATGAACACCCTGGTGCACGGGCACATCGGCGCCTCCAAGGCCGCCGAGGCCCGCATCTCCGCCAAGCTCAAGGGCTGGCGGGACTACAAGCTGGGGGACACCCCGTCCTTCACCTTTAGCCGCAAGCATTTCTTCGACAAGGAAACCACCAACGCCATCCGGGGAGGTGAGGGATAATGGAGCAGACCAAGAAAAAACGGGGCGGGCCGAAGGAGCTGTGGCGGAAATTCCTGGTTTCCCTTAAGCGCAGGCCCCAGATGATCCCCCTGGCGGTGCTGGTGGGGGGCTTCCTGTTCTACTCGCTGAACCTGATGCACATCTCGGACACCACCGCCCGTATCCAGGGCCCGGGCATGGGGCTGGCGGGCTTCGCCACCATGCTGTTCTCCATGCTGTCCTTCATGTGCTTCCTCAACGCCTTCCCCTACCGGAAGAAAACCAACGTCCCCATGCTGATCCTGATGTATGTGCTGCTGGCCATCGTGATCGGCGCCGACGCCTACTACATTAGCGCCATCTGGGCCGCCATCAGCCGGCCTGAGAACCCCATCACCGTGACCCACGAGACGATCTACATCGTCTACGCCGAGTATTATCTGCGCATCCATATCGGCATTCTGGCAGTGGGGGCGGCGCTGACCGCCCTGCTCCCGGTGTACTCCAAGTGGCTGCGGAAGATCAAGACCTCCGTGGATGTGGGGGACAACGGCAGCATGGAGGCCCTGGACATCTCCGGCGAAGCATAATTTTCCCATTACCCAGGAGGGGCCATGAGCAAAAAACGGAAAAACGGGCCAGAAAAGCCCGAGGTGGAAAAACAGTCGGAGTATTACCGGCTGAACACCCAGGCGGTGGACGATCTGGTTACCGCCAACGAGGACAACTCCCCACCCGTGTCGGAGGAGGAGCTGAGGGCCTACCGATCCGGGCCGAAGCTGAAGCTGGCGGACTGGGTGAAGCTGCTGCTGATCAAAGCCTGGTTTGCCGGGGCGGTGTGCTTCTTCTTCCTCTGGGGCCTGGGCGGTATGCTGGGCAGCGAGCTGGACACGCTGTTCGTCACCGGCCTGGCCTTGGGGGTGGTCACCGACCTGCTGACAAACCCCATCCTGCGGTTCTTTGAAAAGACCCCGGGGGAGAACGCCCGTTGGATGATGGTGAGCAGGAAGGGCTTTTCCAGCCTGTTTCTCAACGTGGGCTACGGCTACGTGCTGCTGGCCCTGGTCTATCTGCTGTATAACGGGATCAACCTGGCCGCCAGCCGGATCGCCGGCGTGCCGGATATGGTGTTCCTGGGGGTGGAGCCGGTGCTGTTCGGGGTGTTCTGCCTGGGCTTCGACCTGCTGCTGATCCAGGTGAAGCACGGCCTGGGGCGGCTGCTCCACGCCGGGGCCCGGAAACCCGCCAAGTGAGGTGCGCGCGATGATTGACACAATCTACTGCGGGAGCAGCTCCGCCTGCTTTCAGCTGGAGGGGGACACCCCCTATTACGCCAGGAGCGGCTACACCGTCTCGGTGGACGGGGAGGCCCGGTTCCACGGCGACACCAACGTGTTCTCCCTGTTCGGCCTGGCGCCCGCCACGGACTACACCGTGTCCGTCCGGTTCGACGGGGACAGCGCCGAGGAGCGGATCACGCTGACAACCACCCGGGAGACCTGCTGCGTCAGCGTGAAGGACTTCGGCGCGGCGGGGGACGGCGTCCACGAGGACACCGCCGCCCTCCAGGCCGCCATCAGCTTCCTGCCCGAGGGCGGGCGGCTGCGGTTCCCGGCGGGAACCTACCTCACCCTGCCCCTGTGCCTGAAAAGCCACATTACCCTGGAGCTGGACGAGGGGGCCGTCCTTCTCGGCTCCACGGAGCGGGAGCGCTACCCCATCCTGCCCAGCACCACCACAGACCCGATCACCGGGGCGGAGACCCTGTTTAACGGCTTCGAGGGGCAGGAGTTCGCCTGCTACCAGTCCCTGATCCACGCCTCCTTCGCCCAGGACATCGCCATTGTGGGCCGGGGCACGGTGGACGGCAACGGGCAGAACGGGGACTGGTGGCAGGACTTCGACCAATTCCCCGCCAAGCGCCCCCGGGTGATCTTCCTCAACCACACCAAGGGCGTGACCCTCCATGGGATCACCGTGAAGAACGGGCCCTCCTGGCATATCCACCCCTTCTACTCCCAGCAGTTCGCCATGCTGGACTGCGCCGTTCAGTCCCTGAAGGACAGCCCCAACACCGACGGCATCGACCCCGAGAGCTGCGACGGGGTGGATATCATCGGCTGCCGGTTCTCCGTGGGGGACGACTGCGTGGCCATCAAGTCCGGCAAGATCGACATGGCCCGGAAGTACAAAACCCCCGCCGACCACCACACCATCCGCAACTGCCTGATGGAGCTCGGCCACGGGGCTGTCACCCTGGGCAGCGAGCTGTCCGGGGGCATCCAGAACCTCACCGTCTCCCACTGTTACTTCTACGCCACCGACCGGGGCCTGCGCATCAAGACCCGCCGGGGCCGGGGGCGGGACAGCGTCATCGACCATGTGCTGTTTGAGAACATCCGCATGGACAAGGTATTGACCCCCATTGTGATCAATATGTGGTATAATTGTTGCGACCCGGATCGGTACAGCGAGTACGTCTGGTGCCGGGATCCTCTGCCGGTGGACGACCGCACCCCCCGCATGGGCGCCTTTACCTTCCGGGACATGGACTGCACCGGGGCGGAGGCGGCGGCCTGCTATATCGACGGCCTACCGGAGAGCCCCATCGCCTCGGTGGAGCTGGAGCGGATCTCGGTGGCTTTCGCTGAGGACGCCGAGCCCGGTATGCCCTCCATGCGCAACCACAACGTGGCCCGGTGCCGGATGGGGCTGTATCTGGAGAACGTGGAACGGGTGCGGATCAAGGACGTGGCCCTGTCCGGCGTGGAGGGCAAGCCCCTCACGGCGGTGGGCTGCGGAGAGATTGTGACAGAAGGGTTTGAAGAAGCGGATGGACTACCGGAAAATTGATTCCTTTGTCCGGGGACTGGTGGAGCGTTCCACCCCGGAGCGCACCGCCTGGAACCTGGAAAAACTCCGGGAGGGCAAGCCCGCCTCCTGGAACTATATCGACGGGTGTATGCTCACCGCCCTGATGGAGATGGAGGGCCTCACCGGGGACGAGCGGTACTTCGCATTCGTGAAGTCCTGCATCGACCATTTCGTGGGGGAGGACGGATCCATCCGCACCTTCAAGCCCCAGGCCCACAACCTGGACGACATCAACGAGGGCCGGGTGCTGTTTACCCTCCATGAGCGGACGGGAGAGGAAAAGTACCGCAGGGCGGCGGAGTTCCTCCACACGCGCCTGGACGAGCAGCCCCGTACCCCGGAGGGAAGCTTCTGGCACAAGGCCATCTACCCCAACCAGGTTTGGCTGGACGGGATCTATATGGCCCAGCCCTTCCTGGCCCTGTACGAGACCCACTTCGGAAGCGGGGACTGCACCGACACGGTGAACCAGATCCGCACCGTGCGGAAGCGGATGTTCTCGGAGGAGAAGGGGCTGTATTTCCACGGCTATGACGCCTCCAAATCCGCCTTCTGGGCGGATCCGGACACCGGCTGCTCCCGGAACTTCTGGCTGCGCTCCCTGGGCTGGTTTGCGGTGGCCCTGGCCGACCTGCTGGACATACTCCCCGCCGGGGAGGGGCGGGACAGCCTGAAGGCCGTCTTTACCGAGCTGATGGGCAGCGTCCGCCGCTATGCTGACCGGTCCACCGGCCTGTACTGGCAGGTGCCCGACCAGGGGGGGCGGACAGGCAATTACCTGGAAACCAGTGGCAGCGCCATGCTGGCCTACGCCATGCTGAAGGGCGCACGGCTGGGGGCGCTGGAGGAGGATTATGCAGTCCAGGGCCGCAAGACCTTTGACGGCATTGTGGAGAAGTACCTCACCTTCACCGGGGACGGGCTGAACCTGGGCGGCATCTGCCTGGTAGCCGGGCTGGGCCCGGAGGACAACCGCCGCCGGGACGGCTCCTATGAATACTACATCTCCGAGCCGGTGGTGGAAAACGACGCCAAGGGAGTGGCCCCCTTTGTGCTGGCCTACACGGAGATCAAACGACTTGCCCAGTGACCCGGCCGGGCCGGAAATCCATTGTGTAAGGAGACAAAGACTATGGCGTACCTGACCCTGAAGGATATCAACAAGATCTACCCCAACGGTTACCATGCCGTCCACAACTTCAACCTGGAGATCGACAAAGGGGAGTTCATCGTCTTTGTGGGCCCCTCCGGCTGTGGCAAGTCCACCACCCTGCGGATGATCGCCGGACTGGAGGACATCTCCAACGGCGAGTTTCTCATCGACGGGAAGCGGGCCAATGAGCTGGGGCCCCGGGAGCGGGAGGTGGCCATGGTGTTCCAGAGCTACGCCCTCTATCCCCAGATGACCGTGTTTGACAACATCGCCTTCGGCCTCACCCTCCAGGGGGTGGATGAGGAGGTTATTGAGGAAAAGGTGAAAAAAACCGCCGCCATCCTGGGGCTGACAGACTACCTGGATCGGCTGCCCCGGGCTCTGTCCGGCGGCCAGCGCCAGCGTGTGGCCATCGGCCGGGCCATCATCCGCAAGGTGGGCGTGTTCCTCATGGACGAGCCGCTGTCCAACCTGGACGCCAAGCAGCGGGTCACCATGCGCTCCGAGATCGCCCAGATCCACCGGGAGACGGGGGCCACCACCATCTACGTTACCCATGACCAGACCGAGGCCATGACCCTGGCCGACCGGATTGTGGTGATGAAGGACGGCTACGTCCAGCAGATCGGCACCCCCTATGAGCTCTATCATGACCCGGTGAATGTGTTCGTGGCGGGCTTCATTGGTGAGCCACCCATGAACTTCATCCGGGCTGTGGTGAGGGATGGCAGGATCCCCTTTGGCTCCAACGCCCTGGATGTGGCCGGCCGGCTGGGCGATCAGGCGGGGCGCTACGAGGGCAAAGAGATCGTGTTCGGCTTCCGTCCAGAGGCCATCGAGCTGGGCCGGGCGAAGGATGCCTGCTGTGTGGAGGCCCAGGTGGAGCTGACAGAGATGCTGGGGGACAACGCCAACGTCTACATCACCGCCGGGGAGGATAAGGCCATCCTCAAGGTGGATCCCCATGACATCCCGGAGCTGGACAGCACCATTACCTTCTCCATCCCCCACGAGGACGTGTACCTCTTTGACGGGGAAACGGAGAATGTGATTCAACGAATTCCGGCCAAGAGCCGCTGACAGGAGGAAACAATTATGAGCAATTCATTCAGGCTGGACGGCAAGGTGGCCCTGGTCACCGGCGCATCCTACGGCATCGGCTTTGCCATCGCCACCGCCATGGCGGAGGCAGGTGCCACCATCGTGTTCAACGACATCAAGCAGGAGCTGGTGGACAAGGGCATCGCTGCCTACAAGGAGGCTGGCATCACCGCTCACGGCTATGTCTGCGACGTGACGGACGAGGACGCGGTGAACGCCCTGGTGGCCAAGATCGAGGCCGAGGTGGGCGTCATCGACATACTCGTGAACAACGCCGGCATCATCAAGCGCATCCCCATGGTGGAGATGTCCGCCAAGGACTTCCGCCAGGTCATCGACGTGGATCTGAACGCGCCGTTTATCGTGTCCAAGGCGGTGATCCCCTCCATGATCAAGAAGGGCGGCGGCAAGATCATCAACATCTGCTCCATGATGAGCGAGCTGGGCCGGGAGACGGTCAGCGCCTACGCCGCCGCCAAGGGCGGCCTGAAGATGCTGACGAAGAACATCGCCAGCGAGTACGGCCAGTACAACATCCAGTGCAACGGCATCGGCCCCGGCTATATCGCCACACCTCAGACTGCACCCCTGCGGGAGCCCCAGCCCGACGGCTCCAAGCACCCCTTCGACCAGTTCATCCTGGCCAAGACCCCGGCCAACCGCTGGGGCGAGGCGTCCGATCTGGGTGGCCCCGCCGTGTTCCTGGCCTCCCCCGCCTCCGACTTCGTCAACGGCCACATTCTCTACGTGGATGGCGGCATTTTGGCCTATATTGGCAAGCAGCCCTGATGGAAGCCGTAACGTTTCAAGCCCTGAATGCCCAGGTGAAGGGCTACCTCTGGGACGACTACGACACGCTGGCGGCCCACAAGCTCCGGCCTGCCCTGGTGATCTGCCCCGGCGGGGGCTACCACTGGTGCTCCCCCCGGGAGAAGGACGCCCCGGCGCTGGAATTCCTGTCCCTGGGCTTCCAGGTGTTTGTGCTGGAGTACACCTGCTATCCGGAGGATATGTCCAACTTCCGCCCCCTGCGGGAGCTGGCCCAGTGCGTATGTACCCTGCGGGAGCGCGGCGAGGCGTGGCACATTGACCGGGACAAGATCGCCGTGCTGGGCTTCTCCGCCGGAGGGCATCTGGCGGCCAGCCTGGGTGCCTTCTGGAACGACCCCTCGGTGGGCCTGCCCCCGGCCTGCCGCCCGGACGGGCTGGTGCTGTGCTACCCGGTGATCGCCACCCGGGGGGAGTTCGCCCACCAGGGCTCGGCGGAAAACGTGTCCGCCGGGGACGAGGCCTACCGGGACAGGCTGAACCTGCTGGAGCGGGTGACGGCTGACTTTCCCCCCGCTTTCCTCTGGCACGGCGGCGGGGACGACTGCGTACCCCCGGAGAATAGCCTCCTGCTGGCGCTGGAGCTGAAAAAGCACGGGGTGCCCTTTGAATACCATCTGTTCGGCTCCGGGGGACACGGGATCTCTACCTGCCTCCAGGAGACGGAGATGCCGGATGAGGTCTGCCGGGCCTGGGTGGGGCTGTGTAGGACGTGGCTGTGCCGCCAGTTCGACTTTACGCCGTAACGGGGACTACAGCCCAATATCTGGCATAGTGCATAAAAATAGGCCATTCAAATTGTATATGTTGTCCAATGCTCCTCTATCCTTTCTACGGATCCCGTGCTATACTGTGGGCAGCGCTGTGGGAAAGCACAGCGGCCCGCGCGGCAGTGCTACGCCGTGCGTAGAAAGGAGGCAGACCGGATGCTTGACAACATGGACATCTTCAGCGGAACGCAGCAGGCGGAGTTGAAGGCCGGCACCCTGGATGAGACAGGATTCGCGCAGGTTTATTTCGCGTTCTATCCCTATCTGGGCGGCAACGCCTGAGTGATTTGCTGCAACACACTGAGAAGGGCCTTCTACGGAAGGCCCTTCTTTCACTTTTTCGCCCCCGGAGGGCGGGACAGGAGGACACGCCATGCAGCTTGGAATCAGACTGCACGATGTAAACGCCGCCCTGGGCCCGGAGGCCCAGACCCTGGAGGCCCGGGCGGAGACGGCCCGGGCGGAGGGCTTTTCCTGCGTCCACTTGGCCATTTCCAAGGTGGTAAAGGGGGCGCGCCTTGACCAATGCAGCTTTACCGAGGGGCTGGCCCTGTACATCAAGCGGGTGCTGGGTCAGAAGGGGCTGGACCCGGCGGTGCTGGGCTGCTATTTGAACCTGGCCCACCCGGATCCCCAGGCCCTGCTGGACATACAGGCCCGCTATTACAGCCATCTGCGGGGCGCAGCCCTCCTGGGGGCCGGGGTGGTGGGCACCGAGACGGGCGCGCCCAACGCCGAGTACAGGCTGGACGGCAACACCCACAGCCGGGACGCACTGGGCACCTTCATCCGCAACCTGGCCCCGGTGGTGGAGCGGGCGGAGCACTGGGGGGTGTCGGTGGCCATTGAGCCGGTGTGGAAGCACATCGTCTATGACGCGGATCGGGCGCTGGAGGTGCTGGACGCCATCCGCAGCCCCAACCTGCGGATCATCTTTGACCCGGTGAACTTGCTATACTCCGGCAACGTGGACGACCGGGATCGGATACTGGGAGAGGCCATGGAGAAGCTGGCGGAGCATATAGCGGTGGTGCACCTGAAGGACTTTATCCAGGAGGGGCAGGAGCTACGGCCGGTGGCCGCCGGAACGGGGGAGATGGACTACAGGGCCATAGTAAGGTTCCTGAAGGACTGCAAGCCCTACATCCAGGCCACGCTGGAAAACACCACCAATGATAACGCGGTGCAGGCTCGGGAGTTTTTGCAGGAGCTGTACGCTGGGCTATGACGGCAAACGGGAGAGGCGGAGCCTCTCCCGTTTGCTTTTGGGTGCAGGATTTGTCGGACGTGGTTCAGTGGGAGAAGAACAGCCTGTCCGCGTTGTGGTAAAGGATGTCCTCCTTCTCGCCCTCCCCCAAATCGGGGTGGAGGGAAATGAAGTCGATGAAATGCCGGTAGCTGTCCCGGGTCATGGCGGAGGGCATATCGCTGCCCCACAGCAGGCGATCCGGGCCCACAAGGTCCGCCGCGTCCCGGACATACCCCCGGGCGGTGGGGTAGGGGTAGACCTCCGGCGTGGAATTGAGGCACAGGGCGGCCAGGTCAAACCACACGTTGGGCAGGGCCAGCTTTTGGAGGGAGCGTTTCAGCAGCTCCCCATCCCCCAGCTGGGGGGAGAGCAGATGACATACCACGAACCGCAGAGAGGGGTAACGGGCAATAGCCCGGGCCAGAGCGTCCACCTGCCAGCTGACGCTGCGGGGCTTGCCGATGTCAATGACGAAGATGAGGTCCCGGTCGGCGGCGTAGCGGTATTCCCGATCCATCACATCCCCATCCAATGGCACCGGCGGATGGTTGGCCATGAGGCCGGAGCCGCTGCTGACCTCGAACTTTACAATGCGGAAGCCCAGCTCGTCAAAGAGGTGGGCCTTGATGCGATCCGCCTGAACTGAAAAGGGATCATAGGAGGCTGCCCCGGCAAACCGATCCGGGTAAGCCTGCACGGCCTCCCAGGTGTAGAGGTTCTGGAAGCCAAAGTAGTTCCCCTGGAGCAACACCGCCTTTTCCACCCCGTGGGCATCCATTACCCGCAGCAGGGACTCCGGCGGGGCGGCGTATTCCCCAAACTCCGGGGGGAGAATTTGGAAAATCTGGCCAGTGGCATAGGCAGCCCGTCCCCCGCCACAGGGACGCAACTCCCCCTGGGAACCGGTTCCGGCAATGCACTGGACAACGTGGGCATGGGCATCAATGAGCTTCATAGGGCAGGCCTCCTGTTCGCTTTTCCTTTTTCAGACGCTGTTTTGCCCGAGCTTCTGGAGAGAGCCTTTTGAACCGCTCCTCCCAGGCGAACAGCTGATTGCAGTATTCCAGCCCGGTAAGCGCCGCCGTACCCCCTCGCTGATCCGGCGGCAGGGCGTTGAGCGCCTCCAGCTCTTTCATGGCTTCCATTATACCATGAGACCCTGAAAAATACCAGTTTTTCCTTTGGTTTTATTAGATAATGCCCGCCTGAAGGTAATTTTGCGGAAGAACAATCTGCCGGAAGTCCGCTTACACGATCTGCGCCATACTTCGTGTTCAGTGATGGCGTTTTTGAATATCCCGGAGAAGTACATGATGCGCCGTAGCACCTGGAGCTCCCCGTCAGTCATGCGTCAGGTGTATACCCATACGATGTCAAGCAGCGGACAGTGGATCAAGCGATACCCGGTCAATTTTCTTCCTTGTGCTTTGACCGGAATGTGTTATAATACTGACAGCAAAGTGACAGCTTCATCCATCCTTCCCATATAGAATCGATTCAGCCTAAAAATATCCCGCGCCGCGGGGTTCAGTACCGTTCCATGCAGTTCCTGCCGTGCAGAAGATGGGAGGCTAACCATGATACAGGAGTATTTACGCCGGCTCCCCCAGTCCCTCGGGGATCTGGATCTGCCCAAAGCAAACGACCGGGCCGTCTGGGACGGCCTGCCGGAGGGGGTGCGCGCGGCGCTGATCCACCGGGGGGAAGACTACCTGGGCTGGCGCTGGCCGGTGCTGACCTGCGGGGACTACCTCACCTTTTCCCGCACCGGGGATCGCTCCCGGTACGAGCAGAAGTGCCACCCCCGGCAGCAGGCGCTGTGCGCCCTGGCCCTGGCAGAGTGCGCCGAGCACCGGGGCCGCTTTCTGGACGATCTCATCGACGGGATCTGGTTTGTGTGCGAGGAGAGCGGCTGGCAGCTCCCTGCCCACAACACCTACATCCGGGACACCCCCACCCTGCCCCTGCCGGACACCGAGCGGCCCGTGCCCGACCTGTTCGCCTGCGAGTCGGCGGCCAACCTGTCCCTCATCCGGGCCCTGCTGGGGGAGGAGCTGGAGGCGGCGGCCCCGGGGCTGTGCCAGCGCATCCGCCGGGAGGTGGACGCCCGGGTGGTGGCCCCCTACCTCCGGGAGCACTTCTGGTGGATGGGCAACGGGGACGAGCCCATGAACAACTGGACCTCCTGGTGTACCCAGAATGTGCTGCTGACGGTGTTCACCTCCGGATACGATCAGGACGTGAAGCGCCGGGTGGTGGAGCAGGCCGCCTACAGCCTGGACTGCTTTCTCAACGGCTACGGCCCGGACGGCTGCTGCGAGGAGGGGGCGGAGTACTACCACCACGCAGGGATCACCCTGTGGGGGGCGCTGGAGGTGCTGGATCGGGTGTCCGGCGGCGTTTTCGCCCCCCTGTTCCGGGAGGAAAAAATCCGGAATATCGCGGATTACATCGTCAACGTCCATGTGGACGGGGACTACTACCTCAACTATGCCGACTGCCTGCCCAAGGCGGGGCTGCGTGGGGCGGGGGAATACCTCTTTGGCCGCCGCACCCAATCCCCCCGCCTGTGTGCGCTGGCGGCGGCGGACGTGTCCCGGCGGGAGAGCCGGGATCTGCCGGACAGCAAGAGCCTGTTCGAGCGCCTGCTGGACGCCCTGTGCGCCCGGGCGCTGGCGGAGCCCGCCCTCCCGGCCCCCCAGGCGCAGGACGTGTTCTACCCCAGCACCGGGCTGTGGATCGCCCGGGACGACACCTGGTGCGTCTCCCTGCGGGCGGGGCACAACGGCGTGAGCCACGGCCACTGCGACGCCGGAAGTCTCATTGTCTATTGCAAGGGCCAGCCCCTGCTCATCGACGTGGGGGTGGAGACCTACACCGCCAAGACCTTCTCCCCGGAGCGGTTCTCCATCTGGACCATGCGCTCCGACTGGCACAACCTGCCCACCGTCGACGGGCGGGTGCAGGGAGACGGCAAGGGCTACGCCCCCGCCGGGGTGCGGCAGTACCGGGAGGGGGACACCTCCGTTATCGAGCTGGAGCTGGCCCCGGCCTATCCGGGGGGCGGATTCTCCTACACCCGCCGGGTGGCGCTGGCCCGGGGGAAGGGCCTGACGGTGACGGACCGCTACCAGGGGGACGAGGAGGCCGTACTGTCGCTGATGTTCGCTCAGCGGCCTGTCTGGCGGGAGGGCGCGCTGGAAACCCCGGCGGGCTCCATCCGCGTTGCGGGGGCCGCCGGGGCCGCTGTGGAGGCTGTCCCTATTCAGGATCCCCATCTGCGGAGGAGCTGGCCGGACACCTTGTACCGGGCACTGATCCCGGTGCGGGGCGAGCTGCAGCTGGACTTTTTGCCCTGACCCCGGCGGACCGGAGCCCTGTGGGAAGCATTTGGAAAACAGGCCGCGCTCCGGGGGATGCTCCACTTAGGAGCACCCCCGGGGCGCAGTTTATCCTGTGGTTTTTGTGGCAAGCCGTGGGCCGCCGCATGGTTGTTCGTTCTGATAGATTTTTTAGAACAAATTTTCCATCGAACGTATGGACAATATTGAAAAAGCAGGGTATAATGGTGGACAGTAAAAAGCGAGGAGAATCTTTATGGAGCAAGCGGAACTAAGACCGACGATGGAGCGTATTTATGCCGCATTGGTAGAACGGGGTTACCGGCCCATCGATCAGCTCGTTGGATACATACTGTCCGGCGATCCCACATACGTCACGAACCACAATGGGGCACGACAGATGATTGCGGAAATTGACCCATATGAGCTGTTACGCGATGTACTGGAGGACTATTTTGCCGTTTGAGATGAGCGGTACTTATTAGTTATGAGGTGTTTTTATGAATCAGAAAGAAACCAGAGAACTGAAACGCCGTTTTCGGCTGGGCAAGAATGCCATCAGCCATATCTGCGGTTGCTATGTAAACAACAGGAAGGAGATCGTCTCTTACCTGAACGAGCCCCTGGACCGGATGCCCGAGGAGGAAGCGGAAAAGTATCTAAACCTGCTGAAAAAGGTTTTGTCCGGCCCATTGGGCCGGAACCTTATCGACATTGTGTTTTCCACCCAGCAGGTGGCGGACAGCGACGAGCACCGGCGGCTTATGGCTCTGCGGGACTCCAGGCTGAAGGACGGTGAGGTGCGGCAGGAGTTCTATCAGGCAGTCATCGACGCGTTGGACATGGGGGATAGCAACTACCTGATCCTGCTGGCCCACGACGCCTACGACGTGCCACATCGGGGCAAGGACGACGAAATGCAGGCGGACGCCTCTGATGAGGTGTTTTCGTACATCGTCTGCTGTATCTGCCCCGTGAAGGACGGCAAGCTGGAGCTGGGCTACTGTCCCGGGGAGAACGAGTTCCACAACTGCGCCCCCAGCCAGATCGTTTCCCCGCCGGAACTTGGTTTTCTGTTCCCCGCCTTCGATGACCGGGCGGCCAACATCTACAACGCCCTCACCTATGCCCGCAAGCCGGATGAGCTGCACCAGGAGTTTCTGGACGCCATCTTCCACACCGAACCGCCCATGTCCCCCGGGGAACAGCGGGAGGCGTTCCAGACCGCCCTGCGGGAGGGGCTGGAGGGGGCCTGCGGCCTGGAGGTGGTGCAGGCCATCCATGAGCGGCTGACCGTGAAAATTGAGGAACACCGGGAGGCGAAAGATCCGGAGCCCCTGGCCGTCACTGCCAAGGATGTGGCCACTATATTACGGGACTGCGGCGCAGAAGATGCCCAGGTGGAGGCGTTTTGTGCAAAGTGCGGGGAGCTGTTCGGCGAGGGCGCGGCCCTCAACCCCGTCAACCTCATTGACAGTAAGCGGTTCGAGGTCAAGGCCGCTGACGTAACCATTGCCATGCCGCCGGAGCAGAGCTACCTGATGGAGACACGGGTGATCGACGGGAAAAGGTATCTGCTTATCCCCGCCGGGGAGGGGCTGGAGGTCAATGGGATGCCGGTGGACTGAATTCAGCTGGAAAGCGGATAAATACGCATATTATCTTGCTTTTTTGATTATCAACCATATATGAGGTCGATTTGGACGCGTTGGTGGAGGCGGCGAAAGCCGACTTCCGAAAGGCAAAAAACGTACGCCTATCACCGATCTGAAGCTGACGTCAAACTGGAGGAGCGCATGGCCTACTACGCGATCAACGGGAAGCACAACGGAAGTGTACACTAAAAAACAAGGGGGAGCGCTGGCAGCGCTCCCCCTTGTCATGTTTACGATATTCGCTGGGTTTTGTTCCCGTTTCCGACGCCCTTTTTCCCGACGTTGTAATTCTGCCTGCTTCGCAAATGGTATCACACCCGCTCCAAAAAGGTCAAGACCGTTTCGCTGGAGGAGTGCATGGAGGAGGAGGACAGCGGCATACACGCTGTCGCAGACCCGGCGGCGGGGGACTTCACCGAACAGGTGGCGGGGGAGGACTTCTGCCGGCGGTTCAAGGCCATCCTGTCCCCAAAGGATATGGCGATTCTGGAGCTTCGGGTGGAGGGGTACGGCTATCAGGAGATAGCGGACAAGCTGGGGTACAAAACCCACAGCGCGGTTGTCAAGCGGATGGAGGCCATCAAAAGGCGGTTCATCCAGTACGAGGAAGAAGCAGGGCGGTAAAGCCACGCAAGCCGGAAGCGGCGGGCGTGGCCTTTCTGCGCCAAAAATGAACAGTAAGAAGTGGTGCTGATTGGGAGTGGTGGGTTTTAGTAGATGACTATCGAGGATTCTGTGCTTATCGATTTTTGGTGCAAGCAAAAAAATTGAAAAAGGCTCAAGACAACTATTCTCTTATTGCCTATGGAAATAGAAACGGTTTGCAAATTGACTTTTTGTTTTATCCCAACGCCACATCAAGGGCCATCATGACCGCAAATCCAACGGCAAACAGGATGGTACCCACGTTGGAGTGCTCTCCCTCCGACATCTCCGGGATCAACTCCTCCACGACAACATAGAGCATAGCCCCAGCCGCAAAACTCAGAAGGTACGGGAGAACGGGGACAAAAAATCCCGCTGCAAGGATCGTCAACGCCGCGCCGATTGGCTCCACAGCGCCGGAAAGCGCGCCGTACAGGAATGCTTTCTTTTTGCTGACGCCCTCCGCCCGCAGGGGCATGGAGATAATTGCGCCCTCCGGGAAATTCTGTATGGCGATCCCCAAGGAGAGCGCCAGTGCGCCCATGGCGGTGATCCCCGAATTTCCAGCGAGCAATCCGGCGTAGACCACGCCTACGGCCATACCCTCCGGTAAGTTGTGCAGCGTGACGGCCAACACCAGCATCGTTGCTTTTTGCAAGCTGCTTTCCGGCCCTTCCGCCTTGTCGCTGTTCATGTGCAGGTGCGGCACGATTCGATCTAAAACCAGCAAGAACAGGATACCCAGCCAAAAGCCCGCCACTGCAGGAATAAACGACCATTTCCCCATGGCCTCCGACTGTTCCATGGCCGGGATCAGCAGGCTCCAAATGGAAGCCGCCACCATGACGCCTGCTGCAAATCCCGTCAAGGCCCGCTGAAGCATGGGGTTCATTCTGTCCTTCATAAACAGCACACAGGCGGAACCCAGCGCCGTCCCCAGAAACGGGATCATGAGTCCTTGGAACACTTCTGTTTGCATGATGTCGCCTCCTGACCGAATCAAACATTTTTCATATGACTTTGCTGGCCTGTTTCCTGGGGTTCGGCCTTTTGGGCGCAGCACTGTCGTAGCTCAATTCCAACAGATCCATCCAGAACGATGGAGATCCAGTGATTTTTGTTCATGTGGTACGCTGGAAGAAATCCTTTTGTGGACAGCAGCGACCCGATCATGATGGTACTGCACTTGATATCCATCACATCGAGGGGTTCCTCGCCTGTCAAACCCAGTTTTTCTGGTCGGACCCACATCATAGCGGCGTACCACTTTTTACTGGCTGGGTGACGGAATATGGCATTGCCAGGGCTGTCTGCCCATAGGTATTCCGCCGCGGTTCCGTAGGTATCCTGTATGTACTGCGTAATGCGCTTCCGCTGCAAATGATTACTCATCCGATCCCTCTCGAAATTCTTTCAGATGTTCCGCGTATTCCTGCTGCTTAGCCTCGTTTGCCGGATGGATCGCATACTTGCCGCAGTCCGGGCATTATTTCGGTTCCACAGTGCGGCTGAACACAAAGCAGCATTGATCACAGGCAAAAATCATTCTTTATCACCGAGGGATAAGTATAGCACATCCTACCTAATTTACAAGTACCATTCTGCGGCAGTATTACCGCTGTCTGGGTTTCACCCTGGTTTTCTCTTTGGCCGGGACGGCTCCCGCTGTCCAACCGGGCGCAATACCCCTGAAGCTGCCCCAGGATGGACGGCCTGTCACTCGTCTCGCCGCTCCCTCTGAAGGTAGAGGAGCTGGTGTTGGTATCGCGCGAGTCTCGTCCCGACCGAGAATCTTTTTTTGGCGGGATCTCCCACGGATCGTCCGGCAGTCGGGAGTGAGCCGTAGGATCTTGGGGCTGCTGAGACTCTGTCCCTGGCGCAGCCTGCTCCGGCCCCAGACGGCCCTTCTGGGGGCCTTCCCGGCCCTGCTGGTGCGGCTCCCTGCCTCGTTCCTGGGAGGGCTCCACAGGGCCCCTCACAGGCCCGGACGGGGCCCGTTCCTCCCGCTCCGGGGTCTGCCGGGTAGGGCCCTGGTACAGTATGCGCTCAAAGATCAGGTTGGCCCGATCCAGCTCCGTCACCGGCATCACCACGTCGATCACCCGGCCCCTGCCGTCCCGATCTTTGATAGCAGAGAATAGAATTTTCTGCCGCTTGGCGTGCTTCTGGAACTGCTTGAACTGCTCGGGCGACATGGGGAACAGCCGTAGATCCCGAGTCTCCCGCAGCATCTTATTCATGTTTACCTTACCGGAGAGGGCTTTCTCATGCCTGGCCAGCGCCATGGTGAGCGCCAGCAGGTTCTTCAACGCGGATCCGCCCAGCCGGACGGCCACCTCGCCCCCGGACAGCATCATGCGCACCATCTGATCGGCAGCCTCACCGCCTCCTATGGTCATCTCGAATCATCTCCTTCGGTTCAATTTGATTGATCTCCCGCTCCATCCGGGGCAGGTTTTCTTGGATTTCCCGGCACAGGGCCAGCTTTTTCCGCTCCACCCTGATCTGCCGGTTGAGCTCCGCCAGCTGACGGTAAACGTCCGCTTTCTCCGCTGTCAGCCGCTCCCTGGGGATGGGGCACCGCTCCAGCGTGTCCACGGCGCCCATGTACCGGGCGAACTCCGCCTCCATCCCGGACAGGCCGTCCTCGTAGAGCTGGGCGGCGGGGGCCAGGGCCGCCACATCCGCCAGGGCGTCATATAGCTTCTTTCGCTTCTTTTTCCGCACATTGAGGATGGTGCGCCGCTTGGTCAGGTCGGCCAGCGTGCCCTCCGTGCGGGTTTCAAAGGCCGTCATCTCCTGGCCCGTCATGACAACAGACAGCCCGTGTTCCCGACACAGCCGGTCTGAGACGGCCCGGATCTGGCTGTAGTAGTTCTGGGCGTTGCTGTGGTATTTCTCGCCGGTGTCGGCGTTGACGGAGTTGAAAATCAGGTGCGCGTGGATGTGCTGCTTATCCACATGGACGGCGATCACCGTCTCATACCCCGGCAGGTGTTCCTTGGCGAACTCTCGGGCGATTTCCAGGGCCAACTCCGGCGTGACCTCTCCCGGTTTGAAGGACTGGATGATGTGGTAGTATTGAACACCGCCCATCTTCCCATAGGCCCGCTTGGTGTCCAGCATCTCCCGGCACTCCCAACCAGGGTCGCAGTTCAGATGGGCAGTGAGGACGCGCTCCTCGGTCTTGTCCCCGTTGAGGATGTACTTGATGCCCAGATCCAGCCGGGCGTGGCGGGCTAATATCTTGGTGACGGCCATGGTTTTCCTCCACAAATAAGCAAAGGGCAGACCCATCCGGGCCCGCCCTTTATCAGATAACATGATTTCCACCCCCTGCTTTTTCATGTCCAGCAGAAAGTCCAAAATGCCGCCGTCCTGGTAGGCCTGCCAATCCTTCTCCTCGTCCAGGCAGTGGATCATGCCGTAGTCGATGTAGTCGGTCTTGAGCTGGGTGAGCTGCCAGTCCACCGAGCGTTTCACCGTGTCCAGCTTGGTGGACCAGCCGTACTCCCCGGCCTCGTAGTTGGCCCCAAAATGCAGCTGATAGCGGATATGCTTCCGCACCGAGACGAAGGCCGCGCCGTAGTAGGCGAAGGTGGCTGCCTTGGCGGTAGCCAGGTCGGCGTGGTTCACCCCGTTCTCATAGGCGAAGGTCAGGGCGTCCACCGCCTCGCTCTCGCTGGCGTCGCAGATGTAGCTGGTGCCCAGGCCGATGACGCTGATCTGGTCGCCGGTCTTTTGGTTGACCCGGTATTCCATGAAAATTCCCTCCATGCTCTGTGTAGTACCCTTATTTTACAGCAGACGGGGCGGAAAAGCAAACGCCCAAAACGCATGGCATAATAGTTGATTGCTTAAAGACCATTCCATACTGTAGATAGTCATCCAGCATATGGATGGCCCGGCTGACATTCTGAGATATATCTCTATCGCCAGATCAGCACCATACCGTTCCCAAACAAACTCTCGTTCTAAATCGACTGTGAATTCAGTAGGCCTATGCACATTGAAGTATATAACCAACTCCTTCCATGTTGCGTCTAACCTTAAAATTGTACTTTCGCTGTAGCTAAGTTCGGCCAAGTACAATTTCAAATCCGCAATTACTTTTTCGAGCCATTCATTTGGCGGGCCTGTGTACTCCATCGTCATAGCATATTCCTCCTATTCGTTGATGTGGCAGAGCCATTACTCGAATTATACGGAATTATGTTAAGTTTTGACGATGGTTTTTTTAATTTTTCAATAGTTTTAGGAGGTGAATTTACATTATTTTTAGCGATACATTACCCATCTATTGTACCGTGTCCCACCAAAGCCGCCGCTTCCGTTCCACCCGGACGGCGGCGTACGCCCGCAAAAGCTCCCGGACCCGCCTGATAAAGTCCTCCTGTTCCAGGCTTATCACCGCCATGCAGTCCTTCACCAGCTCCAGCTCAAGGGCATAGCTCTCCTCCAGTATCTCCTTTGTCTCCGGGGTACAGAATTCCGCAATCTTCAGCGCCCTCGCCCCGCGTTCGGAGATCACCGTCTGCTGGGTGATCACCCCCTGATCGGTCGTGATGTGGAGATCGCTCCGCGGCAGGATTATCAGGAAGAGTTCCAGCCAGTTGGGACACGATTTGCTCCGGTTCTCTACCACCCACTTCAGCCGCTCCTGCTCGCTCCGGGGGGAGGGGGTCGCCAGATAGCGCTCCGCCGCCCCGCGAAAGCCCGCGTCCAGCTCCTCCTGGGGAGGCTGCGCCAGCAGGAGCTTTGACGCCTCCTCCAAGAAGGCCAGCTCCGGAGCGAACTGCCGCCGGAATTCCTCCCGGTTCAGCCCTTGCTTGGCCAGCCAGTCGTCCAGCTTCTCCCCCTCGAGAGTGTTGTGCTCCCTCCAGTTCAGGAAACGCTCCCCGATCTTCGCGGTCCTGCCCTCTGCGAAATTCAAAAACACGTGGATCCTGAACCACATATGCCGGGGCAGAGCATCCGCCCGGGCCGCCAGCCCGTCGCACAGCTCCTGGGGCAGATGGATGGGGTACGTCCCCCGCTCCGTGTCAGGCATGATATCTCCCCTCCACATATTTTCTCAGCCACCGGGGGTCGCGATCCTCGTGATACTCCTTCAGCGGGCAGCCGTAGCACAGGTCGTCTGCCATCTCCAGAATGACTTTGCGCAGCTCCAGGTTCCGCTTCCACTTCTCCTCAATGGTCTCATACCCCAGCCACGCACCCAGGATATTCCCCGTCACCGCGCCGGTGGAGTCGCTGTCCCCTCCGTGGTTCACCGCCGCGATGACGCCCTTGGAGAAGTCGTCTTGGTACCGCAGGGCACAGTAGACGGCGATGGCCAGCGTCTCCTCCGCCACCCAGCCCTGGCCCAGGGCGCGGATGTTCTCCTCGTCGGGGGCGCTGTTTTCCGCCAGCGCCTCCGCACGGCTGATGAGCGCCCGTAGCTCCCCCCAGTGGGGGTCGCCGCCGAACAGCCGCTGGGCTGTGTTCATGGCGTCCTCCACCGCATCCAGTAGGGTGCCCCCCCGGGGGCACCCGCCATAGACGCCCACGTTGACAATATGAACCAGCACCGCCGCGGGGATATACCCCAGGGAGTGGCCGTGGGTGAGCGCGGCGATCTCCGCCCCCTCCATGTCCAGCTCCTCCCGGCTCCAGCCCTTGCCGGGGCCGTAGCGCAGCCCCATGGGCGCCACTCGCATCACTCCGCCGCAGCCCTTGCTGTCGTTGATGGGCTGCTTCACGCTGCCCCATTCCCCCGAGCCCAGCGCGGACAGGCACGTTCCCCCCGGCGCGCGGCGGGAGTAGAGCTCTGGAATGTCCATCAGCCAGGACAGGCTGTCCTTCCCCCGTACACCGCCGGTCTGCGTCAGCAGCCAGTCCTTGTACATCTCACGCACGTAACCGCTGGGAGGGCCCGCGATCCCCCTCGTCATCCCCCGCGTCTCCCGCAGCAGGATCCCGTTGGCGGTGAACAGGGTCATCTGGGTGTCGTCGGAGATCAGAGCAAAGCCCGTCTCCATGTCCGGCTCGTACTCTTGAATGCCCCGGGCGCCGTAGCGGGCCTGGATGCCCGACCAGGAGAGAAACTCCACCGGATAGCCCAGCGCGTCTCCCGCCGCGCCGCCCAGCAGGCAGCCCCGGATCTTGTCCCGGTAGGGATCCCCCTCCTGTTGGCGCTTCTCCAAAAACAGCCGGTCCTCCTCGGACAGCTCCGGCGCCTTGCCTTCTTGTAACATGACGTTCCTCCTCATTGTGTCTCGCCGTTCAAAAGCAGCACGGCGTAATCCATCAGTTCGTCCAGGTGGTGGCCGGCTTTGCCCGCTATCTCTGGCAGTAGCTCCCGCTGGGCGTACTGCGCGATCTGCTCCGCGCCGTCGGCTGCCGCCTCCGTATTGACCCATTCCGGCTGCGTTTCCGGGCAGCCGTTTCGCTCGGCGGCCTTGGCCATCCAGGACAGGGCCTCCATCCCCAGCCCCACGCCCAGGGGGATATACTCCAAAAGGCTTATCCGGTGAAGCAGGCGCATAACCTCCGCGCTTTCAACCCGCGCCTGCGTCATGGGCTCCATCGTCATCAGCAGGTCCACGTCCGCCAGCCTCTGCGCCCCCTCCCCGGGGGACAGCTCGCCCACACCCACCGCCTGGGCCACGCGCAGCACCTCCACCGCCGCCCAGACCATAGTCACAGAGTGGGTTCCCCCGCAGGTCAGCAGGCCCCGGCTGTGCTCGCTTCTCCTTATCACCGCTGCCTCCAGGGCCTCCATCAGAATCGCAGTCACCGCCACCAGGGGCAGCGGCAAGCCGCCCCAGCCCACCAGCATCCGCTTCCGCTCGTGCTGGCCGGCCTCCTCCCGGATAGCCCGGGCCACCTCGGGCATCCCGCACAGCAGCGGCCTGGCCACCTCGAAGGCCGCTATGCCCTGCCGCTTCAGCGCCTGGTCGCGGGCGCTGTCCCTCGTCGGGTTCTTCGCCATGCTCTTGATGGCCCGGTCCAGCGCCCAGATGCAGCGGTCCCGCCGCCCCGTGTCCCCCTCCGCCATGGTGCCGAACACGGTGAGCACAGCGTCCACCTGGAACCACTGCCGCGCCTCCTCTGCGCTCAAGCCCTCCGGGAACGGCCCCACCGGGGTGTACTCCAGCCAGAAGCGCTCTGGGTTCTCCCGCAGGCTCTCTTGCTTGTGCAGCAGCTCCGTATGGAGCCGCTTCACCCGGAACATATGGAACCGGGCCGTCTTGATTACCTCGCCCTCGGACTGCTCGGGGTCAACAATCTGAGTGAAAAACGCCGATGCCCCGTTCCAGGGGTCCTCCTGCCCGGAAATGCACTCCAGTAGCCGGGCGGCCTTCTCCACCATCTCCCGGTCAATCAAGTCCCGTTCACTTCCTCTCGTTTTTTTGCCGGACCGCCCAGCGGGAGGTCAGCTGTTCCTCCACCAGTGCATACAGTGCCCTATTGGCCCCCAGCTTCCCTGCCGGCACGGGGTCCGCCCCGCCCTTTTCCGCCCGGACTGCGCCGGGGCGCGCTTTTTCCTCATTCACTGATATCTCCCAAATCCTCGTGTTCCTCCGGGGCGTCCCACGCCTCGTGCCCCTCCCGTTCCAGCAGCCGCGCCACCTCCGGGCCAATGGCCTCGCTGGGCGAGAGGGTGACGGGGATTTTCATCGCAAAGTATTTCGCCGCCTCTGGCTCCGTCTTTAGCCAATCCAGCAGGATCAGCGCGTTGATGGGCCGGTAGCCGCAGACGTTGACCAGGTGCTCCGCCGTCACCTTTTCCACCTCCCGCTCGGGGTATTCCCCCGTGCAGAACCAGCGCACCACCCAGCCGCGGCTCTCCTTGTCCATCGCCTTGACGGCCTTGTACAGCCGGCGGATCTCCTCCTCCGGGCAGCCGTCCTGCGCCAGCGCCTGGTGGAACTCCCGAAATGTAATTTTCATTTCGCTTTTACCTCCCCCATAACCATGGCGGCAAAAGTCACCGCGTCCTTCTCAATCGGCTGGGCGGCATAGGCCCGGATGTTTGCCTTGGGGCTTATGTAGTTCCCCGGGGTCATGTTCTTCGCCCAGGCCAGCCGCCGCGACTCCTCTACGTTCCAGAATCCCGGCTGTTCCACCGCCCGGTGCTGCACCGCGTGGCGCAGCTCGTGCACGATGGTGTCCAGCGTCTCCCGCACGCAGTAGTCAAAATGTTCGTTTTTCCCGTCCACCATCAGCAGCGCGATGTTGAATACCGCCTTGCGCTCCTTCCAGTTATACGCGCCGCACTCCTCCACCTTGCTGACGGTGACATCCACCTCGATGTCCAGCTCGTACTGCCTGGCTAGCTCCTCGGCAAACCGGGCCATTAGGTCGATGCGCTCTTTGTTGCTGGCCTTTTGCAGCCGTTCCACCACATCCTCGCCGAAGCATTTCCGGATCAGCTCCCGGGTAGCCTCGATTTGGGCCTGGTCCGTCTCGCTCATCTGCGCGCAGGACGCCTGCGGCAGCTTCTGGGGCCCCCAGCGTTCCCGCAGCGCATCGATGATGGCCGCCGCCACGCCGATGATGGCGCTGACGGCCACGCCTACAATCCATTCCGATACCATGGCATGATCACCTCAAAATCATTTTTTCCAGCTCCCGCTGCTCCAGCGGGGCCGCTACTTCGTTAATCCTCGCCCGCAGGAAGGCATACACCGCCCGGTCATAGGCATCGGGAAAGGCCGTATGCCGATCCTGCAAAACCTCCCAGCGGCGCAGCTCCTGTTCGTGCTGCCGGCGCTCCTCCTCCCCCATGGCCTCCGTCCGTACGCTTTTCAGCCGCTCATAGCGTTGCGCGTATTCCATGTGGTAATCCTGCGTGCGGAACAGCACCGTATCCGACGTGGGGATAAAGCCCTTGCGCAGCATCCGGCAATAGCTGATGGCAATACTGTCCACATTCTCCTTCCCATCCCCATAGGCGGTAAAGCCCGGCGAGGAAATGACATCCCGCAGAGCGTTTTCCCACTCCTGTGCCCCAATGGCCTTCCCGCCCACCGCTTTGCTTCCCAGGGTACGCAGGGCGCTGCTGAAGATTTTCTGGATGTCCGAGCCGATGACGATGCGGGGCGTCCCGTCCTGCCGGACCAGCGCCTCGTTTACCACCCGCCGGAGCAGCTTGGCCTCGCGGCACCCCTGACCGAAAATACACACCTCTTTGCGCTCCAGGTGCCGCTCCTTGGCCACGGTTTTTTCCGCACGCTCCATCCACACCTGAAAGATGCCCACACACTCCTCCGCCGTGGGGGCGTACACGGCGTAGAGCGCGTCGAACCGCCCGCTGCGGAAAAACTCCTTAGGCAGTCCGCCGATGTCGTTGGCCGTGGCAAAGATAAAGCAGGGTTCCTCGTTGTCCTGCATCCACCCCAGCAAATAGCCGAACATCCGCTTGAAGGAGGGATCGTCCCCCGAGCTTGCGCCGCTAAAGCCCTTTTCCAGCTCATCGATCCACAGCACGCAGGGCGACATGGCCTTGGCCATTTGCAGCGCTTCCCGCATCCGCTGTTCGGACACGCCCTGGTACTTATCCATCAGGCTGCCGATATCCATTTTCAGCAGGGGAAGCTCCAGGGTGTGGGCGGCGAAACGGGCGGCAGCGGACTTGCCGCAGCCAGGAATGCCGCACAGCAGCACTCCCTTGGGCGGTAGGGTCCCGATGCTGCGCTTGTAGGAGTTCGCGTTTTTCAGCGGGTCCCGCTGCCGCTCCAGCCAGGCGCGGAAGCTCTCCATCCCGCCGATGTCCCCTTCCGCCGCGCACTGCTCCAAAAGCCCGCCCTCCAGCCGCTGGCGCTTGCGCTTGAGGATGAGCTGCTCCACCCGTTTGGAGTCCTTTAGCGGCGTCACAGCCATGATCCGCTGCATGGTTACGGTGACTTCCTCCGCGCTGAACCCCTTGAAGTCGGTGCACAGCGCATCCAGATACCGCTCGTTTTCCACCACGCTGGGGTCCCCAGCCGACTGGGATTTGATCAGCTCCCGGATCTCCTCCTCGTCCGGGTAGCCCACGTCGATCACCTCGGTGTAGCCGCGCAGCATGGGTGACAGGCTCACTGTGGAGGAGTAGAGCAGCACCACTGAGCTTTGCAGATATAGGTATTGCGGGTGCCCGGGGTCCTCGTGGTCGGCCACATACCGCTCCAGGCTTTCGTGGATCTTCCTGGCCTCCTCTCCCTGGCCGTCCGGCATTTTGCAGCTCCACAAAACCGGCCCCATGCCCCTCCGGGCGGCCTTATCCTTCTCGCTGGCGTACAGCTCTGGATACAGCCCCGACGACACTCGAGGCACGCCCTCCCGGTAATTTTTGCAGTACTTGAGCTGCTTGTCCCGGGGGTCGCGCAGCTCGTAGATGGGGCGCATCCTGCGCAGCTCCTGCTCCTCCCCGGGCGCCTGGCCGCCCCCGGAACTGAGCAGCACCACCAGCGGCTCGTCCTCGCAGCTCACCAGCTGGCGGATGAAGATGTCCGAATCCGTTTTGATGTAAAGAATGGGCGTTCCCCCCAGCAGCGCGCTGCGGCACTTTTGGAGCACCTCATGTAATACGTCCGCCATGGCCGCTCACCGATAGAACCGCTTGAGGGTGACCACCTCGAAGGCTGCGGTCAGCGCACCGTCCACGACGTCGGCGTAGCCCGCCGTCTGCTCCTTCAGATCCTCGTCAAAAGCCTTCAGGAGCGCCTTCTTGTTCTTGTTCTTCTTCAGCTCGGCGCCCACCTTGTTGGCCACGTCCAGGCGGACCTTTTTCTTCCGGGGCTTATCCAAGTCGGTGTCGCTTATCTCCGCCCCCCCAAACAGCTCCAGCGCTGTGAGTACGATGAGAGACCAGCCACCCGTCTCTATTGCCAGGGCCAGAGCCACTGCCCACGCTACCGCGTGAAGCGCGATTGTGCCTACCTTTGCCGCCAAGCCACTCACATCGAACTTCTCCAGCAATTTGCCCACGTCGATCATGCCGACGGACAGGCCCTCCGATTGCAATTGCTCCCACACATCGTCAGGGATCATCAGCCCCCGCGCCACCTCCTCGGAATACAGCCGATCCACCTGGCGGTTTACCGCGCCCTCCATGGCCTTAGACAGTTCGGCCTTCCAGCTGCCCAGCCGCTCCCGGCAGATCCGCTCCAGCTCGTCCTTCGCCTCGTCGCCAGCAGTGTAAGCGCGCAGATCATCCTGGAGCTCCCGCAGGGGCAGGTTTTCTTCCGGCCGCTCCGCCCAGGCCCGGGTGCGCTCCTCGACGATGGTGCAGATGCGCTCAAACAGCGCGTCGGACAGCCCGACGCGCAGCGCCTCCACCCCGCACTCCGGGTTGGCCGCCAGCTCCTCCCGCGCCTCCTGCCTGCACCGCTCCACATTTTCGTCCGACACCGCCACCCAGCCCAGACCGTTGGACACCGTGTGGGACGGGTTTTGCTCCCGCAGAATGGCCGCGTCCAGAAAAACTTCCTTGCACAGCTCGTAGATAAAGTTCATTTTGCTGGCCCCACCGGTAAGCACGACAGTGCCGATGGGGCAGCTTACCCGCTTTTCCTTGCCGTCCTCCGTCACCGTGTATGACGCGCTGCCGATCCGGCTTTTCGCCTCCAGGAAAAACTCCCGGCACAGCCCCCGCCACGTGCCCGCCTTTTCGGTGGTGCTGTCGCACAGGATTCCCATGGACATCCTGTTGGTAACCTCGTCCATAAACTCGTCGTCCACCCGCACCTTCGCGCCCCGCTCACTGCCGTCCGCCGCGTCCACAAAGTCGCAGTAAACGGTCTGTCCCTTCTTCTGCCCGAAGCTGCCGTTGTAGTAGCTCTCCTTATTGGTGCGCATCAGGTCGGCGGTTTCCACCAGAGACTTCTCGTCCGGGGTAAACGGCCCGTGCTCCTCCACGGCCTTCCGATAGGCATAGCGCATCATGGTCTCCTCGATTTTGGACGCGCCCAGCTCCCAGCTGAACTCCTCCACCCGCCGCCCCAGCAGCATATAGGTGCAGTCGGCGGTGGACGAGCCGAAGTCGAACACCACCGCTCCCTCGATGGCGGACACCGTCTGCTGCTTGCTCTCCACGCTGCTGAACATGGCCGCCCGGGATTCCGGAACGATGTGCACCGCGTGCACCTGGGTGGCCCGCTGCACCAGCTCGGCATAGGCGCGCTGGGTCTCCTCCTTCGTCCAGTCCTCGGTGGTGGGGCAGCCCACCAGCAGATCCACGTCCGCCCGGTCGTAGTCGCTCAGGTCTCCCACATTGTATTTCAGGATATTGTTCACCAGCGCATAGACAAAGCAGGCCATCACCTTGCCGTGGGTGAGCCCCACGGCCTGGGAGCGTTTGTCTCCGATGGGCTTGTCAAACTGGCTGGGCGGGACCTTGAAATAGGCAAATTTCTCCCCGTCCTCCACATAGGCGGGCAGGCCGCTGCCAATGCGGATGTCGCCCAGCGTGCGCAGCAGCTGGTAGTCCGGCCGGAGGGCATCAGCCAGCTTTTCCATCTGCGCGTAGGTGAGGATGATCTGGGTGGAGATCACCTGATCCTTGCCCTGCACCGCCAGGCGCAGCACTTCATGGGATATCCCGTCGGCCCCGACCGCCCTGGGGTACGCCGCTGTGGTCTCGCAGTGCCCTAAATCGATCCCGATTGTCTTACGTTCCATCGTCTATTCCCTCCCGATATTTTTTCTTTGGCCGCGGATTTAGAACCTGTATTCACAGCCGAAGCTGCCGGCTGGGCGCGGCGGCGCAAAGCGCCGCGATAAAAAGGTTTTAACCTTTTTATCAAGAAACAGTATTACTCCTCGCCTTCCGGCGCGGTGGGCAGCTTTTCCCGTAGCGCAGCGATCCGCTCCAGATAAAACGCCTTCAGCTCCCCGCAGCTCATCCCCGCCGCGGCGGAGCCCTCCGCCTCCGGGTCAAAGCCGTCAAACCATTCCTGCGTCATGGTGGAGCTGAGCGCGGCGTACACCGCCTCTCCCCGCTCCAGCTCCTCCCGGACGGCCTGGCCTCGCCGGCGAAGCTCGGCGGTGAGCGTCCGCAGCTGTTCCACCCCGTCCCCGCAGTCCGTATACTCGTCCACCGCGCCGGTGAGCGCCCCAAACGCCCGGTCAAATTCCGGCTCCTTGGGCTGGCCGGGGACCGCCCGCTCAGCCAGCTGCTCCATGGCGGAGCGGGCCCCGGGAAGGCTGCACAAGCACGCAATCCCGCCGCACTCCTCCCGGATGAACCAGGCCACATTGTCCGGGGTGACCTCCAGGGGTGGCTTCACCGGGGCCTGGGTCTGGGCCTGGGCGAAGCGCTCCTCCAGCTCCGCCATCATCAGGCGTAGGAAGAAAATATAGTTGTGATAGCCTTTCTCCCTGGCCCGGTCGGCGTCCCCCTCCGGCTTCAGCCGCTCGGCAAATTCCTGCGTCTTCCCCAAGGTGTCGCGGATTTTCCCGTGCTGGTAAAAGGCGGACAGCGCCGCCTCCGCCGCGGCGCCGCCTTCCCGCAGGGCGTGCAGCTCCCGCCACGCCGCGAAGCCCTCCCCCAGCGCCAGCGACAGCTCCCGCTGCCCCCGCGTCAGCTCCCGGCTCAGCCCGGGATCCCCGGGGCACAGAAATTCGTCCACCACCGCCAGCTTGTGCCGCACATGATCCAGCTCCCGCTGGGTGAGCGTCCCGCGGTTCTCCAGGCCCTCGGACTGCTGTGCGCCGACCGCGCCATCCTCTCCGCCGTCCCGGTGCAGGTAGCCGGAGATTCTGTTTTTCACGCTTTTGAGGGCCCCGTTGGAAATCGTAATTTTATACTGCATACACCCTCCTTGTCTTATTCGATCACGCTCACGCTGCCGTCCTCCCGGATGCAGAACTTCCCGCCCTCTCCAGCAAAGCAGATGCGCTCCTCGTCCGTTCCATACAGCACCGCCAGACTTTCCCCGCTGTCCGACAGCACCGCCTCCCGCACCCGGGGCAAATCCTTCACCGCCGCCCCCATGTCCGGGCGGGCCAGCGTGACTACGCCCGTCCTTTCCCCGCCTGGGGCGGCGGAACGGGTGGTCCCGTCCTCCAGCAGCAGCTCATACCCCGCCGCGCCGATGCGGACTTCTACCACCGGCAGGGGGATCATCTCCAGCTGGAGCCGAGTGAGGTAATCCTGGGCGGGCTTATAAAACTTGCTGTTCACCTTCCCCTCCTGCACCAGCAGGAAGCCCTGCTCCCGCCCTCCGGCGGCAAAGCAGCTCACCCGCTCCGCGTTCAGCTCCCAGGCCTCGCCGTCCCTGGCGCGCACCCGGATGGCCGGCCTGCCGTAGTCCGGCCGGGTCAGGCACAGCTCGTCGCTCAGGCTCACTGACGGCAGCACGGCCGCTATCTGATCCCCCACCGCGGTGCAGAAGCAGAACTCCCCGCCTCCCAGGGTGAGGGTACGCACACATTGGCCAGTGCGCCGGCTGTACAGCTCCAGCTTCACCCGGGCATACTGATTCCCGCCATCGGCGGCCTCGACGCGCACCGTGCGCAGCTTGTCTCCCGGCTTCAGCTCCGCCGCGTCATAATACCAATAGCGGCGGACCTGTCCGTCCGCCGTAAAATGGGCCGTCTGCTCGTAAAGGAAGGGTCCCGGCGCCGCCTGGGCATCCTTCTGATCCTGCGCCGGTCGCCAGTCCTCTGGGGCGGTTTTGCGGGGGTCCACCTCCGCCAGTTCGCACAGGGCCAGCAGCACCACCGCCTTTCTCCCCTCCCGCTCCGCGCCGGCGGACCGCACGATAAAGTCCAGCTTTTCCGTCAGGCCGGAGTCCGCCGCTTCCCGTTCCGGCCCGTCCTCGCCCGCGTCTTCGCCCGCGCGCTCCCGCGCACACGATAAAATGAAGTCACTCCACGCCTGCACGTCCATGACCTGCTCCGGCCACTGGGCGCGGCGCGCCATCCCGTGCCAGAACTCTTTGGTCAGGTACTTCGCAACGTACTTCTTCCCATCCCCGGCGCCGGTCAGCTGGAGGGGCAGCGGTACACAATGTACCGCTGCGAACCGGTCAAACGTCTCCAGCTGGCCGTACACCGAAAGAGGCGAGAACCTGCTTTGCAGATCGAGGAAATTTAAGACAGCCGTCCCGTTCACCCGAAGCAGCTCCATCGCCTGCCCCCCGCCGGGTTACTGGGTGACGGCGGCACGGTTCTTCACGCCCGCCGGTTCCTTCACGCCGGAAGCCAGGTTCTTCAGCTTTTCCCAGATACCCTTGGCGGTCTCTATCACCTTGGGCAGCACCCGGTCTACGGCGAACGCGCCCACCGCCTTCATGCCCTTCGCCACGGCCCGCGCCCCGGCGATGGCGTCCTTTATCATCTCTTTGCTGCCCTCCATACACAGATCTGCCACCTTGCCATACACGTTCATAATGACCGCCACCGCCAGGAGGCACAGGGGGATAGCCATTATGGGGATGAACATGGACAGGATCGCCTGGCTGACAATGACCGCCGCCGGTATCGCCACATAGATCATCAGCACCACGCTGCCCAAGAGCCCCAGCAACAGTGCGGCCACGTCTACGGCCATGCTGCCCTTCTCCACGGCCTGCGCGATGCGTGCCGCTTCCATCTCCGCACACACCGCCGCGGTCACCTGGGCCGCCGTCATATCCACCGGCACCCCTTCCAGCTCGCCGTTCTTCACCATGGTGTAGGCCGCCATGGCCACCACCGCGCGGTACTCAAACTCCTGGCCGCCCAGATCCAGCAGCAGCCCCGCAGCCTGCTCCGCGCTGTCCAGCTCCTCCAGGGCCTTGGCCTGGTCCGCCAGCGTACCCAGCAGAATGCCCGAGTTCTTGATGGCCTGAGCCGCGCTCTCCCGCAGCTCCGCCTCCCGCTGGGGGGTGGCCTCCTCCTCGGAGACGGACATCCCCTCGATGGTGCGGATGATCTCCTCCCGGCTGCCCGCCTCCTGGCCCATGGCCGCCGCGGAGATCGCCGCGCCCAGCTTCAGCCAGTAGTTGCATCGCTCCACGCAGGTGCGCCCCTCGTCCATCTTGTTCTGGAAGGTTTCCACAAGCCCGTCCAGATCCTCCTGGGCCGCCTGATAGTCCGCGTCAAAGTCCTTCACGCTCTGAAGAATCTTATCCGCCATCAGCTCGCCCTGCTGTATGGTTTTCTCCTCCAGGCTGCTCACATAAAGCTGCGCCATTACATCCCGGGCGCTCCTGCCCTGGGCGACGCTCCGCATCAGCTCGCCGGCCTTGGCCTGAATGGCCCCAGTCTGTTCCTTCGTAAACGTCATAGCTGTTACCTCCAATAAAGATTTATTTCTTCCAGGTTCCCCTGTTGAAATTAGGATAGCACATTTTTCCGGCCGGTTCTTCCTGCCGGCGGCAGAAGTTTTCACCCTTTGCCCTGCTTTTTCCGCTCCGCGAGGATCTCCGGAGTGTCGTAAATGCTGTTGAAGGGCCGGGGGCCGTTTTCTCGGTAGTAGTCCAGCACCTGCGCCGCGTCGTCCACGCTCAGCTCGTAGCCCTGCTCTCGCAGGTTGACCATGGCCAGGATCACCTGGTCCTGCATCTCTGCCGGGTCAAAGGCGGCCTGCACCTTTCCCAGCAGGGCCTCCGCCTCCTCCTGCGTCAGTTCCAGGGCCAGAATCAGCTTGAATACGGTTTTCTTGCTGGGCTTGACCCGGTTCCACTTCAGCTCACTCCAGGTGGACTTGTCGATACAGGCGTATTGATAGAACGCCGCCTCCTTCACCCCGCCGCTCTTGCGCAGAAACCGGGGGTTCCCCAGCCGCCGCAGATAGGATACGGCGTCCTCATAAATTGTGGACTCCCCGATCTCCTCGGGCCGCCCCAGATGCGCGTCGATGGCGTCCAGCAGCTGCGCGTTAAACTTCCCCGCACAGTCCACCGCACCCTCTCCCCGGCTCGTCCCGCGGCAGTTGAGCGCCTCCTCCACCATCAGAAGTATTTCCCGTCTCATTCCCGCCCTGCCTTTCCATAGCGTCAAAAATCAATCAGGTGCAGCGCCATTCTACCCCGTGGGCCTCAAACCCCTCCGGGGGCGTCAGCTTGGACAGCATACGCAGGATGGCCCGCTCCGGCACCACGGCGGCGCGGTTCGCGTTGCGCCGCCGTTCCTCCTCCCACTCCGTTTCCAGGTAGACGATGCGTACCGACGCATGGTAGGCGGTGAACAGCTCCACCAACCCCCGGCGCAGGTCGGCGGAGACATTGGTGGCATTCCAGACGAAGGGCCGCTTTCCCCGCAGCAGGGCTTTTGACCGGGCTTTGGCTTCGTCTGCTGCCCTCTTTTGCGGCCCTTCCGGAGAAATGCCCAGCTCCGCCCGGATGGCATCCAGGGACACCACCGGCATACTTGGATACCGGGAAGCAATCCAGGTGTCCTTCCCCGTCCCCGGCAGGCCGCACATCAGGATGACCTCGCCCCACGCCGCGTCATACAGCTCATAGTCCGGCAGCTCCAGCTTGCCGGAAAAATAAGAATAAGCGGTGTGCCGGGAGGGGAATGGCCGTGGCCCGGCGAGGCACCCGTACTCCTCCGCCATCACTTCACACAGCTCCACCACCTCCAGCAGTTCCGCCCGGTCTCCGCAGATCCGGCCCAGAATATCCGCCTTTGCCAGCAGGCACAGTAGCTCGACGCTGAAATCAGGCAGAAGCGCCCCGTCCGCCGCCGCTTTCAAAAGCCGTCTCGCGCCGTCCGCCTCATAAACCGCATGGAGGGGCAGGGTATGATAGCGGATGAGCGTGCACACCGTCTCCCGCAGAGCCTGCCAGTCCGGCTGACCGCACCAGCCGTAGTCCAGCCACAGCAGCTCCCGTGCCATGGCCGCGCCCACAGCGGCGTGATGGGGCGATGTCCAGCGTCCGTCCTCCAGCCGTGTACAGCGGATCTTGCCGATGTCGTGAAGCAGTGCGGCCAGGAATACTTCCTGCCTCTTGCGTTCATTCAGCTTGCGGAACTGATCCAGCCCTGCCAGCGCTTCACACACCATTTGGGTGTGGGTCAGCACGTCCCCCTCACCGTGATAGGCGGGGTCCTGCGGGATACCCGACATTTGCGAAAGGAGCGCCCCCAGGCCGCAGCGCCGCAGCGCGTCCCAGGATATGCTCCAATCCGGGGGCTTTGGAGTGAGCCGCAGAATGACATCCTTTTCCTCCATACGGTTTCCCTCCGCACCGTCTAATCCAGCTCCGGAAGGAACAGATCCTCCACCGGACGGCTCAGCCGATTGGGAACGATGGGCCGATCCAGCCAGTGGGTCTGGGCGGCGTCCACCGTCTGGGTGAAGGACGGCCGGACAAATTTTAACCGATCCACCACTTGTCCCCCCTCCTCCACCTTGAGATACAGCCCCTCCATGGTATCAGCTCCGTCCGTTTCCCGGCACTGGCGGTCCTCGTCCAGACCTAACTTTCGGGCGTCCTCACTGAGGTGCTCAAGGTGGTCCGCTGTGATATAGTTTGATGGCCCCAGCAAGGCCAGCAGCGGTCCTTTGTCCCGGAAAACGCCCTGTGCCAGTACAGGGACTGGCACCACGGGCAAGGGGTCCAGCAGCCTGCGGCGGGAGGGGGTATCCAGAAAGCAGCCAGTTTCCCGATCCAGCACGTCGAATTCCAGGAAGTAGTGCGGCAAAGCATCGTAATAAACCGTATGCTTGGCATACATCCACTCGCCGTACATGATATACCGGCTGCCCAGCACCTCGTAGAACGCCTCCTGATGGACGCTGGCCCACTGCTTGAACAGGTTATAATGGCGCTCCCGCCAGCCGCCGGTGAGGTAGTGGCCTCTGCTTTGAAGCAACAGTGTTCCATCCCGGTCAAAGGACACCGCGCTGTTCGCCCCGTCGCACTTTTCCTCCACCACGACGTGACGCCCGGCGATGTCCGAAAAGGGGATCTGGCTCAGGTCCTCGTCCCCGGGCTGGAGGCGCGAGCCCTCCAAGTGAGGGGTGCGGGGATATTTCTTGATCGGCAGTTCCTCGGGCATCGGATTGCACTCCTTTCTGTCTGTTCCGTGAGGCGGCTGCCAGCAGATGGCCATTTACGCCGCCGAATTTCCGCTTTTTCCATCCGGCCCAGGTAAACAGGCCAATGGGCTTTCCCTTCGTAGGCAGACGAATACGCTGCCTTATGCACGACTGATGTTCGCCCCCAGCAGCGGGGCAATCTCCTCCAAGGTTCTTCCCCAGGGGAGCTCCTTGGATATCCGCAGCCGGTGACGGTATTTCCGCTCCGTCGCACGGCGGGCCGGGTCCTGCCAGTACGCCTCCCGGAGCTGATCCAGCCGATCCAGCTCGGCAGGCATATCTTCCGGGCGCCTGGCGGCCATAGGGCAGAAGAACTCATCCAGCCAGAGAGAAGCGTAGTCGCTCTCCTCCCCGAAGCCAGACTCGTCCCGGGGAATGTAGTCGTCCAACCATGAGACGTGGTACACACCGGGGCTGGGCCAAAACGTGATGCTGAACTCATTGCCTGGTCCGACGGCGGGCAGGTCCGGAAACCCAATGTCCCGAAGCTTCCCTCCCCAGGACATAAGTTCCGACCTCAAGCTCCACCGGCCCAGCAGGGATCGGATGGGCAGCTCCCACGGGAACGTCTGGTAGAAATTGATGTGCTCCCGGGCGCCGTAGTCTGTAAAATAAGCCAGCCGCCCGACCTGTTCCATTGCGCGTTCGCTTCCAAATCGCGCCGCCCGGAGCAGCCACATCATGTATGCCTCAGCGGGAAGACGCGCTTCTCGTTCCTCCCCTAAATGGCGGTGCAGGACCTGCCTGTTTTCCTCGTTGGGCTGAGACTCGTAGGCCGTCAGCAGCGTCCGGGTCTCCGGCGGGCACAGCTCCAAATGATGGAAGGCCAGCGCCTCCATGGCGGCGAGGTCGCCCATTTTGCAGCGTTGGGCCAGCTCCAGTGCTGCGGATCGGTTCATGATTGACTCCATTCTATACAATCTCCTTCAAAATGAAGCGGTCGATTTCTGTCAAGTTATGACAAAAGTATACCATATTACCAGCTGTATTGCAAACAAAATCGACAATACCGCACTCATCCTCTGTGGTTCTTTCGCTCCTCATAGTCGTGGTCAATGCGTTCCTTCCAGTCTGCGCCCAGCGGGGCACCCGCTCGCACCGCACATACCGCGTCGCTGAGCACCTCGTAGTTCAGCGCGGTGCCCTCGCTGTCACTGTGGTAATTGGCCGCCCGCTGGGGAGCGATGCCGAAATGAGCGGCGGTTTCCACCGCGTCGATGTTCGCGCCCAGGAACAGAAACTCCCATCCATATTTTTCCTGCTGCCGCTTCACCATTTCTTTTACCTGGGGCGCGTCATAATGACGGCTGGCGTTTTCCATGCCGTCGGTGGTGATGACCACCAAGGTGTGTTCAGGCACGTCCTCCTCCCGGGCATACTTATGGACGTTCCCGATGTGATGGATAGCTCCGCCCACCGCGTCCAGCAGGGCGGTACAGCCCCGGACATAGTACTGCTCCGCCGTCATCAGCGGCACCTCCGCCAGCGGCACCCGGTCATGGAGCACCTCGATCTTGTTATCAAACAGTACAGTTGACACCAGGGCTTCTCCGGGCTCCTTTTTCTGCTTCTCCACCAGGGAATTGAATCCGCCGATGGTGTCCGCCTCCAGCCCGCCCATGGAGCCGCTGCGATCAAGGATGAAAATAATCTCCGTCAAACCTTTTTTCATTCAAACAGACCTCCTCAATAAATCTCTCAGCCCTTAAAGAAGCAAAAATATGGTATCACATTTTTTCCTTTTTCTGTCGAACTTATTTCTTTAGATGAAAAGGAGCTGTCACAAGTGCTTCCATGAAAAAGCTGAGGCTGCCGGTTTTCTCCCGACAGCCTCAGTATAGAAGATATCCGCTTGGATTTGGTCGCCTGCGATGCGACAATTCATCCGCCCAGCAAAGGCTGGTCGAAGGCAAACAACGCCTCGTTGATCGTAAGTATATCGTAAATGCCATTGGAGATAAAAAACTCCACAATAATGTCGAACTTATTGGAGTGGGACAGCGCGAAGCCCGCCCGTTTCAGCAGCGCCTCCGTTTCGTCCAGTGGAAGCTCCAGCGCCACAGCGAATGCCAGAACAGTGGGTTTGCTTGGGCGGTAAATGGGATTGCTCCTGATCTTTGAAAACAGCTTCCGGTCGATATTCGCCTTTTTATAGCACTGTGCGTCGGTCATTCCTTTTTCGTCGATGAGGCGCAGCAAGGTCTTGGAAAAGCCCTCATCCAAGCGGCTCAGTGCCTCCTTCAGGCTCATCACCGCGGCCAGTGGGGGTGGCGCCGGGGATGCGATGCCGGCCACCGGACAGGGCCCGGGCAGAGGGAATGCTTCATCCATCTGGCTTTCCAGCGCAGCCTGGCGGCGCCGGGCCTGCTCGTCAGGACGCTCCAGATGTTCATCCACATAGCGCTGGTCAATATAGGCGGTAATGTCGGCAAACAATTTTTCCCCAATCCGATAGGCTTCTCGATCAAAAATCACAATGTATGCCGTCATATCATGATCCAGCAGGAAGCGGCCCACCGTCTCCATGGCCGTCTGAAGGGCCTGATCCTTGGGATAGCCATAGGCCCCGGAGGAAATCAGCGGAAAGGCCACCGTCTCACACCCGTTCTCCCAAGCCAGGCGGAGAGAAGCAGTGTAGCACGACTCCAGCAGCGCTTGCTCTCCACAGCAACCGCCCTTCCAAATGGGGCCCACAGTGTGGATGACATATTTGCATGGCAGCTGATAGGCCCCGGTTAGCTTGGCCTGTCCCGTCTCGCATCCCCCCAGTGTGCGGCACTCTGCCAGCAACCCGGGGCCCGCTGCCCGGTGAATCGCTCCGTCCACCCCGCCGCCACCCAGCAGCGAAGGGCCTGCAGCATTGACGATGGCATCCACCTTCATATCTGTGATGTTGTCCCGTACAATTTGAATCGGCATGGCAAAAACTTCTCCCCTCCAATATCTCAGTGATATATACCATATCACATCACACGCAATGGCACAACAAAATTCCTCTGACATGGATTGTTCTTTCCCGCTAACGAACTCATACGGGCAAAGCAATAGTATGGGAGGTGGGAAACAACGGCGGCATCTGCTCTTACCAACATACAGCCCCCACCCTCGCCGCTTGCTGGTTCTGTTCGTCACTTCTGCTCCGGCCGAACCGCGCCAAGGCCCCAAATCACGGGTAACCGCATATTCCTCCTGCTACGCCTCTGCACGCTAAATCCCTCTTTACACCCCTTTTTTCTGGCGGAGTCCCCTCCGTTTGGTTTTGTTGCCTATTTTTCCCTCGCTCATTTCCGTTTATGGTTATCGGGTTAAGAACCTGTATTCATAAGCGTTTGATGAGTGTGTGGAAATGAGAAATTTTAA
>CAJTYK010000014.1 GCA_910584285.1 uncultured Oscillospiraceae bacterium
GGGATGCCCTCCACGGCGGAGGCGGTGTCGTGGGTGGCGCACAGCACGGCCTTGATCCCCTTGTAGGTTCCCACTTCCGTGCCCGGCTGGCTCAGCTTGGGGAACAAGTGGGCAGGCAGGCCCAGCTTTTCGGTGAGTTCCAGATCAAATTCCCCGGTTTTGGCGCTTACCAGCCCAGTGGTGGTGGCATTGGTGTACTCCTTCGCCTTCACCCCGGTAAGCTTCCACATTAAATACTCCGGCACCATCAGGAAGTCCGTGACGCCCTCCAAGCGGCCCTGATCCAGATCATCGCGGAGCTGGTAGACCGTGTTGAAGGGCTGGAACTGGCAGCCGGTGCGGGCGTACAGCTCGGTGAATGGGATCTTTTCGTGGAGGTTGGGGATCACTGCTTCGGTGCGCCCATCCCGGTAGGCATAGCAGGGCCAGACTTCATCGGCCCCACGGAGCAGCACATAGTCGCATCCCCAGGTGTCGATGGAGAAGCTGTCCAATGTGCCGAATTCCTCCAACGCCTTGTCGATGCCCTCCCTGACATGGCCCAGCAGGGCGTCCATGTCCCAGGTGAGATGGCCGTCCCGCTCCGTCACCCCGTTGAGGAAGCGGTAGACCTCCTTTGTTTTGATGGCCCCGTCCTCCTGCCAGCCCACAATGTGCCGCCCGGAGGACGCGCCGATGTCAACAGCCAAATAATAACCCATCTGCAAAACCTCCCTCCCGTCAACTCAGCTCAAAGGACACAAAATCAAAGGTGCCGCCCTTCCCCTCCACGCTGAAGTACAGGGCCTCCTTCTCCCCCAGACCCGCGGGCAGCGTCCCGGTAAACCCCTTCTGGGAAGTGCACGTCTCCACCGGGATGCGGCAGAGGGCTTTTCCATGTTCCTCCGTTCGGACCGTGACGGCGCAGCCGTTCCCGTACCCCTGGAGGTTGACGGTGATCTTTTTGGTGTTCCGCAAATCGAAATACTTAAAGCCCACCGTGCAGCCGGTACAGAAGTTGGAGATATACTGATCCGGCCCCTCCTCCCGGTCGCCGCCCTTCTGGGTGAGGAAGGGATCCGCACCCTTGCGGTGCTTCACCATGGACAAAAACCGGGTGCCGTTCCTGCCATAGACGTTGCAGGCGGCATAGGCGGGATAGCGGCCCTCACCCCGCAGCGGTTTTCCGTTCAGCCCGCAGGAAGTCATTTCGGCCTGATAAAATGTTCCGTCCTCAAATCTGATCTGCTCTGCGCAAGCCTGCCGGGAGGACTGCTTCCGGTTGGAGTGGCGGTGATAGAACACATAATAGTTCCCGCCAATCTCAATGACGCTGCCGTGAGTGTTTCCGGTGCACATACGGGCGTGTTCCGTGTCGGGCACCCCGGGCAGGCCGATGTCGCCGCAGCTTACCAGAACGCCGCCAAATTCAAACCCGCCCGTAGGCTTATTGCTCACCGCCCAGCACAGATTATGGCTGTTCAGGGAGGAGTAGATGAAGTAATACTTCCCGCCGAATTTCCGCATGGAGCTGGCCTCGCCAAAGGGCTGGCCCTCATAGGGGGTGCCTTTGGCCTTCTCCCCGGTGGGCACGCCCAAGTATTGCACTTCGTCCCCAGAGAGCACCGTCAGCATATCGCCGGGATCCAGCTCAAACCACATAGGTCCCTCGGTGGTGGGCTTAGAGCCATCCAACAAAATGGGGTTGCCGCCGAAGGCGAAGCCGGTGTACAGATACAGCCGCCCGTCCTCGTCCAGCAGGCAGCCGGGGTCAAACTGGAAGGGCTCGTTCCGTTTGCCGATGGGAGTGCCGTCCTGATACTTCACATAGCCGTAAAACTCATATTTGCCCGCCGGCTCGTCGCACACCGCCACCGAGATCATCTTGGTGCCGCCCATAAAGTAATAGAGGTAGTACCGTCCGTCGGGGCCCGCCACCATGTCCGGCGCGGCCAGCCCATTGGTGAGCCGGAGCTTGGGGGCAGCGGGATCCTGTTCCCGTCGGTAGATACAGCCATGGTATGTCCAGTTTCCCAAGCCTCCCACCGGAGCGGACCAGCACACATAGTCCCCCAAGCAGAAGTTCAGACCGTTGAACAGGTCGTGGGAGCCGTAGATATAGACCCGCCCGTCCACAATATGGGGCTCCGCGTCTGGGACATACTCCCAGCTGGGCAGATAGGGGTTGAGCGCCTGTGTACTTTGCATGAAATCTCCTCCTATATTGTTGTCTGATTGCACAAATAGTAACACAGCAGAGGCACACATGCAAGGTGCACGGCGCAAACGGTCGGTTTGCAGACGCAAGCCGACCGTTGTAAGATCAGGGGTTCAAATAGGTTCGGATGAAGTACGCCGGCGTGCTGCTCCAGGCGTGGCAGAAACTGTTGACCGCGCGGCAGCCATAGGGGGAGGCATAGCGATCATTGGTGTCGAACAGCTCCCAGAAGGTATCGGCCCCTTCCCGGATCATCTCGCCCCAATAGCCCTTCATGGCGGCCACGGCCTGTTCCCTGAGCCCGTTTTCCATCAGCGCCTCAATCAAGTGGTGGTATGCGTAGGGCGTCACCAGCGGTATGCCAGGCTTCTGCGCCATAACCCGCTGCAACAGCCGGACGGTCTCCCCCGGATCAAGCACCTTGGCCAGCGCAAACCACACTTGGGAGATCCAGGACAACTGCCGCTCCGCTCCGCTGACGAAGAAGCCCTGCGCCCCGTCCCAGAGGCAGTCCAGGGCGGCCTGGGAGGCCTGCCCAGCGGCGGTGCGCAGGGCGGCGGCCCTGTCCGCCTTCCCCAGCCATTCCGCCATGGCCGTGCCCTGCTTCAGGGTGTAGATCAGGATGGCCTGGGCTCCTGCCTGCTTGTTCAGCCCCTCCCCCCAGTCCAGGAAGCACCACCAAGTATCCCGGTCAGTGACAATGCCCCGGCCGTCCAGCTCCCGCAGGGCCAGCTCCAGCTGCCGCTCCGCCGTGGGGAACAGCTCCGCCAGCGTCTCCCGATCCCCGGTGGCCGCGTAGTAGTCGTGGAGGCAGGACACAAAGAACAGGGCGTAGTCGAACAGGGCGGTGTCGTCCACCTGGGGCCGGGGCTCCATGAACAGGCAGGCCCCCACCCGGCCCTCATTCTGGGTCAGGCCGGCGAACAGGTACAGGCAGCGCTTCACCAGATCGTTGTTTCGGAACGTCACATAGTTGGTCTGGGCCTGGAGGCGCAGGTCGCCCAGCCACAGCCGGCGATCCCGTTTGGGGCCGTCCTCAAACACCGACTGCATACAGTCCTCCATCGTCTTGAGGGACACCCGATCCAGGGCGAGAAGCTCCGGATCTCCGAGGTTCAGCGCAGGGACTGCGGCGCGGTCGGCGGACGTGACGGCGGTGCACACCACATCCCCCACCACCACCTGGTACTTGGGAGACGTATCGATCACCACCAGCTCCAAGTAGCGGAACGCATATCGCCGGGGCAGGCGGATTTGGGCGGGGAGTATGTCTACGTGGATCAGCTCCTCCTGGATCCAGGAGGAGCTGATCTCCCCACGGTAGTCGGACAGGCCCACGGTGAGCTCGTAGGGGATCTCCCCAAACCGCAGCCGGAGGCAGGCAGGGGCGTCCGGGGGGCTGCCCACGGAGGTGAGGTTGAAGGACACGTACCCCACCCGATGATCCCCAAAGTCCAGGCACAGACTGTCTCCACGGCCAAGGGGCTGAGACTGTGCAAAGCCCTGTCCTGTCTCTTGAGCGGCATAGTCCTGCCCGCAGGAAACGATTTTCACCGCCCCCGCGGGCCTGATCTCCGTTGTGATAAGACTGGGGGCCAGGGCCTGTGCCTTGTCCAGGAACGCCTGGTTTACCTCCATATGGAAGTTCTCAATTTTGTTTGTGATCGCCATGGGACGCCTCCTCGTTTTGCCCCTCCGAGAGGGGAAACAGAATCCGCAGCTCAAACCACCCGTCCTTGGATCCGATGGTCATGGAGCCGCCGTATTTTGCCGCGATGGCCTGGATGCTTTTCAAGCCGAAGCCATGGTATCGCTTGTCCTGCTTGGTGGAGGCAGGCATACCTGATTTCAGGTCGAGATCGCCCTCGTAACAATTCTCCACCCGGATGCGCAGAAACCCCTTCTGCCGGGCCACGGAGAGGTGGATTAAACGCTTATCCGGGTCCGACAGCTTCTTCACGCCCTCCATGGCGTTGTCCAGGGCGTTGCCGAACAGGGCGCTGAGATCCATGGGGTGCATGAAATCCAGCGCCTGCCCGTCGGCCACACAGGTAAGGGTGATCCCCTCCCGCTGGCACTGGAGACTTTTTGCGGTCAGAATGGCGTCCAGCACCCGGCTTCCCGTCTTGTTCTGGGCCTCATAGGAGCGGATCTCCTGCTCCATCTGATTCAGGTATTCCAGCTTCTCCTCGGAGGCAACTTCGGCGCGCAGCAGCTGGATGTGGTGCTTGAGATCGTGGTATTTCTGGTTGACCAGGGCCATGCTGTCCTCGGAGATGCGGTAGTTATTGTACTGCATCTGGAGCATATTCTCCAGGCTGGCCATTTCCAAGCGGGTGTTGAGCACTTGGAGCTGAACGTGGTAGGCGTGGAGGATGGCAACGCCCCCCAGATCCACCAAGGTGCGAATGATGAAGATCTCGGAGGTGAACCGGCTGCTGAACGGGGTGTTCTGGGAGACGTAGCTCAGGTTGCTGGCCGCAAACACCATCAGGCACAGCACCACCGCGCTGGCAAACTCCCGCCAGGTGAGGTCGATGAGGTAACCGGAGCGGTGTTCCCGCTCCAGCAGGTACATCAGCCCGAACACCGCTCCGTGGGACAGGGTGAGGAACAGCAGGCTCACCCACATCCGCAGAGGCAGCCCCAGCACCGTCAGCCCGAAATAAAACAGCTGCCACTCCAGCGCGGCCGCAAACTCCCCCAGCATGAAGGCGCGGATGCACACATATCCCGCCTTGAGCCAGTCCAGTCCACTGCACACCTTGATGTCCAGCAGCATCAGGGACACGTAGACACACACGCAGGGGAGGAACCAGACCCGATCCAAACCGTCGGTGGCCGTCATGAACCCCGCGATGGCGGCGAAAAAGCCCGCCTGCGCCGCCGCCAGCCGGGGCCGGGACAGCCGTCGGGGGAGGCGCAGAATGTAGAAGGTGCAGCTGAGCCAGTAGGCCAGCGCGTAATAAATACCCGGTGTGTGGGACAGGTCGGGCATCACTTGCTCACCTCATTGATGTAGTTGTTCAGTGCGTCCAGCAGGGCTTTCTTCCTGGCCCGGCTCACCTGAATATGATCCTCGCCGATGAGCACGCTGTTGTTATCCACCCGGTTCACATACTCCAGGTTGACCAAATAGCATTTATTGCAACGGAAAAAGGACTCAGAGCCCAGCAGGGCCTCCGCCTCGGACAGGGTACCCTTGGCGGGCAGGGCCTCCCCTCCGACGTGATAGGTAAGGTCATGATCCTGCACCTCCACATAGGAGATCTGGGACACAGCCAGTTTCCGCATACCCCCCTTGAAAGGAATGGAGATGTACTTCTGAGCCCTCTTTTTTCTCCGGTTCAACGCCCGCTGGATGCGTTGGGAAAAGGCGAAATAGGACACCGGCTTGAGGATGTAATCCAGCGCCCCCACCGAATAGCCCTTCATGGCGTATTGGGGCATATTGGTGAGGAAGATGATCACCACTTCATCATCCACCCGGCGGATGGCCTCGGCGGCGCTCATCCCGTCCATGTACGCCATGGCGATGTCCATAAGGATGATGTCAAAGTCGGCTGTATAGCCCTCCACCACCTCGGCACCGTCAGAGAAGGTGGAGATGGCAAAATGCTCTCCGCACTCCTGCGAAAAGCGGTTCAGATACCCGGTCAACTCCTGTCGGTAATTGGCGTCGTCCTCTACCAGCGCGATCCGCACCATAGCCTGACACCTCCTGCGAATTTGCCGTGCTAAAATAGGCTGTACAGAGATAGTATACCAGACCGCAGAGAAAATTGGAATAGTTTCTGTGAGATTTTCCAAATGGCAAAAACTTCAATATTCAACTTGCACAAAACCCGGTGGGGCAGCAAGCTGCGTGAGGGCGTTTTACCGAATACGGTTCCAAACCTACCGTTTACGTGAAAAACGATCTTTACCCTTCTATCGTGTTATACTTGCTTTACTTCCCGCCTGACGGGGCGGGCGGGGCTCCAACCCCGGAAGCATGAAAATTAGGGAGGAATAATGATGAGAGCAAAAAGTTTTGCGCCTGTCATGCGGGGCATCGCGGCCATCATGGCCTGCGTACTGGTGCTGACCATGGTGGGCGCCGGTGTGGCGGACAGCTTCCGCACCCGGATCGACGATGCCCTGCACACCCAGAGCTACGTCACCAACACCGACCCTGACTCGGCCCGCTTCAAGAGTGATTACGCCACCATTGACGAGATGATGGCCGCCGCCAAGGCCCTGGCCGTCAAGGAGGGCGAGGAGGGCACCGTCATCATGAAGAACGACAACGGCGTCCTGCCCCTGGCGGACGGCGGAAACGTGGCCTTGTTCGGCCTGGCGGCCTACGCCCCCTATCCCTACGCCACCGGCGATCTGAAGGCGGGCAACGAGGATGCTGTGGATCTGCTCCAGGCCCTCACCGACGCGGGGCTCAAGGTCAATGAGACCGTCCGGGATTTCTACCTGGAGAAGGTGCTGAACAAGCACACCGAGGAGGTCCCCAATATGTGGACCGGCGAGATGGAGACCCAGGTGGCCTATGACCACATCTATGTGGCCTCTCCCGGCGACATGACCCAGTACCAGATCGTGGAGATCCCCCCCGAAAAATTCACCGAGATGGGCGCTCCCGCCGACTGGAAGGCCTCCATCGACAAGGCCGGCACCACCGGCATCTGCGTCTTTGCCCGGGGCGCCGGCGAGGGCAACACCTACGCCCCCGGCTCCGCCCTGGACTTTGAGGGCAACGCCACCGGCAAAGACCCCCTGGCCCTGTCCGACGACGAGCTGGCCGTCATTGATGCCGCCAAGGAGACCTGCTCCAAGGTCATCGTGCTCATCAACTCCGGTAACACCATGGTGCTCAAGGACATCGCCAAGGGCGGCGCCCACGAGGTGGACGGCATCGCCTACATTGGGGTCATCAACGACTACCAGTGCACCGGCATCGCCAAGGTGCTCACCGGCCAGGTGAACGCCACCGGCGCCCTGCCCGACACCTATGTGGCCGACAACGCCTCCATCCCCGCCGTGATGAACTTCGGCGGCGGCTACTACGCCGACTATGAGATCGTAGGCCGCAGCGACGACCCCCGTTTCCCCGGTGTGGACATCGCCAACACCGAGGCCGGCTCCTTCGGCGGCAGCAACACCTATAACGGCGGCACCTATATCGTGGAGGCCGAGGGCATCTATGTGGGCTACAAGTATTTTGAGACCCGGTATTACGATGCCGTCATGAACCCCGGCTCCAAGGCCAATTCCGGCAAGGGCGCCACCCAGGGCTCCGCCTGGGATTACAACCAGGAGGTGCTCTACTCCTTCGGCCACGGCCTGTCCTACCTGGACTACACCCAGACCCTCAAGAGCGTGGAGGTTGACAAGACCCCCGAGGGCAATGTGACCGCCGTGGTGGAGCTGAAGAACAACAGCAGCCAGGACAGCTACTTCCTGGCCCAGCTCTATGTCCAGCAACCCTACACCGACTACGATAAGCAGAACAACGTGGAGAAGTCCGCCGTCATGTTCCTCAACTCCGCCAAGGCCCAGGTGAAGGCGGGGGCCAGCGTGGACGTGACCATCACCGTCCCCTCCAAGTACCTGGCCAGCTACGACTACACCAACGCCAAGACCTACATCCTGGACGCGGGGGATTACCTGTTTACCGCCGCCCCCGGCGCCCACGCCGCCGTGAACAACTTCCTGGCCCACCAGGGCAAGACCGCCGCCGACGGCATGGACGCCGAGGCCAGCGGCGCGGTGCTCACCTGGAATGTGAGCGCGCTGGACACGGACACCTTCTCCGTGGAGAACGGCACCAAGGTGACCAACGTGGCCGACACCGCCGATCTGAACTACTGGACGGGCACGAACACTGTCACCTATCTCTCCCGCCAGGACTGGGACGGCACCTGGCCCATCAACTACAACACCGATGTGGAGATCAAGCTGGGCGACAGCCCGAAGAAGGACGAGTGGATCGCCCAGCTCCGGGGCGAGACCTACACCATTCAGAACAACAGCCCCGCTGCCGAGGGCGGCGACAAGGGCGTGCGCTTCGACACCACCAACATCCAGTACGAGCAGCTGGAGAACGTGAACGATCCCTTCTGGGACACCCTGGTGTCCTCCATCACCATCGACGAGGCGGTGGGCGCGGTCATCCACGGCGGCAGCCGCTCCGATGTGCTCACCAACGTGGATAACCCCATCGTCATCCAGAACGAGGGCGTCAGCGGCTTCACCGCCACCCACGAGGAGACGGGCTACCGCTTCAACGTCCACTCCCAGACCCTGTTGGCTTCCTCCTTCAACCCGGAGCTGGCCTACGAGTGGGGCCGCGTGGAGGGCAACTCCGGCCTGTGGCTCCAGCGGTTCCACCTGTGGGGCACTGGCCTGACCCAGCGCCGCACCCCCTATAACGGCCGCAACTACGAGTACATCTCCGAGGATCCCATGCTGGCCAACCGGATGGGCTACGGTATCCTCCAGGGCTGCGCCGATATGGGCATCCTCAACGGCCCCAAGCACATGGGCTTCAATGACCAGGAGCACAACCGAGGCGGTATTTCCGCCTACCTGAACGAGCAGAAGTTCCGGGAGACCGACCTGCGCTGCTTCCAGGGCGGCCTGGAGGACGCGGACGGCATGGCCGTCATGATCGCCTTCAACCGCGTCGGCCCCATTAACGCTTCCCACTTTGTGGGCATGATTCAGGACATCCTCCGGAGCGAGTGGGCCTACACTGGCCTCATCTCCACCGACATGATGAACAACAAGTACTACTTCAACGCCGAGTCCATGGTGATGGCGGGTATCACCCAGGTGGCCGACTTCGGCGGCGACGACAACCACCTCAACCTGGGCGAAGGCGGCGTGGACGCCACCTGGGAGTATCTCTCTCCCGAAGTCGCGGCCAATGACTCTGCCCTGGTGGAGCAGGCCCGGCAGAACCTGAAATACCAGCTCTACACCTTCGCCAACAGCGCCATCATGAACGTGTCCACCGAGCGGGTGGATACCTGGTGGGACGTGGCCCTGCGCAACGCCAAGTACATCAGCGGCGCCTTGTGTGCTGTCACTGCCGTGGCCTGGGTAATTCTCACTGTAATCCCTGGCAAGAAGAAGGAGGAGGTCTGACCATGAACGTCATCAAGAAATTCTCCGTGGGCGCATGGATCACCCTGGCTGCCGCCGTGATGGCCCTGGTATCTGTCATCGTCTACACCGTGAACATCGGCAGCGCGGGCTACTTCCAGAACGCCGCCGTGTCCAACCTGACTGTGTTCTGTGTGCTGGCCGTGGTTGCGCTGGCCGCCGCCGTCGTGCTGGGTCAGGTCAAGCTGTCCGGCCCCGCTGCCTCCTTGGTGGAGCTGGTACAGGGGGCGCTGCAAATCGCGGCCCCGGTGCTGCTCACCCTGTGCCTGGCCAACCTGGTGGCCGCCCGCGCCGAGGGCCTGGGCTTCATCTTCCTGTCCAACGCGGACGTGATTTTGGAGGTGCAGACCCCGGCCAACATGGCTTCCGCCACCGGCACCATCGCCAACATGGTGTGCCTTGCCGTGGCCATGGTGATCGGTATCGTGGGTGCGTTCTGCACACTGCGGAAGAAGGAAAAGTAATCACATAACGCCGGCGGCCGGGAGAACAAGTCAGGCGTTCTCCCGGCCGCCTCTTTTTGAGAAAAAGGGCTTGCGGCCCGCCCCCTGGTGGGTTATGCTTATAGAAACTTGAAGCCCAAGAAAGGACGGCTACGCTTATGAGCAGGCAAAACGGAAACGAGTTTTGGAACACCCCGCTGACCGGTTCGCTGGTCAAATCCCCGGACGTGAAACTGCCGGAGATGCTGCTGGGCTATTTTATCGGCCCCTTCGGGGCGCTGCTGTCCTCCGGCATCTTCACCAGCTTCCTCAACAAATACCTCACCGACGTGCTGCGGCTGGACACCGGCTTCCTGTCCATCCTCCAACTGGTGTCCACCCTGCTGATTGTGGCGGCCAACCTCATCGTGGGCCAGCTCATCGAGCGCACCCGGGCCCTGGCGGGCAAAGCCCGGCCCTGGATCCTGTTGTCCGCCCTCACCCTCAGCGTGTCCAGCGTACTGATGTTCATTGTCCCCTTTGAGGGGCCGGCAAAAATGGCGTGGATCGCTATCGCCTATAACCTGTATTATGCCGTGGCCTACCCCATCTACAATACGGCCAACTCCACCTTGGTGCCCGTGTCCACCCGGAACAGCCAGCAGCGGGGGGCGCTGGCCTCCTTCACCAATGTGGCCGGACTGGGCGTCATGGGCGTGGGCTCCATGATCTTCCCCGTGCTGGTGTCCAATGTAATGAAGGAAGATCAGAATATGTGGTTCCTGGTGATGCTGGGGGTGGCAGTTTTCTCTGCCCTAACCATCTACCTCCAGTTCCGATTCACCCGGGAGCGGGTCACGGAGGAGACGATGGGGCAGGCCAGCGCCGCCCAGGCCAAGACCGCCTCCATGGGAGCGCAGCTCAGGGCGGTCACCAGCGAGAAATGGTGGTGGCTGGTGATCCTGTTCTACCTGGCCTTCCAGTGCAGCGGCGCCATGAAGAACGGCTCCATGAGCTATTTCTGTCAGTGGGTCATCGGCGCCTCCGGCTCCATCGACTGGGGCATGGCCCAGACCATTCTGGCGGTGCTGGGCGCCATCCCCATGGCGCTGGCCGCCGCGGTGGTGGTTCCCCTGGCCAACAAGTTCAGCAAACGGCTGGTGGTGATGGCGGGCATGATCATCGGCGTGGCCGGCGGCGTCATCGCGGGGATGGGCGGCGGGAACATCGTGCCCGTGGCCGTGGGCGTTGCGCTGAAGTGTCTGGGCTCCGCCCCTGCCGCCTACCTGATCCTGGCCATGCTGGCCGATGTCATCGACCACATTGAGTTCAAGAGCGGCATCCGCACCGACGGGCTCACCATGTCCATCTACAGCTCCGTCATGGTGGCGGCCACCCCGGTCTGCAATGCCATCTTCATGGCCATGCTGGGCAGCGCGGGTTACGTTGCCCCCTCGGGCGAGCCTGCCGCCGATGCCTTGATCACCCAAACTGCGGCAGTGCAATCCACCATCGGCGTCAGCTACATCTGGATTGAGACGGCGGCCTATGCTGTGTGCGCGGTACTGATGCTGCTTTGGACCGTGGAGAAAAACCTCCCCGAGGAGCAGAAGGCCATCCAGGAGCGCTGGAAGCAGGCGCAGTAACCGGTCACAAAACGGAGGGGCAGTCCATGGAGCTTCTGCAATCCCCCTTGACGCTGGCGCTCTACCTGGCCGGGTTGGTGCTGGAGGCCAGGGGCGCAGCGCGGCGTAAATTCTTCCCATCCCTTCTGGGCGGGCTGCTGTGGGCCGGGGGAACGGTATGTGCCCTGGTGGACGGCGCGGGGCTGGAGGGGGTGCTGGTTGTCACGCTGGCCCTGCTGCTGATCTCCGCCGCCCCCCGGCGGGGGAGGGCGGGAGCATGAGCTTTGATTCTGGAACCTATCTGCTGTTTCTCCCCGCCGCTGTCCTCCTGCACCGGCTTTGTCCCCACCGGGGGCGGTGGGCGGTGTTACTCCTTGCCAGCCTGTTCTTCTACGCCAGTTGGAGCCTTCCCCTCACGGGGCTGCTGCTGGCGGAGGCGGGGGTGGTGTGGCTTGCGGGGCTGGCCCTGGCCCGTTGGAGGCGCCCCGCCCTCCGACGGTTGGCCCTGGGGCTGGCCCTGGCAGTGTGCTTCGGGCTGCTGGGGTACTTCAAATACTTCAACTTCCTGGCGGGCAGTGTGTCCGCCCTGCTGGGTGGGACGTGGGACGCCTGGAACATCATCCTCCCGGTGGGCTGCTCCTTCTACACCTTCCAGGCTGTTTCCTATGCCATCGACGTATACCGGGGGCGGCTGGAGCCAGAGCGGCACCCCGGCTATCTCACCCTGTACCTTGCCTTCTTCCCCCAACTGGTGGCGGGGCCCATTGAGCGGGCGGGGGATCTACTTCCCCAGCTCCGGTCGGAGCGCCGCGTCGGTGTCGGGGACGTGGAGGCGGGGCTGCGCCTGCTGCTCAGCGGCTTTTTCCGCAAGGTGGTGATTGCGGATTTCTGTGGAAAATTCGTCACAGCGGCTTACTCCGCCCCCGATCCCGACGGCAGCGCCGTGTTTCTGGCCACCCTCCTGTTCGCGGTGCAGATCTACTGCGACTTTGCGGGCTACTCCGAGATCGCCGCGGGCAGCGCCCGCCTGCTGGGGGTGCGGCTTATGCGCAATTTCGATAGGCCCTACCTGGCCCGGGGATTCCGGGATTTCTGGCGGCGATGGCATGTGAGCCTGGGCCGCTGGTTCACGGATTACGTCTATATTCCCCTGGGCGGAAGCCGCAAGGGCTTGGCGCGGCAGCTTTTGGCGGTATTCATTGTATTCGCCCTCAGCGGCCTGTGGCATGGCGCGGAGTGGAGCTTTGTGGTTTGGGGGCTGTTCCACGGGGCGCTGTTCGCCGGGGAGCTGCTGGCCCGCCGTGCGGGGCTTGGCTCCGTGCGGACCAAGGCGGGGCAGGGATTGTCGATTGCCCTCACCTTTGCCGCCGTGTCCTTCGGCTGGATCTTTTTCCGGGCGGACAGCCTGGGCCATGCGGGGATGCTCCTGGGGCGGCTGTTCTCCCCCTGGGACGGGGCGGCTGGGCTGGCGTGCCTGGGGCTGACCGTGATGGACGGGGTTCGGCTGGCCCTCACCCTGGCGCTGCTGCCCGCTGTGAATCGTCTGGGCTGGGGGGAGGACCGGCCCCGGGAGATAACCCTGGTTTACTTCTTCCTGGCCATCGCGGTGTCCTGGCTCATCCGGCTGGACAGCGGCGGGGCGGGTACGTTTATCTACTTCCAATTCTGACGAGAGGGGGCGGGGGGCATTGCGCTCCAAGCTGCTGCGGCTGGCGGCGTGCCTGCTGGTGATCCTGTCTGTGCCCGGGGCGCTGTGCGGATTTGCCTTCGCCCTGCCCGCCCAGTATGATCAGACCTATCTGGCGGGCCTCCAGGACAAGTGGGACGCCCTGGCCGCCGCCCCCGGTTCCCGGATTATCATCGCCGGGGGAAGCGGCGCGGCCTTCGGAGTGCGCTGCGACCTGCTGGAGGAGGAACTGCCTGGCTATTCGGCGGTGAACTTCGGCCTGTACGCCGGGCTTGGCACCACCGTCATGCTGGAGCTGGCCAAGCCGCTGCTGCGGCCGGGGGACGTCGTGATCTTCTCCCCGGAGCAGAGTGGGCAGACCCTGTCCGACTTTTTCCACGCCGCCTCCATGTGGCAAGCCGCCGACGGCAGGCCGGAGCTGCTGTCCGCCCTGGACGGCAGGCGCTGGGAACCCATGGCGGGGGCGTTCCCCGCCTTCGCCGGGGCCAAAGCCCGCCTGTATCGGGACGGCGCGGCCCCCGCGGGGGAGGGGGTATACGCCCGCTCGTCCTTCAACGCCTGGGGGGACGTGGACTGCCCCGGCCGGGAGCAGAACGTGATGGCCAGAGGGAGCGACCCCAATATGCCGATCTCCTTTGATCCGGATCTGCCCAGTGAGGAGTTCTTCGAAACGGTGAATGCCTTCGCCCGGTGGTGTGAGGCCAACGGCGTGACCCTTTACTACCGCTTCTGCCCCATGAACGTCGCGGCGGCGGGAGAGGGGGAGCTGGCGCGGCTGGACGCCTACGCGGCCGCCCTCCAGTCCCGCCTGGACTGCCCCATCTTGGGCGACCCCGCCCAGGCCGTTTTGGACGCGGGCTGGTTTTTTGACACCAATTTCCACCTGAACGCCTCCGGTGCGGTGGTGAACACCGCCATCCTGGCCGGGGAGCTGAAAGCTGCGCTGGACATACCTGGGCCGGTGGGCATAACCCTGCCGGAGCTTCCCCCCATGGCGGGGGCGGAGGCGGCGGAGGGCGACAATCGGGACGAGGGCTGTTTCCTCTATGAGGACACCGGGGACGGTCTGCGCCTGGTGGGACTGACAGCGGAGGGGGCAGGGCGGGAAACCCTCACCCTGCCTGTGAGCCACGGCGAGGCGCCGGTGGTTGGCCTTGCCCGGTCGGTGTTTGCCGGAAATGCCCACATTCGGGAGATTGTAGCGCAGAGCAATCTCCGGGGGCTGGAGGACGGCTCCTTTGACGGCTGTGCCGCCCTGGAGCGGCTGGTGCTGCTCCAGCCCGCCCCGGAAAAGTGCGCCGTGGGAGCAGGGCTTCTGGACGGGACAGATGCCCTGGTGTACGTCCCCGCCGGGCGGCTGAGCGCCTATGCCACCAGCTACTTCTGGGCGGTACACGCCGCCCGCCTCCGGGAGGAGGCGGGGACAGCCCCCGCCGATCCCGAACCCTCCGCCCCGCCCGCTGTGTCCGGGCCGTCCATCCGCTACGAAGGGAACGGCGGGGCCCTGAAAAATTGGACGGGAGACAGCGTAGATCTGGCCGTAGACAACGCCCACCTGCGGGTGAACACCGCCCAGGGGACGGGCTACTTCCAGCGGGAGGGGTATGTCCTCACCGGCTGGAACACCGCCGACGACGGCAGCGGGAAGCGGATCGGCCTGGGGAGCCGGACGGAGCGCCGGGAGGGGCTGATCCTCTATGCCCAGTGGGCCCAGGTGTCCCCCGAGGCGGAGTTCTCTTATGAAATCCGGGAGGGGCAGGCGTGGATCACCGGGTACGCCGGGGCGGACGGCCTGTGCGTTATTCCGGAGGAGCTTGGCGGTGCGCCCGTGCGGAGCATCTGCGCCGGGGCCTTCCGGAGTGCGGCCCTTGAGGCGCTGGTGCTTCCCCCTACGCTGTATACGGTGGAGCCGGGGGCCTTTCAGGGCTGCGCGGTGGAGGAGATCACCCTGTTTGATTCCCTGCGGGAGGTATCCGACGAGAGCTTCGCGGACTGCTCCGGGCTGAGGACGCTATATGTCAACGCCGCGTCCCGCCCCGTGTACAGCGGCAGCTATTTCGATACCTTCTCCGACAAATACGACTGGCTGTTATCCCTAACCGGCCGGAAAAAGCTGGTTCTGGCCTCCGGCTCGTCGGGGCGGTATGGCTATGACAGCCCCGCCCTGGCCGCCGCCTTCCCGGACTACACGCCCGCCAACATGGGGGTGTATGCCTACACCAACGCCCTGCCCCAGCTGGAGCTGATTCTGGAGCTGATGGAAGCGGGGGATGTGCTGCTGTCCGCCCCGGAATTCGATGCGGCGGCGGAGCAGTTCTGCGGTTCCAACCGTTTAGACGCCCCCTTCTGGGCCATGATGGAGTCCAACTACGACGCCGCATCCCAGCTGGATCTGCGGAACTATTCCGGGGTATTCGACAGCCTGGGGGAGTATCTGCAAACCCGCCGGGGGATGGTGGGGCGCAATTACGGCGAGAGCCCCGCCTCCTATGATGATGACGGCAACCGCTACGCCTTTGCCACCTACAACCAATACGGCGACCTCACCCTGCCCCGGCCTAACGGGGAGCGGGATGTGTGTCTGCGCCACAACATCGCGGACTACACTACAGGGAACATCACCCCGGAGCGGGTGGAATCGCTGAACGGGGTGTACCGGCGATTCCTGGACGAGGGGATCGCGGTGTACTTCACCTACACCCCCAGGAACCGCAATTCCCTAACCGAGGGCAGCACCCCCACCGCCCGGCGGGAGCTTCACGACTACCTGGCAGAGCATTTGTGCGTCCCGGTGATCTCGGACATTGAGGACAGCCTGTACGCTGGGAACTATTTCTACCTCATTGACAGCCACCTGAGCAGCGAGGGCGCGGCAATCCGCACTCGGCAGGTGATCGACGATCTGCGTCCCTGGCTGAATACGACGTAAGGAGAGACGGACATGAAGAAGCTTGACTTCAACAAGGGTTGGTTCTGCCGCCCCCTGACCCAGACTGGGGAACCTTATCCCGTCACCCTGCCCCACGACGCCATGCGCACCGAGCCTCGCGCCAACAGCAGCACTGGGGAGAACAACACCGGCTGGTATGCCGGAGGGGACTATGAATACACGAAACGTTTTACCGCCCCAGAGGAATGGCGGGGACAGGCGGCGGTGCTGGAGTTCGAGGGGGTGTACCACAACGCGGAGGTGTGGCTCAACGGGGAAAAGATCGCCTTCCGGCCCTATGGGTATACCAATTTCTATGTGGCTATCGCGCCCCACCTGCGGCTTGGGGAGGAGAACGAGCTCAAGGTCGTGGCCCGCAACGCCGACCAGCCCAACTCCCGGTGGTACTCTGGAACGGGAATTTACCGCCCGGCGTGGCTGTGGCTGGCGGGGGCGGATCACATCCCGGTAAACGGAGTTCGGGTGCGCACCCTGGACTACAAGACGGGGGAGATTCAGGTCAGCGTCCGCACCTCCCGCCCCGGCCCGGTGTCGGTGGATATTTTTGAGGCGGACGGGACGGCCCCGGTTTGCTCCGCCTCTGGATGCTCTGAGGACGGGCGGGCGGTGTTCACCCTCGCCATCCCCGACGTGAAGCTGTGGGACTGCGAAACGCCAAATCTGTACCGCTGCCGAGCCTCTTTTGGGGAGGACACCGTGGAGGAGACCTTCGGCGTGCGCGGGTTGGCCTGGGGGGAAAATGGCCTGACTATCAACGGGGAACGGGTGATCCTCCGGGGGGCCTGCATCCACCACGACAACGGGCTGCTGGGGGCTTGTTCCTTCCCGGAGGCGGAGGAGCGACGGGTGCGGCTTTTGAAGGAAAACGGCTATAATGCGCTGCGCTCGTCCCACTACCCCTGCTCCAAAGCGCTGCTGGATGCCTGCGACCGGCTGGGTATGCTGATGATGGACGAGTACGTGGATCACTGGTACATCCACAAGACCAAATATGACTATGTGGAGCACTTTATGGAATGGTGGAAGCAGGATTTGAAGGACATGGCGGACAAGGACTTCAACCATCCATGTGTCATCATGTACTCCACAGGCAACGAGGTGGCGGAAACCGCCCAGCCCAAGGGCATTTCCCTCACTGGGGAGATGACCCGCTGGCTCCATGAGGTGGATGGCACCCGGCCTGTCACCTGCGGCATCAATATTTTCTTCAACTTCCTCAGCTCCATGGGCATGGGGGTGTACAGCGACGACAAGGCGGAGAAGGCCGCCACACCCAAAAAGGATCCCAAGAAGAAGCCGGTGGGCAGCGAGTTCTATAACACCCTGGCCTGCCTCATGGGGGACTGGTTCATGAAGACCGGGGCCACCCTGCCCCCCTGCGACTGGAAAACCCGGGACGCCTTTGCCAATATGGACATCGCGGGCTATAACTATGGGCTGTTCCGCTATAAGAAGGATCTGCGCAAGTACCCCAAGCGGCTGATTTTAGGCACCGAGACCTTCTGCAAGGACGCCTACGTCTTCTGGGAGATTGCCAAGCAAAACCCCCGAATCCTCGGCGATTTCGTATGGGCTGGGATGGACTACATCGGCGAGACCGGGGAGGGCTGCGCCGAATACAGCGATTACAAATTCGACGGTGAACCCTGCCGCCGGATGACGGGGGGCAACGGCCGGGTGGATCTGCTGGGCAAGCGCCGGGCGGAGGCGGCCTACACGTTAGTGGCCTTCGAGCGGGAGCCGGGGCCGTTCATCGCCGTTACCCCGGTGTACCAGACGGAGAAGCTCCAGCTCACCGGCTGGCAGCTCACCAAGGCCCTGGAGAGCTGGTCGTGGCAGGGTTGCGCGGGAATGCCCGCGGCGGTGGAGGTGTACGCCCGGGCCCACACGGTGGAGCTGCTGGTGAACGGGCAGTCTGTGGGGAAACAGCGGCTGAAGAACACCTGCCGGGCGGTATTCAAAACGGCGTATCAGGACGGCGAGGTGACGGCGGTTTCCTATGGCGCAGACGGGAGGGAACTGGGCCGTTACTCCCTGTCCACCGCCGGGCCGGAGACAGAGCTGCGGATCACGCCGGAAGAAAAATCCGTGAAGCCGGGGGGACTGGCCTTTGTCTGGCTGCGCTATACCGACAAAGCAGGGGTGTGGAAGCCCATGGAGAAGCACACGCTGAAGGTGTCGGTGGAGCACGGAACCCTGGAGGGGCTGGGCAGCGCGAATGCCTACGTGGAGGGGAACTACGCTCAGGACAGCACCCCCACTTATTATGGCGAGGCCATGGCTATTGTCCGGGCCGGCGGCAGCGGCCCGGTGCGGGTGGTGGTGGCGGATGAGGACGGGGTCTATACGGTTGATATCCCGTGCGAACTATGATAGGCTGAACAAAACAGGCGGGGAGGGCGGCACCCTTTCCGCCTGACAACGGAGGGGGAGAATTTGAACATGACGGAGCAGTTTTGGCTGTGGTATCCGGGGGATTTTGAGCTGTACCACCGCATGGAACAGGATTTCAGCCGGGTGGAGCGGGGGTATGGCTGGCCCGCCTTCTGGAAAAGCGACGGCTTCCGGAACCGGGTGGTATTCCGGCGGCAGTATACCCTGGAGCGGAATACCGAGTTTCGCGTATACAGTAAGGCGGTGGGCTTCGTACTGGCGGGGGAGAAAAAATACCCCTTTGGACAGACGATCCGCTGCCCCAAAGGGAGGGTGCAAATCTCCATCCACGCCGCCCGGATTGATGCCTTTCCCAGCGTGTATGTGGAGGGGGACGTGATCCGATCCGACCGGGGCTGGATGGCGGAGGACTATGCCCAGCCTCCCCTCCCCGCCGGGTACAGCCCCTATTTTATTCGGCCCGACCAAGATCCCGCCCGATGGGAATACAATGAGAAGCTATATCATCCAGTAAAAACAGAGCGTGTCGATGATGGTGTACTCTACGAGTTTGAGACGGAACTTACCGCCGTCCTCCGGGCGGAGGCTCCGCAGGAGCAACTGGCAGGTATGCGGATCTACTGCGGCGAGTCCCGGGACGAGGCGCTGGACAAGGAGCACTGCTACTACAGCTGGGCCCCTGACCTGGAAACGGGAGAGACGCCCCGGTGCGCGGTGCGCTTCGCCTTCATCCCCGGGGAGGAGGTGGAGCTGGCCGCCATCCATCAGTTTGTGGATATCCCCGTCCGGGCGGCGTTCTACTGCGATGATCCTCTGCTCAATCAAATCTGGACGGTGGCGGCCCACACCTTCCGGCTGTGCACCGGCATCTTCTTCCTCGACGGAATAAAGCGGGACAAGTGGATCTGGTCTGGGGACGCCTACCAAAGCCTGTTCGTCAACCAATACCTTTTGGCCGACCCCGGCGTGGAACGGCGCACGCTGCTGGCCCTCAGAGGGAACGACCCCATGACGGGGCACATCAACACCATTATGGACTACTCCCTGCTGTGGCTTCTGGGGGTGAAGGAGCACTTCGATACCTACGGCGACCGGGACTTCCTGGATCTGGTGTGGCCAAAGGCGGCATCCCTGCTGGAGTTCTGTCGGGCGCGGACGGACAGCTCCGGCTTCCTCACCGCCGAGGAAAAGGACTGGGTGTTCATTGATTGGGCAGATCTGGACAAGGACGGCCCCTTCGCCCCGGAACAAGCGCTGCTGTGCGCCTGCTGGGGGGCGGCGGCGGATCTGGCGGAGACGCTGGGGCTGGACGGGGAAGTGTACCGCACCCGCCGGGAGGCGCTGGCGGCCCGGATCGACGAATGCTATTGGGACGGGGAACTGGGAGCCTATGTGGACTCCTTTACCTCCGGGCGGCGGCACGTGTCCCGGCAGACTAACCTGCTGGCGGTGCGCTTTGGAATCGCGGACGCAGGCAAGCGGGCGCTGATCCTGAAAAATGTCATTGACAATCCGGCGGTGCCCCCCATCACCACGCCCTACTTCCAGTTCTTTGAGCTGGATGTGCTGGCAGACAGCGGGCGGCTGGAGCAGGTGATGGAGCGGCTGCGGAGTTATTGGGGCGGTATGCTGGAGCGTGGGGCCGTAACCTTCTGGGAGGAGTTTGACCCCGCTGTCACCGGGACGGCCCAGTACGATATGTACGGCGACCGGTTCGGCAAGAGCTTATGCCACGCTTGGGCCGCCAGCCCTATCTATCTGTTGGGGCGGTACTTCACGGGCCTGCGGCGAGAAGGGACTGGCTTTGTGATAGAGCCCCGGCTGGAGTATTTCAAGACCCTCGACTGCACTTTTCCGGTGGACGGCAAGGGCGGTATCGTGCGGCTGGCCTGGGACAGTGAACGGATCACTGCACAGACCAACCGGGCGGGCGGCTCACTTCTGTCCGGGGGAACCCGGTATGAACTGATGCCGAACACCCCCTTTGCCACCACCTGGGCGGATGGCTGACAGGGCCAGACTGGAGCGCGGGACAGATGGGGCGCTAAACGTCCAATCCAGAATACTGCCAAACAGCTCCAGTTGCCGGGCACGCCTATCTCCCAACTTTGTCGGCTTTTTGTGCTCAACCTCATTCCCATCCTGTTTGCCCTGCTTCTGTGCTTCAACAGGTGGGACGACTTCAACCCAATGGAATTCGTGGGGCTGGACAACTTCAAGTATATCTTCACCCACAAACCGATGCGCCCCGGTTCGGCTCCACCGCCCAGGGGTACAGCGACAGCTCCTGCTGAGCACGGGGACAGGCGGACAATCCTCTACCTCGCCCTTTTTGCCTATTTGTGCGGTGCTGCCTTAGAAAGCATAAACAGATAGCAGGCGCTTGCCTATGGCCTTTCGGCCACGGGCAGGCGCTTTTTATATTCTCTGGAAATTTTACAGAGGATCAAGAAACGGTATTAGCTGCGCCCCGTTTGCATTTCAGGGCGCAAAATATGCAGTTCATGCCGCCGCCGTAACGTCGTTCCCAATCTGCGGTATGATGAAAAGGGGCTTTGGGCATTTGTTCTCCAAGCAGCTTGACTCGTCTCTATCGGTACGATTTATCATGACGGTGTATCAAAATCAAAAGCGGTTTGTAAAGAGAGATCGGTAAGCTTTGTGCCGGAGCATCAATGTGAGGGGGGAGTGCCATGATAAAAGCGGCGTTTTGTGACGACGATATCAATGCGTTGAGCGAAATGCAGGTGTTCTTTGACCAGTACCGCAGGGAGCGGAACCGGGAGATCCTCTATACGGCTTTTCACAGCCCGATAGAGCTGATGGCCGAAATTGAGCGGGGCACCCGGTTTGATGTTCTGTTTCTGGATATCCTGATGCCTGGAGAGAATGGGCTTGAAACCGCGGCGGAGATTCGCGCGTATGACCGAAATGTAAAGATCATTTTTTTAACCTCCTCCCCCGAGTTCGCCGTACAGTCCTACACGGTGGAGGCATATTTCTATCAGCTCAAGCCGCTGCGGTGGGAAAGCTTTTCCCGCGTGATGGACTCCGCGCTGGAAAAGTGTGAGCAGGAGCAGGAAACCGGCCTGATCCTGCGCTGCAAAAGCGGGATCACCCGTCTTGACCTGAGACACCTGGAATTCTGCGAGGTGATTCACCGAACGCTGCTGTTCCATCTGTCCTCTGGGAAGGTGTTGGAGAGCACCGGCAGCCTGGACGAGCTGAGCCGCCGTCTGGCGCCCTTGGGCTGTTTCCTGCGGCCCCACCGCTCCTATCTGATCCATCTGGGCTATGTGCGGAGCATTTCCTACCGAACCGTCACCATGACCAGCCTGACGGAAATTCCCATCCCCAGAGGGAAATATAATGAGATCAAAGACGCGTTTTTCGCGTATGCGTTCCGGGACGGACAGATGAGCTTATAATGGGCGTGCCGACCCACAGTTCAGTGCGGAACGACGGGGGGCAGGTTCTAAGGCGACTGTCGATTGGGGACAATTCCGGTGCGATTGATGCGCCGCCCTCTCTTTTAGCGCGGGCGGCGTTTATCATGGTGGTGTGGATAGACAGTCCGCAACCATAAATCAGGAGGATTGATTGAACATGAAAAAGTTAATTTCCCTTTTGCTGGCGCTGATGATGTGTATCTCTTTGGCCGCCTGCGGCGGCCCGGACAAGCAGCCCGCCATTGATGCCTACAACAAGGCTGCCGCGGCGTTCAACGACGTAGCTGATATCCTCAATGCGGATCCCGAGACCTATGCCGACTACATCTCCGAGATGAACCGTCTGTCTGGGAATCTGAACCAGGTGGGCGAGGCCCTTCAGAACGATGACGACATCAAGCAGGAGACCCTGGATCAGTGGATCAAGGTGTGTACCGAGGTTGAGCAGTGGGCAACCGCTGCCAAGGCTGAGCTGGAGGGCTGATACAAGTTCATTCGCACGGCTGCGGCGGATGCGGGCAAATCCGCATCCGCCGTTTTTACTTTCTCACAGGAAGAAAGGAGCATGAATGATGGAACTTATGATTGCCGCCGCTGTGATTGCCGCAATCATCGTAATTCTGGTGCTGTGGGCCGTCTCCTGCCAGCGCAGGCTGGCGGTAATGGACGAGAATATCAATAACGCCATGGCCCAGATCGGCGTGCAACTCTCCTCCCGCTTCGACGCGCTCACCGCCCTGCTGGATCTGACAAAGGGCTACGCCGCCCACGAGTCCCAGACGCTGATCGAGACCGTCAAATCCCGGCGGAGCGTCATCACCGCCACCTCCACCCCGGACGACGTGCTCAAGCAGGAGGGGGTCATCTCTGAGGCCCTGGGCCGCATTTCCATGGTGGCGGAGCGGTATCCCGAGCTGAAGGCCAACGAGAACTACGCCAAGTGTATGAACGCCGTGGACAGCTACGAAAAGATGGTGCGAACCAGCCGCCTAATCTACAACGATTCCGTCACCAAGCTGAACCGGGCCATCCGTATGCTCCCCACCTGCCTGATTGCGGGAATGCTGGGCTTCCGGCAGCGGGACTACCTGGAGGCGATGGACGATAAGGCGGACATGCCCAGTATGAAGTAAGCTCATGAGAAAAAAACTCACAGCTGTTTTCCTCGCGTGCTTCTGCGCTCTGCTGTGCACCCCGGCGGCGCTGGCCTCCAACCGAGTGCCGGAGCTGGAGATCACAGTGGCGCTGCGTTCCGACGGCTCCGCCGCCGTCACCCAGGTCTGGACAGCGGAAACCGACGAGGGAACCGAATTCTATCTCGCCTGCAAGGACAGCGGCTATCTGTCCATCACAGATTTTTCCGTCTCTGATCCGGACGGAGCTTACGCCTTTGTGGAGGACTGGGACGTGAACGCCTCCTTCGAGGAAAAAGCGCGTAAATGCGGTATCGTGGAGACAGCCGACGGCGTAGAGCTGTGCTGGGGGATCGGCGCATACGGCCCCCGCCGGTACACGGTCTCCTATACCCTCCACGGCCTGGCAGGCGCCTACTCCGACGCCGACGGCTTCAACCACCGCTTTGTGGACGAGATGACCACCTTTCCCACCAGCGTGTCACTGACTGTTTCCAGCGAGGACGGCACGCCTCTGACCGAAGCAAACTGCGGGATCTGGGCCTTCGGCTATGACGGATCCATCTGGTTTGAGGACGGCGTGATCCGGGCCAAAAGCGACAGCCCGCTGGAAAGCGGCCAGCATATGACGGTGATGGTGTCGCTGGACAAGGGGATCCTCACCCCCCTGCGCCAGGTGGACGGCAGCTTTGAGGCGGTGAAGGAGCAGGCCCTTGAGGGCAGCGACTACGAGGAAGATGCCGGCCCCGCCGAAATTCTCCTGGTAGTGGGCATTCTGGCCGCTATTGCCGGGGTCATCGCCCTGGGCGCCACAGCCGCCGCCCGGATGCAGAAGGCCAAGCTGAACCGGCGGACAAACCAGGTGGACTACTTCCGGGACGCGCCCAACAACGGCAACCTGAACGTGACCCACCGGCTGGGAACCGCCTGCCAGCTGTGCCGGGAGGATTCCCTGCTGGGGGCCTATCTGCTGCGGCTGATCGGCGACGGCGCTTTGGAGCCGGAGGAGACCGGGGCGAATTTTCCCCAGGTGGATCTACGGCTGAGCCGCCCGCCCAGAAGCGGCAATCCCTATGACGACGCCTTCTACACCATTTTGGAGGCAGCGGCGGGGGCCGACGGAGTGCTACAGGCCAAGGAGCTGGAGCGGCTCTGCGAGGAAAACGCCAAGCCGCTGGCCGGCTTCGCGGACTCCTGCCGGATGGACGCCGACCGGACGCTGATCCGCGCCGGCTGCTATCGGGGCGCGGTCTGTGAAAGCGTGAAAAGCCTGACAGAGCAGGGGCAACGGCAGTTGGACGAAATCCTGGGGCTGAAGCGGTTCCTGCTGGACTTCTCCCTGATCCATGAGCGGGGTGTGCGGGAGACGGTTATCTGGCAGGACTATCTGATCTACGCCCATCTGCTGGGCATCGCGGATCAAGTGGCGCCCCAGATCCGCAAGCTCTATCCGGAGGCCCTGCCTCAGGTGGAACGTTTTGAACGGTGCATCGGTTACGCCGGGTATTACAACGGCTTTCTGTACAGCGCCTGCGCCCGGGAGCAGCAGAGGCAGCAGGCGGCCCGCAGCGCCGGAAGCGGCGGCAGCGCCTCCTTCGGCGGGGGCGGCGGCTTCTCCGGCGGCGGAAGCGGGGGAACCCGGTAACCGATTTGCGGCATTACATCAAGAGGAGGTACATTATGGGACTGTTTTCCAAAAAAGAGGCCTGCCCAGTCTGCGGCGGCGAGGTAAAAGGGCTGTTCCTTGTGAAAATCGGGGACAAAAAGACCCTGTGCAAAAGCTGCTCCAAGCAGGTTTCCATGCAGAAAAGCCTGCTGGAGACCGCCACGCCGGAGTTCATTCAAGAGCACCTGGCCTACCGGCGGGCGAACGCGGAGAAGTACGCCACCCATCGCTGGACGGTGAAGATCACCTCCATTCCCGGGCTCGTGTTCGGCCTGGACGAGGCGGGACGGGCCATCTACCTGATCCACGACGATCTCCATGTGGATGAGGAGAACCCGGTGGTGCTTTCCTTCGACCAGCTCACCGGCTACGAGCTGCTCCGGGGAAAAAAGAAGCTGGACGGTATGGAGGACACCGGCATGGTGGTGCTGGAGACCACTCTGAGCGCCCTGGGGGGGATTGCCCGGCTGGTGAACAGCGACAGCTCGTCCCATTACGACACCTTCCACCTGAAGCTGACTACCACCGACCCCTACTGGAGCGAGATCGACCTCAAGATCGATTTTACCGACAGCCAGCTCCACGGCTTGGGCGGGTTCGCCAGCGATATGCAGCGGGTCTGCCAGACCATCAAAAGCATCATCCGCAAGGAACCGGTTCTATCCGCCCGCTGACAGGAGGAATGAGTCATGGGACTATTTACAAGCAAGAAAAACCCCTGCCCCTTCTGTGGGGGCCCCACCCCCCGGCTGCTGGCCACCACCATAGAGGGAACGCCCATCTGCGGCACCTGCAAGGATAAGATCGATCTGCCCGACGGCACCGTCAACCTGTCGCTGGAGGATGCCCGGCAGTACCTGGCGTACTATGACGCGAACAAACCCCTGCGGGACAGCTTCAGCGCCACCTTCAAGTATAACTGCGGCGAGTGGAACGACCTCATCCAGATTGATGTGCCCCAGCGGCTGTTCCGCATCCGGGACAAAGGGGATTCCCTGGTGATGGAGTCGTCCTGCCTTACGGCGTTCCGGATTTTAGAGGACAACACCGTTTTGTTTGAGAGCTCCCCGGAGGGCCTGAAATGGTATGAGACCGACACGCCGGCTCGGGTCAAGGCCGTGGAGCCCGAGATCGACCGCTACCACGCAGATATGGATCGGTATATGCAGGCGAAGCGGATGAACGAGATGATCGAGGATATGGAGAAGCGGGGGGACTTTTCCAGAGGTTCCCCGACCCCCTTTATCAGCGAGCCCATCTTCAGCGTGGATACGCCCATCAAAAAGTTCTACGTGGAGCTGACGCTGGATCACCCCTATTGGGGCGGCGTTCGCACCCTGGACAATAACGCCCCCGATTGGGGCGTCCTCTCCCCCAGTTACATCGATTTCATGCGAAAGTATGAAAAGGAGACGGGGCTGCTGCACACCTTGGCCACCAGCCTCATGAGCGTGATCGACCCGGACGCACCGGAGGAGCACATTCTTCTGCCCACGCCCGTGGCCGCTGCCACTGCCCCCGCAGGCGAGTCCCGCTCCGTTCCCGACCCTGTGGCGGAGATTCAGAAGTACAAAACGCTGCTGGACAGCGGCGCCATCACGGAGGAGGAATATGCCGCCAAGAAGCGCCAGCTTCTTGGAATTTGAGGAGGAAGTCTGATGAAGAAACGATTGCTTGCCCTCTGTCTGGCCCTGGCCATGGCGTTGTGTCTGGCCGCCTGCGGTGGGGAGGACGCGGAGGTGGACCGCCAGCCCCCCTCCAAAGAGCCCGACGCCCCCACCGCCAATCCGGAGGGGGACGGGAGCTGGGCGGTGTACTGGTATCTGTGCGGCAGCGACCTGGAGAGCGGCGGCGGCTTTGCCTCCACGGATCTGGGTGAGATGATGGAAGCGCAGCTGCCCGAGAACGTCACCGTTGTCATCCAGACCGGCGGCTCCTCCGTCTGGCACAACGACCAGATGGATCCCTCCAAGCTCCAGCGCTGGACCTACACCAGCCAGGGCCTGAGCCTGGTGGAGGAGCTGGACAGCGCCAGCATGGGCGACGCCCAGACTTTGTATGAGTTCCTGGACTTTGCCCACACCAACTACCCCGCCGACAAGGTGGCGGTCACCTTCTGGAATCACGGCGGCGGCTCGGTCAGCGGCGCGGCCTTTGACGAGCTGTACGACAACGACTCCCTGAACCTGACCGAGATGTATCAGGCGTTCAACGAGGTCTGGCCCGCCGACACGGCCAATCCCGCCCTGGAGCTGGTGGGCTTCGACACCTGCCTGATGGCCACGGTGGACGTGGCGGCGGTATTCCAGAACTTCTCCAAGTACCTGGTGGCCTCCGAGGAGACGGAGCCGGGCAACGGCTGGCTCTATTCCGGCTGGCTGGGCGAGCTGGCCCAAAATCCAGCCATGGACGGAGACGATCTGGGTATCGCCATCTGCAGCTCCTACTATGAGGGCTGCGAGGCCGTGGGCACCGCGGAGCAGACCACCCTTTCCGTCACCGACCTGACCAAACTGACCCCCCTGCTGGACGCCTATGAGGCCTTCGGGCAGGAGGCCTTTGCGGCAGCGGCGGAGGATCCGGGCTTCTTCGCCCAGCTGGGCCGGGCCGCCGCCCAGAGCGAGAACTACGGCGGCAATACCCGGGAGCAGGGCTATACCAACATGGTGGACCTGGGACACCTGGCCCGGCAGACGGCGTGGATGCTGCCCTCCGCCCAGGGCGTTTGCGACGCGCTGGCCGACTGCGTGATCTATCAGGTGGGCGGCCCCTACCGCTCTGAGGCCACCGGTCTGAGCTGCTACTACTCCTACAGCGGGGATGTGGACGACTTCAACGGCTACATCAGCGTGGGCGCGGGGTCGGCCTTCAAGCATCTGTACGCCTACGGCCTCACCGGCGAGCTGGGCGAGGGCGGCGAGGAGTATCTGGCCTCTCTGGACATACAGGATCTGCCCAAACTTGTCACCCTGGCCGACACCGGCTGGGACGGCGCGGCCCTGGACGTGAACGACGAGGGCACCGCCTACCTGACCCTGGGCCCTGAGGCCGGCAATATTCTGGCCGGCATCGGTTTCTCCCTGTTCTATGTGGACGAGGGGAACGATCAGATGCTGTTCCTGGGCACGGACAACGACCTGGAAGCGGACTGGGACAACGGCGTGTTCTACGACAACTTCCGGGGCGTGTGGGGCGCCATCGACGGCCATATCGTCTACATGGAGCTGTCCTGCGAGGGGGAGGATTACAACCTCTACTCCGTGCCCGTCCTGCTCAATGGGGAGGAGTACAACCTCCAGGTGGCCTATGACTTCTCCGGCGGGGAATGGACGATCCTGGGCGCGTCCCAGGGTCTGGACGAATCCGGCATGGCCTCCAAGGAGCTGCGGCTGCTGGAGGAGGGCAACGTGATCACCACCATCTGGCAGCTGTCCTCCTTCAGCGGGGAGGACGATTTTGAGATGTACACCGCCGAGGAGCTGACCGTGACGGCGGATACCGCCTTTGGGGAGGCTGCCCTGCCCGACGGGCAGTATGGCATGGTGTTTGAGCTGCGAGACGCCGCGGGAAATTACGCCTACTCCGACGCCGTGCTCTTTGACTGCGTGAACGGCGAGATTCTTACCACAGTAGGGGCGGGCTAAAAGGCACAGAGATACGACGGATAGGAACCGAAAGGGTTCGCGAACGTGATTATGCCCCGGTGCTTCCTAAAAAGGCAATTTTTCCATATTGGACCAAACCCAGAGCCCTTGGAAAGCAAGGGTTTACACGCATAAAGAATGTTTTGTAAATCTGCGGGGAAGTGACAGCACGGTGTAACAGCGCCGTGCTGTTACTTCTTTTTATCCACAATATTCCGGGGAAAAATCAATCTCCCCAATAAAGTTATAGTGTACGTCAATCCTCTGGATGCGGTGGCCGCTGGACTTATCGGCTTCCTTAGGCTCCTTTTGAACCACTCGCCCAGCGAGTGGTTTTCGCTATACAAAAAGGCCCGCGCGACCGCCGCCGCGCGGGCCCATGCTCACAGGCGCAGGATGGGCAGTCCCTCCGGATCCTCCCCCGCCAGGGGCAGGGTCACCGTGGCCTTGAACAAATCCCCGTCTATGCTGATCTCGAACTTCCCGTGCTGTAGCTCCGTCAGCGACTGGGCGATGGACAGCCCCAGCCCGCTGCCCGAGGCGTTGCGGGACTCGTCTCCCCGGACGAACCGCTCCATCAGCCGTTCCGCCGGAATGTCCAGCGGATCCCGGGAGATATTCTTCACCGACAGCACCGCCCGGCCCCCATTCTCCCGCAGCTCCACGTACACCCGGGTGCCCGGCAGGGCATACTTGGCACAGTTGGTCAGCAGATTGTCCAGCACCCGCCACAGGTGCCGGCCGTCCGCCTCCACCCAGACGGTCTCCTCCGGCAGGGTGCGCACTACCGTCAGCCCCTGGGCCTCCAGCCGCTCGCCGCACTCCGCCAGGGCCTGATCCGCCAGCTGCTTGAAGTCCAGCCGCTCCCAGTTCACCGTCAGGTTGCCCGTGGACGCCTTGGACGCCTCCACCAGATCCTCCGTCAGCTTCTTCAGCCGCTGACTCTTGCGATCCAGCACCTCGATATATTCCCGGGCCTTGGGATCCTGTATATCCACCTTTTTCAGCAGATCCACGTAGTTGATGATAGAGGTCAGCGGCGTTTTCAGATCATGGGACACGTTGGTGATGAGCTCCGCCTTGAAGTGCTCACTGCGCATCCGTTCGTCCACTGCCGTGGAGATGGCGTGGCCCAGGTTGTTCAGCTCGTCGGCGTGGCCCCTCAAGTCCGGCAGCATCCGCTGGGTGTCGATCTGATAGCCAGGATTGCCGCCGATGATCTCCTGGGTGCCGTGGCGGATCTTCTTCCACTGGTACGCCCACAGGCACAGATACGCCGCCACACCAGCGCTCACCAGCAGCCATAGCCCCCCGCTCCCCTGGAACGTCGTAATGGTAAACAGCCCGTACGCCATACAGCCCATCACCGCCTTCCAAATCAGGGGGACAGCCTGAACGGCCCGTCCCAATGCCCCGGCCAGCCGCCACAGCGTATGCCAGCACCACGCGCAGATCGACCAGGTCCAGGTGTTACGCAGCAGGGTGTGGGCCTTGGCCCGAGCGCACACCGTCACCAGCGCCGCCAGACCCATGGCCGCCGCCGCGGCCACCCCCAGCCCCACGCCGATGAGCTGCATAAACATGGGGAAGTCCCCATAGGCGGTGGCCACCACGGTCACCCCCGCGGCCACCGCCCCCACACCGCCCAGCAGCAGCAGGGTCAGCAGCACGTCCCCGGGGATGCGGTGGAACCAGTTGAGGTAGATTCCCTCCACCTCCCGCTTATGGCCCGCGCCGCAGCACAGGTACACCGTCAGCAGTACGCCCAGCGTGCCCAGCATGATGGTGCCAGCCAGATAGCCCTCTCGGGCGGCCTGCCACTGGGCCAGCTTGTCGGCGGCCCGCTTGTACTGATCGTCCACCCGCAGGGCTTTGTCCACCCAGAAAATGAGGCTGGCGTTGGTCTCCTCCGCCTCCGCCCGGGCCTCCTGGGTGAGCATCCAGGTTTCGCTTTCCGGCTCGAAGATGTAGCCGAACTGGTTGGCCTCCAGGCAGGCCCGGATGGTGGGGTAGTAGAGGTAGAGGTTGTTGTCCGTATCCACCACCCGCAGCACCTTGGTATAGCCGTCGTTGTCTGCCAGGATCTGGTTTTCCGTGATGGTAATGGGATTGTCCTGGACGTCCACCAGCTCGGCGGACGTGCCCTCCGTTTTGGCCTCCCGGACGGCCTCCGCCCAGATGGGCAGCATCGTTCGCCAGCCCGAGTGATAGGACGCGTCATCGTAGTCCCCGGCATTGACAGCGCTGGAGGAGGAGTCCGAATCAAGGTATTCCCACTCGGCGCTGGCGCTCTGGGTTTTGCCTGTTCCCCGGTGGTAGTCCACCCCGTAGTCGGGGTCCACCTTGGTGCTATCCTCCTGGGTGTTGCCGTAGATCACCTTGCCGTCCTTGTCCAGCAGCTGCCAGCGCAGGTTGGTGGCCCCGGCGTCAAACTCCGCCTCATACCGCTCAATGGCCCGCCGCTCCGACAGATCCAGCCCCTCCCCCGCCGCCTGTTTGTCCTTCAGATCCACCAGATAACGCACCATAAAATAGTCCTGCCGCACCAGATATTTCTGGGTATAGCCGCTGCTCTCGTCATAGAAGTAGGCGTCGGTCCACAGCGCGTCGAAGTTGGCCAGCTGGTACCAGCCCATGATGGCGGTGGCGGTGAACGCCGCCACCGCCGCCATGAAGGCCAGGGCCTTCATGGCCATATTTTCCCGCCACTTCATGACATTTTCTCCATTTTGTACCCCAGCCCCCACACCACTTTCAGATACCGGGGGTTGGCGGGGTCGATTTCAATTTTTTCCCGCAGGTGCCGGATGTGGACGGCCACGGTGTTCTCGCTGCCCAGGGCCGGGTCGTTCCACACCTGCTCGTAGATCTGGGCGGTGGAGTACACCCGCCCCAGATTCTTCATCAGCAGCCGCAGGATGTTATACTCGATGGGGGTGAGGCTCACCGGCTCGCCGTCCACCGTCACCGCCTTGGCCTCGTCGTCCATGACGATGGCGCCGTTGCGCAGGGTGCCGTCCTCCGTCTCCACCGCGGCCTTGCCCCCCAGGGTGGTGTACCGCCGCAGCTGGCTTTTCACCCGGGCCAGCACCTCGATGGGGTTGAAGGGCTTGGTGATATAGTCATCCGCGCCGATGTTCAGCCCCAGCACCTTGTCGGTGTCCTCGCTCTTGGCAGTGAGCAGGATGATGGGGATGTTGCCCTCCTCCCGCAGCTTGGCGGTGGCTCGGATTCCGTCCAGCCTGGGCATCATCACGTCCATGAGGATGAGGTCGATATTTTCCGTGCGCACCGCGGCGATGGCCTCCTCTCCGTTGTAGGCCGACACCGTGCGGTAGCCCTCGCTGGTGAGGTAGATCTCCAGCGCCGAGACGATATCCTTGTCGTCGTCGCAGATTAGAACCGTATACATCAGCAATCCCCCCTATTGCAACTACTATAACTATATATCATACTATCAGGCCGCCCATTAAGCCGCAAGGGGGAAAATCCTTAAATTCCGTTTAAGAAACCTCCGAACCCTTCTCCTTTTTCTACCAGGGCCATTTCATAATATAACTTTTACATGGAAAAACGCAACTTTTCTTTATATAGCAACCTACACAAAAATTGTCGTCCAGGGTGAAGTACAGATGGGTGGCGTCCTTCTGCGCCAGCTTCAGCAGCCACTCCCGGCGGAACCAGTGCTCCGGCACGTCCGGGTTGCAGTTGAACCACAGCTTGGCCCCTGTTACCGAGCACTGGGCCAGGGCCTGCTCCTCGAAGGAGCGTGGCATCAGCGACACCTCGTCCAACAGCACCTCCGCCCAGCGTCACGCCCTGGATGAGCATCACTTCCCTGCTCGCTCCTTTTCCAGCCTCATGCGTGCGCCCTGTTCCATGAAGTGCACAATCAGCCTTTTTGTGAGATCTGGCAGCTGATCCACCGATTTGATATAGGTACTGAGATCGTCGCACTCCGTCCCGTCTGCCATGATATTCCTGACGACAGCGCCATCCGGGTACACTTTTGCCATTCTAATCACCTCGTTTCAAGCTATGCTTCACCGAGATTGTCCTATGCACCAAACACAATCGAGCACTTTTGACTTTCGCGTAAAGCTCCTTGTTGACTCTAACATCCACCGTGCTCACCTTCTTCCGCTTCTATCTTCACCCGAGTCCGCGCAAACGGCCCCGCTCACGCGCTGCCCTGCACCCGCTCGGCGCTAATCGGGCCAAGACCATGCTCCAGCAAATCAATCCGACACATTTCGTGACAAATTTTTATTGACTTTTTTCACGATTCGTGATAGCCTTCCATTGAAGGCCAAAGAGGAGGTGATCTTGGTGGCTTTATTTTCAGATATGCTAACTTCTCTGAGAAAACAAGAGGGCTTGTCCCAGAAGGAATTAGCCGATAAAACTGGACTAACACGAAGCGCAATCGGTATGTATGAGACTGGGAAACGAGAACCAGATTTCGAGACTTTAGAAATCTTTGCTGATTTTTTTAACGTCAATATGGACACGCTTCTCGGTAAGGCTGACAACAAAATTCCAGATTGCAAGATCTTACCTTCCGAAGCAATCCCCATCGACCTTGCCCGCTGCCACCGCATCCCCATCCTTTGCCGCATCTCCGCCGGCCTGCCGCTGTATGCGCAGGAACACATCGAGGGCTACACCATCACCGACCTGAACGGTGGCGCGGAATATTTCGCTTTGCGGGTACACGGGGACTGCATGAACGCCGCCGGCATCAATGACGGATACCTGATCATCGTCCGCCGTCAGGAGGAGGTGGAGCAGGGGGAGATCGCTGTGGTAATAGCAGGCGCGGACGATGCCACGGTGAAGCGCTTCTATTCCTCTGACACCACCGTCACACTCATACCCCAGTCCACCAACCCAGAGCACAAGCCACAGATGTATGATTTGAGCAAAACTACCATTCATATTTTAGGCAAGGTGGTAAAGGTGGAATTTCTGGTCTAAATTCTTCGATCTGTTTCGAGATGTAACCCAGCCGCCGGAGGGCGGAATAAATAGAAAAAGGAGAAGAATCAAGGGACTTTGTAATGCCTTTCGGCGGTTTTAGCTGGAAGCGAGCCCTGGGTGTCACCAGCATAAAGCGTAAAATCTCAAAGGCAACTGGAATACCTCTAACCAAAGCAGGTCGCAAGCGAAAAGCACAGAGCACGCTGTGGAAATCGCTATTCAGGCCAGCAAAAAGGCGAAAAAGATAAAAGCCCCCGCCCCGGTGCTACCAACACCGGAACGGGGAACAAGGGCAGAAAGGTTTGCGGCCGCTCTGCCCTCTCATTATATTAGGGAGGCTTTCCCATGTCAAAGGAAGCTATGGTGGTGGTTGGCTATGCCCGTGTTTCCACCGAGAACCAGTTGGAAAACTACTCCATAGAGGAGCAGACTGACAGGCTCAAAGCCTACTGTGCCGCAAAAGGCTGGTCCCTTCGCAAGCTCTATGTGGACGGCGGCTTTTCCGGCGGCAACACCAACCGGCCCGCCCTCCAGCAGATGCTTACAGCCATCCGCCAGGGTGGCGTGGACGCTGTGGTGGTTTATAAGCTTGACCGTCTCTCCCGCTCGCAAAAGGACACCCTGACACTGATCGAGGACGAACTGATCGCCCACGGCGCAGACTTTGTCTCCATCAATGAGAATTTTGATACTTCCACCCCCTTTGGGCGGGCTATGATCGGCATCCTGTCTGTGTTTGCCCAGCTGGAGAAGGATCAGATCACGGAACGCTTTACCATGGGCCGGATCGGACGCAGTAAAGCGGGATACTATCATGGCGGCTCCCACCCGCCCACCGGATATGACTACAAGGACGGTCTGCTGGTAGTCAACGAATACGAGGCCATGCAGATCCGCGAGATTTTTTCCAGGTTTATTTCCGGGAAGTCCATCAACTCCATCAGCCGGTATCTGTCTGGCCGGTACACCACCAAATGGACCCCCGCAAAAGTCCTTGCCGTATTAAAAAATACGGTTTACATCGGAAAGGTGCATTTCCGCAAAGTAGACTATGACGGGGTACACCAGCCTCTGGTCACCGTTGAGGAGTTTAACACCGCCGCCCATCTGCTTGAAAGCACCTCCGAGCGTGAACTCAAAAAAACCAACGCACAAAGAAACCCCTTTCGGGCCGGATATCTGCTCAGTGGATTATTGTATTGCAGCCGATGCGGCGCCCGATACTCTGCAAATCATGGGTATTATAAATGCTACTCTCGCGCTAAATCCTCACAACAATTCATCAGGGACCCCAATTGTAAGAATGACAACTGGGAAATTGGCAGACTGGATCAGTTAGTGCAGCAGGAAATATGTACCATGATTTCCCAGCCCGATTTACTGAAAATCGTTTCTAAAGCTGCGGCAGACAGGCACGAGGTAAAAATTGATCGTCCGGCACTTCAAAAGCGGATTTCAGAAATAGATGGGCAGATCGCAAAACTCATTGATTTATATCAGGTTGGATCTATTCCCATGGATACAATTACCCAGCGCATCAGCTCCATAACAACAGAACGGAACCAGCTGCAAGAACAGCTAAACACACCGGACTTAGCACCAGCCGTTGATCGTTTTATGCAAGCCATTGAGGATTACAAAGACGGATATGACACAGGCGATATTGACAACCAACGGATGTTCACAGCTTCTTTGGTAGAACGCATCTTAATAGACGGACAGTCTATAGACATACGTTGGAGACTTTAGTGCAAAATTGTATAGTCTATACACATAGTCAGGCACTGTTTTCCGCAGGTTTTAGCCCTCTGGAAGGCGTGATCCATGACGAAGGCCGCCCGGGGCAGGTAGCCCAGATCCTCCAGCAGGGTGAACAGGGGGAAGAAGATGGCCATGGGGGGCAGCATCACCGCCACCACCCAGGCGGTGACTCGGTACACCCCGTCCAGCAGCAGCCCCCGCAGCCAATCCGGGGACCCTACCAGCCAGCCCTCCAGCACCGTGCCGACGCGGGCAAACAGCTCCGTGAGCAGGGCGGAGGGGACGTTGGCCCCCGCCACCGTCAGCCACACCACCAGCCCAAACAGCAGCAGCATCAGCGGGATACCGGTGGCCTTGGAGGTAAGTAAGTGGTCGATCCGCCGCTGGCGGCGCAGGCGCTGGGCCGACCGGCTACGCACCACCTGGTCGGCGTACCGCTCCGCCAGAGTGACCCGCTCGCCAGGGGCCCGTTCCGGGACGGCGGGAGCCTCCGACCGCACCAGGGCGGCCACGGCCTTCTTCAGCTCCTCCAGCCCGTCCTGGCGGCCGCCGGCGGTACCCACCACCGGCACCCCTAAGCGCTGGGACAGGGCGGGCAGATCCACCTGGACACCCAGCCGCTCCGCCTCGTCCATCAGGTTGACGCACACCAGCACCTTCCCCGTCAGCTCCAGCACCTGGAGCACCAGGATCAGGTTCCGCTCCAGACAGGTGGCGTCGCACACCACCACCACCCCGTCCGCCTGGCCGCTCTGGATGAAGTCCCGGGCCACCGCCTCCTCCTGGGAGTGGGCGGCCAGGGAATAGGTTCCGGGCAGGTCGATGAGCTGGTACTCCTGCCCCTCATAGGTATAGGTTCCCCGGGCGGTGGCCACCGTCTTGCCCGCCCAGTTACCTGTGTGCTGCCGTAGTCCAGTCAGCGCGTTAAACAGGGTGGACTTGCCCACGTTGGGGTTGCCCGCCAGCGCCACCCGGTTCATGTGGCCACCGCCCGGGCAGGCTGCTCCTGGGTGCGCCGCTCCAGGGTGATCCCCTCCGCGTCGGAGCGGCGCAGGGCGATGAGCGCCCCCCGGATCAGGTAGGCGCAGGGATCCCCCGCCGGACTTCTCAGCACGCAGGTCACCCGGGTGCCCCGCACCAGCCCCAGGTCGGTGAGCCGCCGATCCATGGCTGGCGCGGCGTTTACCTCGGTCACATAAGCGCTCTCCCCCTCGGGGAGGGCGGACAGGCACAATGTCTCATACATAATGGATGCTCCTTTCCCGCGCGGGCCGCCCCGCGGACGGCCCGCAAGCTATCCTATGGCGGGCCTCGCCGCCGGGTGCTCGCTCCCCACGGGAAAGCCGCCCGAGCCGGGGCGGTTGGCTTGACATTCTGCCGGAATTCCCTTTATAATAAGGGAAAACATGGGGCGGCGGGCCGGATTTTGAATCCGCCCCCGGTCAGAAGGGAGGAGCGCCCATGACAGGCCGCACGCGCCCCCGGGAGGGGGAGGACTGGCTGATCCGTACGCTGTTCGTCCTGTTTCTGCTGGTGGGGGCCGCCCTCCGTCTCTGGCGGTTTGGGGCGGTGCCGGAGGGGCTGAACCAGGATGAGGCCTTCGCCGCCTACGAGGCGTGGTGCCTGCTCAAGACGGGGCGAGATTCTTTCGGCCACTCCCTGCCGGTGTACCTCACCGCCTGGGGCAGCGGCATGAACGCCCTGGAGAGCTACCTCATGCTCCCCTGTCTGGCCCTGCTGGGGCGGACGGCCCTGGCGGTACGGCTGCCCCAGCTTATCGTGTCCCTGCTGTCCCTGCCCGCCGCCTACGGCGTGGGCAAGCGGATGGTGGACAGGTGGGCGGGGCTGTGCGGCCTGTTCCTGCTGGCGGTGTGCCCGTGGCACGTGATGCTGTCCCGGTGGGGGCTGGAGTCCAACCTGGCCCCGGGCTTTCTGCTGTTCGGGCTGTACTTCTTCCTGCGGGGGCTGGAGGACTGCCGCTGGCTCCCCCTGTCCGCCCTGATGTACGGCCTGTCCCTGTACTGCTACGCCGCCATCTGGCCCTTCGTGCCCCTGATCCTGTTGCTCCAGACGGGGTACGGGTTCTGGTGCGGTAAACTGCGCCTCCGCGGCCGGGAGGGCACGTGGCTGCTGGGGGCGGCGGTACTGCTGGCGCTGGCCCTGCCGCTGGTGCTGTTCCTGCTGGTGAACTGGGGCCTGCTGCCCGAGCTGCACCTGGGCCCCTTCACCATCCCCAAATTAGTGGTGATGCGGGACAGCGAGTTCTCCCTGGCCCAGGTTCCGGAGCACGCCGCCAACCTGCTGTCCCTGGTGCTTCGACAAGGGGACGGGCTGCTGTGGAACGGGACGGATCGGTTTGGGTTGTTCTACTACGGCGCTCTGCCTCTGGCCCTGGTGGGGCTGGTGTGGGCCGTCCGGGAGACGGCCGAGGGCCTGTCCCGCCGGGAGCCCCACCCCGCTGCCCTCCTGCTGATCCAGCTGCTGGCCGGGATTTTGCAGGGACTAACCCTGGACGCCAACGTGAACCGGGTAAACACCCTGTGGATCCCAGTGGTGCTGCTGGCGGCGCTGGGGACGCGGTGGCTGTGCAGCTTCGACCCGCGGGCGCTGCTGGTGCCCCTGCTGATCTTCGGGGCGCTGTTCCTCCGGTTTGCGGGCTATTACTTCACCGACTACGCCCAGCAGTCCCGGGCCCACTTCGGCGCCGGACTGGAGCAGGCGGTGGAGGCGGCCCTGGCCCGGGAGGGGGAGATCCGGGTGGCCCGGGGGGCCAACTACGCCCGGGTGCTGTTCTACAGTGGGCAGGATCCGGAGGAGTACCGGGAGACGGTGGCCTACAAAAACTACCCCAGCGCCTTTTTAGATGTGGAGAGCTTCGGGCGGTTCCGGTTCCTCACCGGGCTGGGGGAGCCTAACCCGGCCTGCGTCTACCTGGTGGAGGACGGGGACTGGGCGTACGATCTGTCGGCGGCAGGCTTCGCCGTGGACCGGTACGGTTGCTACGCCGTGGCGTACTGGGAATGAAAAATGGGCCCCCGCGGTCATAGACCGTGGGGGCCTTCGTCAATCCTGATGAATGTGGATATGGTTGTTGATGTGGTTGGCGCAGTAGCAGTAGTACCCGTCGCACTTGGAGCAGTAACGGAACTCCATACTGGGGTCGTCCTGATCCGTAATGCCGCACACCGCGCACTTGTGGAGGTAGCCCCCCGTCTCCTGGGCCCTCTTTTGGGCCTGCTTCTGGGCCCGTTTGAAGTTGATCACCTGGGGATCCGCGCGGCGCCGGGCGAAGCCCAGCTTTACCGACCAGAAGGGCCAGGTGAAGATGAAGTAGTTCACAAAGCTGGGCAGCACGTACAGCAGCACCAGTGGCCCGTACTGCACCGCGTCCAGCAGGATCAGCGCCACGTCCAGCAGGGCCAGCCACTTCATCTTGACGGGCAGCACGAACATGAACAGCACCTGCATCTCGCTGTACATGGTGGCGATGACCAGGAAGAAGGACAGGTGGATGTAGTAGATGCTGGTGCCCCCCAGCAGCAGCCCGCCCAGGATGGACAGCGCCACCCCGCACAGATAGAACAGGCTGAACCTGGCCGTCCCCCACTCCCGCTCCAGCATCTGGCCCGTCCAGAACACCACATAGCAGCCCAGCAGGGTATAGAAGGGGTTGCCCACGCCGGAGGGGATGAGGATAAAGGTCACCAGCCGCCAGACCTCCCCATGGAGGATGGCCGTGCGGCTAAAGTCCAGCAGGGCAGGCAGGACGCGCAGAGCGGGCAGCAGGCAGAGTATGCCCACCACCACCTGGGCAATGGCGATGTACATAGCCAGGTTGGGCACCCCGAATCGGGGGTGCCGGGAGCAGAACTTGTCGATGGGGCCGTAGTGATCGTTTCGGTACATCAAGAGGAATCCCTCCTTGCGGCAGACGCTTTATTGGGCTATTATAGCCCTTTCCGCTGGGAAAATAATCAATAAACTGTGAATCATTCCGCGTACAGCCGGACGATGTTCATCAGAATGTCAACCACCGTGTCCATCTCCTCCGCGCAGCACAGCTCCAGGGGCCCGTGGAAGTTATAGCCCCCGGTGCCCAGATTGGGGCAGGGCAGGCCCATAAAGCTGAGCCGCGCTCCGTCGGTGCCCCCCCGGATGGCCTCGGCGGCGGGGGTGAGGCCCGCCAGCTCCGCCGCCTTGTTGGCATTGTCCACCAGGTGCATACAGCCCTCCAGCTTCTCCTTCATGTTGTAGTAGCTGTCCGTCAAGGTTAGCTCGATCTTGGCAGTGGGATGGGCGGCCTGCACCTGGGCGGCGGCCCGCTTCATCAGCCCCTGTTTCACCGTGAACTCGCCCTTGTCGTGATCCCGGACGATATACTCCATCCGGCAGGCGGCGGCGGTGCCGTTCAGCGCGTCCAGGTGGAAGAAGCCCTCATAGCCCTCGGTCTTGCCGGGAACGGCGTCCGCCGGCAGCAGGGCGTTGAACTCCTGGGCGATGAGCAGGGCGTTCTCCATGATCCCCTTGGCCGCGCCGGGGTGGACGGACACGCCGGTGATGTCCACCACCGCGGAGGCGGCGTTGAAGTTCTCGTAGGCGATGACGCCGGGGGCGGAGCCATCCACGGTGTAGGCGTACTTGGCCCCGAAGGCGGCCACGTCGAAGTGGTCGGGGCCCTCACCGATCTCCTCGTCGGGGGTGAAGGCGATGCACAGCCGCCCGTGGGGGATCTGTTCGGCGATAAGCTGCTCACACAGTGTGACGATCTCAGCCACGCCCGCCTTGTCGTCCGCCCCTAAGAGGGTGGAGCCGTCGGCGGTGATGAGGGTTTTCCCCCGGAAGCGGGACAGCCAGGGGAAGTCGGCAACCCGGATCACCCGGCCCTCGTGGGGCAAAACGATGTCGCCGCCGTCATAGTGCTCATGGACGATGGGGTTCACGTCCTTCCCGGAGAAGGCGGGGGCGGTGTCCAGGTGGGCCAGCAGGCCCAGGGCGGGGACGTGCTCCAGCCCCGGTGTGGCGGGCAGCCAGGCGGTGACGGTGCAGAACTCGTTGACAGAGGGGTTCTCCAGCCCCAGCCCGGTCAGCTCGTCCACCAGCAGCCGGGCCAGCTCCCACTGGCCGGGGGTGGAGGGGGTGGTTCCCGTCTCCGGGGAGGATTCGGTATTGATCTTCACATACTTCAGCAGACGTTCACAGGCTCTCATTTATGATAACTTCCTTTCGGGTAAAGATTACAGCATCACCGGGTTCGTCGTCCACTCCAGTCCGCAGGGGCCGGGGGTCTTCCGGCACAGCTGGTACAGATCCGTGCACCGCCCCTCCAGCTCCAGCAGGGGGATCCCCCTGCCGTGGGTGGGCTTGGTGATCACGGGCAAGGCAGCCTTCCCCTTCATCTCCCGCAGGAGTGCCCGCCCCCGCTCCGTGGCCCCCAGCACCCGGAGATAGGGAGACTTGTCCGGCCTGTCCTCCGCCCTCAGGCCCAGGGCGGCCCACAGCACAGCCCGACGGATACGGGCGTGGGCGTACCGCTTGGTTTTGGCCAGGTCGTAGACCTCCTCCAGCGTCCGCCCCTGCCGCGCCGCCCGGCACAAGCGGTGGGACAGCCCCTCCCCGCAGTCGGGCAGGGCAGCAAAGTCCTCCTCGTCCAGAACGCGCAGGCGGCCCAGCACCCACCGCTCCCCCCACTTCAGGCTGGCGGGGTTGTCCGCCGGGATCCGCCCGGACAGCAGCTCCCCCCGCACAAAGGAGGCGGAAGGATAGTCCGAATGATCCCCGCCATCGTGTCTCGCCCCCACCCGAGGGATGGTAATGGGCTGGGCTCCCCTTTTCGCGGCGTTCAGCGCCCGGATATACTCAATTCCAAGGTTGTTGTTTGGCTGGGCCAGCAGTTCGGCCAAACCCGGCCCCAGCAGCTCGTCCACCGCCGCCTGACGGCAGACGGCAAAGGGCAGCCCCTGATCCAGAAACCGGCGCAGCACATCGGGATACTGGGGGCTGTCCAGACAGGCCGCCACCCGCCGGAGGGCGTCCACATCGCCCCGTTCGCTGCCAAAGGACAGGTGGGTGACGACGCCGGTGGCCTCCAGCACGTCCACCGCCCCCCGGGCGAAGGACTCCGCCGAGGACGCCGCCCACACCGTGGGCAGCTCCAGCACCAGATCCGCGCCCCCCTCCAGGGCCCGGCGGGCCCGGCCCCATTTGTCCAGCACGGCGCACTCCCCCCGCTGAACGAAGTGTCCGCTCATCACGCACACCACTGCGCACTCACCCAGCAGCCTCCTGGTCTGGGCGATCTGGTAGGCGTGCCCGCCGTGGAAGGGGTTGTATTCCGCCACAATTCCCACCGCGTCCATGGCACATCCCCCTTCCCGCAGACTCTTTTTGGCAAAATCGAGAAAAATACTTGCGATATTCTGGCCCCCGTAGTATAATATGTCCGGTATGGGGCGAATTCGGTTCGTCCCCTTCGGGCGCCTGTGGGTATTATAATCCAAAAGGCCGGTCGAAGTAAAGCAAAACCGCATAATTCCGCAGCAGAGAGGGTTGTGCGGATCGTCTGCAAGGCATCACGATTCAAAGGAGTGCGGAAGATGAAAGTTCTGGTAATCAACGCCGGCAGCTCGTCCCTGAAGTACCAGCTGCTGGACACCAACACACAGGAAGTGCTGGCCAAGGGCCTGTGCGAGCGCATTGGCATCGACGGCAAGTTCACCTACAAGGCCCCCGGCAAGGAGGCCATCGACGCCAAGGACGTAGCCATGCCCACCCATTCCGAAGCCATTCAGGCCGTATTAGACGCCCTGGTGGATCCCGCCAACGGCGTGGTGGGCTCCATGCAGGAGATTGAGGCGGTGGGCCACCGGGTGGTTCACGGCGGCGAGACCTTCGCCTCCTCCGTGAAGATCGACGACAAGGTGATGGCCGCCCTGGAGGAGTGCATCCCCCTGGCCCCCCTGCACAACCCCGCCAACATCACCGGCATCAAGGCGTGCACCAAGGTCATGGGCCCCGACGTGCCCCAGGTGGCCGTGTTCGACACCGCCTTCCATCAGACCATGCCCCCGGTGGCCTATACCTACGCCCTGCCCTATGAGTACTACGAGCAGGACAAGGTGCGCCGCTACGGCTTCCACGGCACCAGCCACAAGTACGTCACCCAGCGGGCGGCGGATATGCTGGGCAAGCCCATCGAGTCCTTGAAGCTCATCTCCTGCCACCTGGGCAACGGCTCGTCCATCGCCGCCGTGTGCCACGGCAAGAGCGTGGACACCTCCATGGGCTTCACCCCCCTGGCTGGCCTGCCCATGGGCACCCGCTCCGGCGATCTGGACGCGGGCATCCTGGAGTTCCTGATGAACAAGTACGGCATGGACATCAAGGAGATGCTCAACGTGCTGAACAAAAAGTCGGGCGTGCAGGGCGTGTCCGGCGTGTCGTCGGATTTCCGGGATCTGGGCTCCGCCGCCGCTGAGGGCAACACCCGGGCGGCCCTGGCCCTGGATATGTTCAGCTATGGCGTGAAGAAGTACATCGGGGCCTATGCCGCCGCCATGGGCGGGGTGGACGCCATTATCTTCACCGCCGGCGTGGGTGAGAACGACGCCCAGCAGCGCATGGCCATCGCCGACCGCCTGGAGTTCATGGGCGTGAAGATGGACGCGGACGCCAACAACGTCCGGGGCAAGGAGGCCATCATCTCCGCCATCGACTCCAAGGTAAAGGTGCTGCTCATCCCCACCAACGAGGAGCTGATGATCGCGCTGGACACCGCGGCGCTGGCGTAACGCAAGACAGATCAAAACCGGAGGAGCGGCGCTCCTCCGGTTTTCTTATGCTTTGCTTTCCTCAGTTGGCTTCTCCTGCCCTCCCGGAAAAACCGTCAACTCTGTATCTACAGCGGATACATACATCTCCTCACACTCCCGCTGAGCCGCTATCAGGATGTTGGCCGCTCTGTCCGTTGCCTGGAACAATTTAATATAGAGCTCTTTATAATCTATCATCTTCATCACCCAAGGCCATTATAGGTCTATACCTCCTTAAATTCAATAGGTCAATTTGCCATAATTTTGATGGGTGATGATATGTCGCGTTTGAGAGATTTGAGAAAAAAGCGGAAATTTACCCAGGTAAAAATGCAAATGCTGACTGGGATAGATCAAAGTGATTACTCAAAAATTGAACGTGGATACCGAAATATGTCTTTTGATCAATGCAAACGGATCGCGCTGGCCCTGCGAACCAGCATGGACTACCTGGCCGAGCTGACCGATGATCCGAACCCCTACCCCAGAAAAACTCAGACAAAAGAGTAGCGTTTATGGGTTCCGCGCCCGGAAGGCCAGATACCCCTCCAAAATGAGCGACGCCGCCACCGCGTCCACGTTCTTTTTGTGGGCCCTCTCCCGCTTCCCGGCGGCGTGGAGGATCTGGTGGGCCTCGATGGTGGTGCGCCGCTCGTCCCACAGGCGGACGGGCAGCCCGGTTTTCTCCTCCACCAGCGCGGCGAAGGCGCGGTACAGCTCTGCCCGGGGCCCCTCCGTGCCGTCCATGTTCCGGGGGAAGCCCAGCACCAGCTCCTCCGCATGGCGCTCCCGGGCGATCCGGGCGATCTCCTCCGCCGCCCGCCCCGGATCCCGGCTGGGGATCACCGTGGTGTACCCGGTGAGCGTCCCGGCGGCGTCGGACACCGCCACCCCCGTCCGGGCGTCGCCGTAGTCGATGGCCATCACGCGCATTTTGATCCCCCCTGAACCGGGCGGCCCGGGACTTGACATCTGCCGCCCAACTTGCTATCATGATTGCCGTGGAACCCAGCCACCACTATGGTGGAGGTTAAAAGGACGGTTGCCTGTCACCCGCGCGGGCGGGATGGAGGCGTGTATCAGCCCCCGCGGGAATTTTTCCCGGGAGGTGATATACATAACACTTCAAGAGGTGTTTTGGCTTGTCTCCATCACCTGGATTCTCATTCAGGCATGGGACAAGCTCAGGCACAAAAAGAAGTGAGCCGTCTGCTGCAACAGACGGCTCTGCGGGTTTGTGAAGTACAGCTTCACGGGCTCGCTATGTAGAGTATAGATGTTGTGGCAACCGTCTGGGTTCCACATTTTTTATTATAGCGGCCCCCGCCGTTTTTGTCAAGGCCCCCGGCCATTTTCCTGTTGACAAGCCCCCACAGGTGTGATATGCTATCAGCACCTGTGTGCAGGGCTTTCTTTTTGCGCGCGTTTTTACGGGACGCGGGCAAAAACCCTGATCCTCCCCGGGAGGCCGCAGGGAGGCAATAGGCCGATCCCCCGTAGCGATATGCTGGGCGTGCTATGCCCAGTGTAAGGCGTCGGATCGGCATAGGCCGTCCGGCGCTTTTTTGTCGGTCAGGCCAAATTCAAAAGGAGGTGCCGAGAATGGCGAAAGCCGGGAACCGTGTGAAGGTCGTGCTGCGCTGCTCCGAGTGCAAGCAGCGCAACTACAACACCAAGAAGAACAAGCGCAACACCACCGAGCGTTTGGAGCTCAACAAGTACTGCCCCTTCTGCAGAAAGCACACTCTGCACACCGAAACCAAGTAATGAGCGCCGCTCACAACGAAAGAAGGGTTGAACTGAATGTCTGAACAGGAGAAGCGGGACAACGCCGCTCAGAAGGAGACCGTAAGCTCCGACAAGAAGGCCAAGGCGCCCAAGAAGAAGGACGCCAAGAAGCCCAACCGCGTCCTGCGCTGGCTCAAGGATCTGAGGGGCGAGCTGAAGAAGGTCACCTGGCCCTCCGCCAAAGACGTGATCAAGAACGTGGGCATCGTCATCGTGTGCGTCCTGGTCGTGGGCGTGTGCATCTGGGTGTTTGACTACCTGGCTCACGCGGTGGTGGGCGCCCTGCTCGAGCTCTTTGGAGCGTAACGGGCCATGGCGGACGAACTGAAGTGGTACGTGGCCCACACCTACTCCGGCTATGAGAACACGGTGGCCGTATCCATCCAGCAGGCTGTGGAGAACCGCAACATGCACGATCTGATCAGCCAGGTGTCCATCCCCCTGGAGACGGTCACTGAGATCACCGACAACGGCCCCAAAACCGTGGAGCGCAAGGTGTTCCCCGGCTACGTGCTGGTGAAGATGATCATGACCGACGAGACCTGGCACCTGGTGCGCAACATCCGGGGCGTCACCGGCTTCGTGGGCGCCGCCAACAAGGCCATTCCCCTCACCGACGAGGAGATCGCCGCCATGGGCATCGAGTCCCACGAGGAGGAGATCACCGCCCTGGGGGAGGACGAGATGGCCGCCCTGCGCTCGGAGAAGCGCCCGGTGGTGGAGGTGGACTACGCCGTGGGCGACAGCGTGCGCATCAACGACGGCGCCCTGGCCGGCCAGTTCGGCACGGTGGAGGATCTGGACGCCGAGCGGGGCAAGGTCCGGGTCGTGGTGTCCATGTTCGGCCGGGAGATCCCCGCGGAGCTGGATCTGGATCAGGTCGAGACGATCTAAAAATAAGAGGCGGGTAAGACCCGCCCGTGGGAGGGGCCGCGCGCAAGGCCCCGATACCACCACATTTTATGTAGGAGGTGCTGTTTCAAATGGCACAGAAAATTACTGGATATGTCAAGCTGCAAATTCCCGCCGGCCAGGCAACCCCGGCCCCCCCTGTGGGCCCCGCCCTGGGCCAGCATGGCGTGAACATCGCCGCCTTCACCAAGGAGTTCAACGAGCGTACCAAGAAGGACATGGGCCTGATCATCCCCGTGGTGATCACCGTGTACGCCGACCGCTCCTTCTCTTTCATCACCAAGACCCCTCCCGCCCCCGTGCTCATCAAGAAGGCCTGCGGCATTGAGTCCGGCTCCGGCGTGCCCAACAAGACCAAGGTGGCCACCCTGTCCAAGGCGGACTGCCAGAAGATCGCCGAGACCAAGATGCCCGACCTGAACGCCGCCAGCCTGG
>CAJTYK010000015.1 GCA_910584285.1 uncultured Oscillospiraceae bacterium
GTCACCCCCCAGCGGGGGGAGGGCTTCGACCGGGTGGCCCAGCGCATCTACCAGTACGACGAGGTGGAGTCCCTCTACCTCATGTCCGGCGGGGCCTATGACATGATCGTTACCATTTCCGGCCGCACTCTCAAGGAGGTGGCCCAGTTTGTGGGGGAGAAGCTGGCCCCCATCGAGGGCATCACTGGCACTGCCACCCACTTTATTTTGAAAAAGTACAAGGAAAAGCACCTGATCTTCCCCGTGCAGGAGGTTCAGGAGGAAAGGTTCGTGTTTGAATGATGGACTACAGCAGGATCATGTGCCGCCGGGTGCAGGATATTCACCCCTCCGGCATCCGGAAATATTTTGATCTGTTACAGGGCATGGAGGGAGGCATCTCCCTGGGCATCGGGGAGCCCGACTTCCCCACCCCCTGGCACATCCGGGACGCGGGCATTTTCTCCCTGGAAAAGGGCTTCACCAAGTACACCCCCAACGCGGGCCTGTCCGATCTGCGCGCCGCCATCTCCCGGTATCTGAAGCGCCGCTTCGACCTGAACTACGCCCCCGTAGGCCAGATCCTGGTGACGGTGGGGGGCAGCGAGGGCCTGGATCTCACCTTCCGGGCCCTGCTGGAGCCGGGGGACGAGGTGATCATCCCCACCCCCTCCTTCGTGTGCTACGGCCCCCTGGTGTCCATGGCCCACGGCGTACCTGTGCTGGTGGAGACCAAGGCCGAGCACCAGTTCCGCCTCACCGCCGACGAGCTGCGCTCCGCGATTACGCCCAGAACCAAGGCTCTGGTGCTCCCCTTCCCCTGCAACCCCACCGGCGGCGTCATGGCCCGGGCCGATCTGGAGGCGCTGGCTGACGTGCTCCGGGGCACTGATATCATGGTGATCTCCGACGAGATCTACGCCGAGCTCACCTACGGCGGACGGCACGTGTCCATGGCCAACCTGCCGGATATGGTGGAGCGCACCGTGGTGGTGAACGGCTTCTCCAAGGCGTACTCCATGACGGGCTGGCGGCTGGGCTACGTGTGCGGCCCCAAGCCCCTGATCTCCGCCATGACCAAGCTGCACCAGTACGGCATCATGTCCGCCCCCACCACCAGCCAGTACGCCGCCATCGAGGCCCTGGATCACGGGGACGGCGACATCGACGCCATGCGGGACGAGTACGACGGCCGCCGCCGGTTCCTGGTGGACGGCTTCCGCAAGCTGGGGCTTTCCTGCTTTGAGCCCCTGGGCGCGTTCTACACCTTCCCCTGCATCCAGTCCACCGGCCTTTCCAGCGAGGAATTCTGCGACCGGTTCCTGGCGGCGGAAAAGGTGGCAGTCATACCCGGCTCCGCCTTCGGCCCCGGCGGGGAGGGCTACGTCCGGGCCACTTACGCCGCCTCCATGCGGGATCTGGCCGAGGCGCTGAATCGGCTGGAGCGGTTCCTGAAAACCCTGTAACGTCCAAGGAAAGGAAGATCGCCATGAACATCGTCTGTTTGGATATGGAGGGCGTCCTGGTGCCCGAGATCTGGATCGCCTTCTCCCAGGCCAGCGGCATCCCGGAGCTGCGCCGCACCACCCGGGATGAGCCCGACTACGACAAGCTCATGCGCTGGCGGCTGGGCATTTTGAAGGAACACGGCCTGGGCCTGCCCGAAATCCAGGCCACCATCGCCACAATCGACCCCCTTCCCGGTGCGAAGGAGTTCCTGGACGAGCTGCGCACCCTGACCCAGGTGGTGATCCTCTCCGACACCTTTGAGCAGTTCGCTAAGCCCCTCATGGCCAAGCTGAATTGGCCTACCCTGTTCTGCAACACGTTGGAAGTGGCGGACAGTGGCGAGATCACCGGCTACAAAATGCGCTGCGCCAAGTCCAAGCTCACCACGGTGAAGGCTCTCCAGTCCTGCGGCTTTGAGACGATTGCTGCCGGGGACAGCTTCAATGATCTTGCCATGATCCAGGCGGGCAAGGCGGGCTTCCTGTTCAAGTCCACTGACCAGATCAAGGCCGATTACCCGGACATACCCGCCTTTGAGGAGTTTGAGGATCTGCTCAACGCCATCAAGGCCGCCCTGTAGGGGCGCACAGTGCGCCCCTCCCCCCTTCTTCCGCCTGAAAAGAGGTATGAATATGGATGCTTCCTTTGACAACCTCCCCTTCCGCCCCGCCGACATCCTGCTGCCCCAGGACTGTGACTACGACAAGTGGGCCGTGGTGGCCTGCGATCAGTACACCTCCCAGCCTGAATACTGGCAGCGGGTGGAGGAGCGGGTGGGCCGAGCCCCCTCCGCCCTGCGGCTCATTCTGCCCGAGAGCAGCCTGGACGGCCCCCAGGTGGAGATGGACATCATGGACATCAACGCCACCATGGCCCGGTACGTCCGGGAGGGCCGGTTCAAGACGTTGGCGGGGGCCATGATCTACGTGGAGCGCACCCTGGACAACGGCAGAGTGCGCCGAGGGCTGGTGGGCATGGCGGATCTCAAATGCTACGACTATGAACCGGGCTCCGACGCCCTGATCCGGGCCACCGAGGGGGTGGTCATGCCCCGCATACCGCCCCGGGTGGCGGTGCGGAAAAACGCCCCCATCGAGCTGCCCCACGCCATGCTGCTCACCGACGACCCAGACCGCACCGTCATTGAGCCCCTGGCCGCCCAGACCGCCGATATGGAGCTGCTGTACGACTTCGACCTGATGGAGCGGGGCGGCCACCTGAAGGGCTGGCTGCTGGGGGAGGCGCAGCTGGCCCAGGTGGCCGGGGCGCTGTCCGCCCTGGCGGATCCCGCCGCCTTTAACGCCCGGTACGGCGCGGAACACCAGCCCGTCATGCTGTTTGCCGTAGGGGACGGCAATCACTCCCTGGCCACCGCCAAGGAGTGCTACGAGCGGCAGAAGCGGCTTAATCCACCGGAAAAGTGGGACTCCCTCCCCGCCCGGTTCGCCCTGTGCGAGCTGGTGAACCTCCACGATGACAGCCTAACGTTTGCGCCCATCCACCGGGTGGTGTTCCACACCGAGCCGGACGCCCTGCTGGACGCCCTGATCCGGGCCTTTCCCGGCGCCCGCCGGGGGGCGGGGGCGATGGAGGACGGCCTGCCCTTGCGGTACGTGTCCGCCGGGGGCGAGGGCGTGATCACCCTGCCCAAATCCGCCGCCCAACTGCCTGTGGGAGCCCTCCAGGGCTTCCTGGACGACTACCTGATGGCCCACAGGGGCCGGGTGGACTACATCCACGGGGAGGACGTGGCCCGGGAGTTCGCCGCCCGTCCTGGCAACGTGGCCTTTCTCCTGCCCCCCATGGACAAGCGGGAGCTGTTCCCCACCGTGATCCACGAGGGGGCCCTGCCCCGCAAGACCTTCTCCATGGGAGAGCCCCACGACAAGCGGTTCTACCTGGAGGCCCGGAAGATCCGCTGAACTCCGCGTCTCCCGCCCCCCGTCTCCGGCGCGGCTTCTGCCCGGACGCCGGGGGGCGCGGCTGTTCACAAATTATTAAATGGACTTTTTTCCCGGGTTGTGCTAAACTGTATAAGATTATTGACGGAACACAGGAGGGATGGCCGTGCGGGTAGACGTGCTGGGCGTGGCCTTTGACAATGTGACACTGGACGAGGCGGTGGAGCAGGCCATGGCCCTGCTGGCGGAGGACGGCCCCCACCTGGCCGCCACCCCCAACCCGGAGATCGTCCAGTGCGCCGGGAAAGATCCCGAGTACGCCCAAATCCTGGCGGACGCCGATCTGGTCATACCCGACGGGATCGGCATCATCCACGCCGCCAAAATCCTGGGCCGCCCCCTGAAGGGCCGGGTGCCCGGCATCGACTTCGCCGCCGCCCTCATGGCGAGGATGGCGGAGACGGGGAAGCGGCTGTTTCTGCTGGGGGCCGCCCCCGGCGTGGCGGAGCAGGCCGCCGCTAACCTCCAGGCCGCCCACCCCGGGCTTGTGATCTGTGGCACCCACGACGGCTACTTTAAAGAGGACGGCCCGGTGGTGCAGAAGATCCGGGCCGCCCGGGCGGACGTGGTGTTCGTGTGCCTGGGCTTCCCCAAGCAGGAGAAGTGGATCGCCGCCCACGGGAAAGAGACGGGGGCCCGGCTGCTCATCGGCCTGGGCGGCTCGCTGGACGTGTTCGCCGGCAAGGTGGAGCGTGCCCCGGAGCAGTTCCAGAAGCTGGGGCTGGAGTGGCTCTACCGGCTGATGAAGCAGCCTTCCCGGGCGGGCCGGATGGCCAAGCTGCCTTTGTTCCTGGCGTCGGCGGCGGGGGCGCGAATCCGCGGGAAATAGACTTTTATAAGATGATATCATGTGGAGAGGTGGAACCGGAATGGTTTATATTCTGCTGGGCGAAGGCTTTGAGGAGGCCGAGGCCCTGGTGACGGCGGACGTGCTGCGCCGCGCCGACGTGGCCGTGGCCCTGACGGGCATCGGCGGGGACTTTGTCACCGGATCTCACGGCATCACGGTGAAGGCCGACCTGTCCGTGGAGAGCGTCACGCTGGAAGCGGGCGACATGGTGGTACTCCCCGGCGGCATGGGGGGCGTGGCCTCCATGGAGAGCAGCGCCGACGCCATGGCCCTGATCCGCCAGGCGGCGGGCGATCCCGAGATCTGGCTGGCCGCCATCTGCGCCGCCCCCACCCTGCTGGCCCGGGCGGGCCTGCTGCCCAAGGGCGTGCCCTGTGTGTGCTACCCGGGCATGGAGGGGGAGCTGGCTCAGGCCGGCGCCGTCCCCCAGATGGACGAGGCGGTGGTGGTTCAGGGCAAGCTGATCACCAGTCAGGCCCCCGGCACCGCCTTCGACTTTGCCCTGGCCCTGGCGGAACAGCTGGCGGGCTTCCCCACCGCCTGCCGCCTTCACACCGACCTGCACTACGGCGCATGACGGTCAAGGAACGCAAGGAGGAGCTGCGCCGCCACGCCGCCGCCCTGCCCCAGGTGGAGGCGGAGGCGCTGTTTGAACGGTTCCTGGCCCTCCCCCAGGTGGAGACGGCCCGCACCGTGATGGCCTTTTACGGCACCGGCCGGGAGCCGGACACCGTGCCCCTCATCCGGGCCCTGCTGGAGCGGGGCAAGCGGGTGGCTCTGCCGGTGGTGCTCCCCCACCGGGGGATGGAGGCCCGGCAGGTGTTGGAGCTGGATCGGCTTGTCCCCAACCGGTTTGGCATCCCTGAGCCGGATCAGGACTGCCCCGTCATCCCCAAGGGGGAAATTGAGACGGCGCTGATCCCCCACCTCATGTGCGACCGGGAGGGCTACCGCCTGGGCTGGGGCGGGGGCTATTACGACCGCTGGCTGGTGGATTTCCCCGGCTTTACGGTGTGCGTGTGCCGCCCCGGCCGGCTGGTGGAGCATATGCCCCGGGAGGAATTTGATGTGCCAGTGAAGCTCGTCCTGATTGAGGAATAACGGGGGCGGAGGGCTTGCGCCCTCCGCCTGTTGGGTATGAATTAGCAGCAGTTTTCGCGCTTCGCCTGTTCGCGTCGCGGTTCTAAGCTCTCCGACTTCGCAAAAACCCGCCGGGGCCTGCGGCCCCTCTGGGGTTTCGCTCCGCTCCGAGCTTAGCCCCGCGGCTCACGACGGCTCAGCAGCAACCGTCGTTGCAGCCGCAGTTGTTGTTGCAGCCGCAGCCACAGCCACAGCCGTTGTTGCCGTTGTTCCCGCAGCAGCAGCAGCAGCAACCGTTGTTGTTGCCGCCCCAGCTGTTCCCACCGCCGCAGCAGCAGCACAGCAGCAGAATCAGGATGATGATCCACCAGCAGCCCCCGCCGAAACCACCATTGTTACCACAACACATGATTTTGTCACCTCACTGAAGATTTGTCCGGTCTCGGAGACCGGCCCCGACACCGCCGCCCCCGGCGGCGCCGGGGGCGGGCCCCGTACACCTGAAACTTGCCCGGTCTCGGAGACCGGCTCGGACGCCGGGTGTCCCGGCGCCGGAGCGGATCCTCGAAACCCACGGGCGCGGCTGCCGGTTTGGCTTCCGTTCCCGTTTCTGGGTCATACTATGCGGTGGGCGGGAAAGGGGTTCCCGCCGCCCCAACCCCGGTTTTCTCCGGGCCATCCCATCCTATGCAAGGAGTGAAGCAAATGGCAGAAGGCAGACGCGCCGCCCCCCGGGGGTCAGGCGACCGCAGCCGCTCCCAGAGCAGCCGGGAGCGCTATGACTATGACCGCCCCGAGCGGGGCCAGAGCAGCCAGTCCCCCTCCCAGCGCCGCCCCCGGCGCTCCTCCCGGCTGAAGCGCAGCGCCGGCGCCCGGGTGGCCGGGGCCTTTTTGTACGTGCTGCTGGTCATCGGGCTGTCCGCCATCCTGGCCACCCTGGGCTGGGTGTGGGCCTGCGACCTGCTGGGGCTCAACAAGGAGGCCGTGTCGGTGGAGATCACCATCGACGAGGACACCCAGTTCAGCCAGGTGGTGGACACCCTGGAGGAGGAGGGCCTCATCCAGTACAAGTTCCTGTTCAAGCTCTACGCCTGGTTCTCCCACGCCGAGGACAAGATCGCCCCGGGCACCTACACCCTGGACACCGAGATGGACTACCGGGCGCTGGTGGCCAACATGGGCTCCTCCTCCACCACCCGCAAGACCATCGACCTCACCATACCCGAGGGCTACACCATTGATCAGCTTTTCGAGCTGCTGGATAAACGGGGGGTGGCCTCGGTGGACAAGCTCCGGGATATGTCCGCCAACTGGGACTACGCCTTCGACTGGCTCAAGAGCGTCCCCCTGGGGGACTACCACCGGCTGGAGGGCTACCTGTTCCCGGACACCTACACCTTTGAGCTGGGGGAGAACCCCAAGTACGTGCTCAACAAGATGCTGGTGAACTTCGACGCCAAGATGGATCAGTATCTGGATCGCTTTGCCGGAGAGGGGGAGAACGCCCCCGCCTACTCCCTCCACGACATCGTCACCATCGCCTCCCTGATCGAGAAGGAGACGGACGGCACCAATACCGACGAGCGCAGCGACTACCGCCAGATCGCCTCCGTCATCTACAACCGTCTGGAGCACCCGGAGGCGGAGACGGTGGGCCTGCTCCAGATCGACGCCACCCTCGTCTATCTCAACGGCGGCAGGGTGCCCACCGAGGCGGACAAGGCCATCGACTCCCCCTACAACACCTACAAATACCAGGGCCTGCCCAAGGGGCCCATCTCCAACCCGGGCATGACCTCCCTGCTGGCCGCCATGGATCCGGACAGCACCAACTACTATTTCTACGCCCTGAACCCGGAGACCAAGCAGCACGAGTACAGCCGCACCATGGCGGAGCACCAGGCCAAGCTGGACAAATTCGCCGCCGCCGGCAATGGGTAGGCCGGAGCTGCTCTCCCCCGCCGGGGATCGGGAGCGGCTGGACATGGCCCTGGCCTACGGGGCGGACGCGGTGTACCTGGCGGGGGACACCTTCGGGATGCGGGCCTTCGCCGGCAACTTCGACCGGAACGGGCTGGCGGAGGCCGTCAAGGCCGCCCACGCCCAGGGTGTGCGGGTGCACGTCACCTGCAACACCCTGGCCCGGAACGACGAGGTGGCCCGTCTACCCGAGTATCTGGAGTACCTGGACGCCATCGGGGCGGACGCGGTCATCGCCGCCGGAGTGGATGTGTTGGCTCTGTGCAAGCGCCACGCCCCCCATGTGCAGGTGCATATGTCCACCCAGACCGGTATCACCAACTACGAGATGGCCCGGGTGTGGCACGACCTGGGGGCCAGCCGGGTGATCCTGGCCCGGGAGCTGTCCCTGGACGAGGTGGCGGAGATCTGCGCCAAGGCCCCCCGGGGGCTGGAGGTGGAGTGCTTTGTCCACGGGGCCATGTGCGTGTCTTACTCGGGCCGCTGCCTGCTGTCCAACTATATGACGGGCCGGGACGCCGCCCGGGGCGCCTGCGCCCAGCCCTGCCGCTACCGGTACGCCTTGATGGAGGAGAAGCGCCCCGGCGAGTACTTCCCCGTGTTTGAGGAGGACGGGGGCACCTTCATCCTGAACAGCCGGGATATGTGTATGATCGATCACATCCCGGAGCTGATGGCGGCGGGGGTACACTCGCTGAAAATCGAGGGCCGGGCCAAGAGCGCCTATTACGCCGCCATGACCACTGCTGCCTACCGCCACGCCGTGGACGCGGCGGGGTCGGGTAAGCCGCTGGAGCCCGTCTGGCGCTCCGAGGTGGACAAGGTGAGCCACCGGCACTACTCCACCGGCTTCTGGTTCGGCCAGCCGGGGCAGTACACCCAGGACGCCCGGTACATCCGGGACTGGCAGGTGCTGGCGGTGGTGCTGACCTGCGACGGGGCGGGAAACGCCCTGCTGTCCCTGCGCAACAAGTTTTCCGCCGGGGACGAGATCGAGGTGGTGGGGCCGGACGTGGCCGCCTTCCCCCTGATTGCCCCTATGATGCGGGACACGGACGGCTTCGAGCTGGCCCAGCCCCGCCACCCTCGGATGGAGTTTCACATGAAGCTGCCCCGGGCGGTGCCGCCTCTGTCTATCGTCCGGGCCTGCCGGCCCAGCTCATAGCGTGACGATGGCCGCGCGGCCCATCGGTGCATAAATTGATTCATAGCGCCACAATATTGAACTGCCTGAGCCCGTCTCAGGCAGTTTTGCCAACCAAGGAGGTATCTCCTATGAGAGAGATGCGAAGGTTCAAGCAGGCCCTCACCCCGGACGAGTGTGCCGCGGTGCTGGATCGGGGCACGTCCGGCGTGCTGGCCCTCATCGGGGACGGGGGCTCCCCCTACGCGGTGCCCCTGAGCTATGTACGGCTGGACGGGAAGCTCTACTTCCACTTCGCCATGGCGGGCCACAAGCTGGACGCCATCCGGGCGGACAGCCGGGTCTCCTTCTGCGTGATCGATCAGGACCAGATTGTGCCGGAGCAGTACACCACCTATTTCCGCTCGGTCATCGTCTTTGGAACCGCCCGGGTGGTGGACGATCCAGACGCAAAGCGCCGCTCTATTCGGGCCTTGTGTGATAAATATCGCCCCGGCTTCCAGGCGGAGCGGGAGGCAGAGATTGACGGCTCCTGGGATCGCTTCCTCATGGTGGAGCTGGCCCCGGAGCGCATCACTGGCAAGCAGGCCAGGGAGCTGATGGGCCGGCAGGAATAACAGAGCCCGTCCCTGTATATAGGTAGGGCGTGACCACCGGGCACGCCGCAAACGCGGTAAACCGGCGCACCACGAATGCGGTGAACCGCCACGCCGCAAACGCGGTAAACTGGCGCACCACGAATGCGGTGAACCGCCACGCCGCAAATGCGGCAAACCGGCGCGCCGGGTCGTCGCGCCCTACAAACCCGGGCGGACAATATCCGCCCCTGCACCTGATTCTGATCGGAGGGTTTCACCGTGTTCAACGCCATTCTGCGCCGCATCCTCCCCGAGGGCAGCAATCCCTCCGATCCCGACGTCCGCCGCCGGTGCGGCCTGGCCGCCGGGGGGATCGGGGTGGGACTGAACCTGCTGCTGTTCGGGGGCAAGCTCCTGGCCGGCCTGCTCACCGGGGCCATCTCGGTGACCGCCGACGCCTTTAACAACCTATCCGACGCCGCCGGCTCGGTGGTGACGCTGGCGGGCTTCACCCTGTCCGGCCAGCGGGCGGACGCCAAGCACCCCTTCGGCCACGGCCGGATCGAGTATCTGGCGGGGCTGGCGGTGTCTCTGCTCATCCTGCTGGTGGGGGTGGAGCTGGGCAAGAGCTCGGTGGACAAGATCCTCCGGCCTGAAGCCACCGCCCTTACCCCCCTGGCGGCGGGTGTGCTCCTCGCGTCCATCCTGGTGAAGCTGTGGATGGGCTGGTTCAACGGCGCCCTGGGCCGAAAGACGGACTCCGCCGCCCTCAACGCCGCCTCCCTGGACGCCCGGACGGACGCCCTGGCCACCTCCGCGGTGCTGGTGGGGCTGGTTGTCTCCCGCCTCACCCACGTCAATCTGGACGGCTGGCTGGGACTGGCGGTGGCGGTGTTCATCCTGCGGGCGGGCTGGTCCGCCGCCCGGGACACCATCGACCCCCTGCTGGGCGCCCAGCCCGACCCCGCTGTGGTGGCGGACCTTGAGGCCCTGATCCTGTCCCACCCTCCGGTGCTGGGCATCCATGATCTGGTCATCCACGACTACGGCCCCGGGCGGCGGATGATGTCCGTCCACGCCGAGGTGCCCGCCCGGAGCGAGCTGGTGGAGGTGCACAACGTCATCGATCACATCGAGCGGGAGTTGGGGGAGCGGTTCGGGCTGGAGGCGGTGATCCACCTGGATCCGGTGGAGCCGGAGGATCCCTATACCCGGCGGCTACTGTCTCTGGCCGCCCAGGCCGCCCGGGAGCTGGATCCCGCCGCCACCATCCACGACCTGCGCCGCACTCCAGAGGGGGAGGTGTCCTTCGACGTGGTGGCCCCCTATGACGTGGCCCTCACCGACGAGGAGGTGCGCACCGCCCTCACCCGCCGGCTGGAGGAGCTGGAGCCGGGGCTGCGCCCGGTGATCGGGGTGGATCGAAGCCACGTGCTGTAGTGGCCGCAAAGCCTGGAGGACGGCTTTGCGGGGGCCCCATTTTGCTTTATTTACAAATTTACGGTGGAATTTCTCCGCCGGGTGTTTTATAATGGTGGGAACCGTTATCATAGAAAGGGTGTGCTTTCATGCCCCGCACGATTTTGATTGTGGAGGACGACAAGAACATCGCCGACCTGCTCCGGCTCTACCTGGAGAAGGAGGACATGACCTGCCACGTGGCCGGGGACGGCCTGGCCGGGCTGGAGAAATTCCAGCAGGTGCAGCCCGATCTGGTGCTGCTGGACATCATGCTCCCGGGGCTGGACGGCTGGTCCGTGTGCCGGAAGATCCGGGAGACCTCCAAGACCCCCATCATCATGCTCACCGCCAAGGGCGAGCTGGAGGACAAGGTGAACGGCCTGGAGATGGGGGCGGATGACTACATCACCAAGCCCTTCGAGGCCAAGGAGGTGGTGGCCCGCGTCCACGCGGTCCTGCGCCGCTTCGGGGAGGAGGAGCAGCCGGAAAAGCGGCTGTCCTTCGACAAGCTGGTGGTGAACCTGGACTCCTACGAGCTGTTGGTGGACGGCAAGCGGGTGGACACCCCCCCAAAAGAGCTGGAGCTGCTCTACCACCTGGCCGCCGCCCCCAACCGGGTGTTTACCCGCAACCAGCTGCTGGACGAGGTGTGGGGCTTCGACTACTTCGGCGACAGCCGGACGGTGGACGTACACATCAAGCGCCTGCGGGAGAAGCTGGAGGGCGTGTCCGATCAGTGGAGCCTGAAAACCGTCTGGGGCGTGGGCTACAAGTTTGAGGTGACTGCTTGAAAACCATGTACGGGCGGCAGTTCGCCACCATGGTCAGCATGGTGCTGCTGTCCTTCCTGATGCTGGGGGCGTCCTTCGCCACCCTGAGCTACCAGTACACCATCCGGGAGAAGAAGGCCACCCTGGACCGCAACGCCCGGGTCATCGCCGACTTCACCTCCAACGCCGTCAACACCATGGGCGGCGGGGTGTGGCAGACCGCCTCCTTCCAGGGCTACCTGAACGCCATGGCCACCGTGTCCGACTCCCACGTGCTGGTGGCCACCCCGGAGGGGCAGATCCTGTTCGCCACCGCCGGGAACGGGGAGCTGCTGCCTTTACAGTACAAGAACATCCCCCAGGACATGGCGGCGGGGCTGGCGGAGATCCCCTACGTGGGCATGACCACCCTGGGGGGGCTGTATGACGAGGCCCGGTATCTGGTGGGGCAGGCGGTGACTGACGGCGCGGGGGGAACCCTCCAGGGGCTGGTGCTGGTGTCCGCCTCCGCCTCCAACATCAGCGGGATGTGGCAGGATCTGTCCGCCATCCTGCTGGTGACCGCCCTGGCGGTCATCCTCATCGCCGCCATTATCAGCTCGGTGACCAGTATGCGCCTGGCCCAGCCCATCCGGGAGATCGCCGCCGCCGCCCGGCAGTTCGGCCTGGGCGAGCTGGACGTGCGGGTGGACGTGGGCAGCCGGCGGGACGAGGTGGGCGAGCTGGCCGAGGCCTTCAACGCCATGGCCGACTCCCTGTCCAAGAGCGAGCAGCGGCGCACCGAGTTCGTGGCCAACGTGTCCCACGAGCTGAAAACCCCTATGACCACCATCGCCGGCTTCGCCGACGGCATTCTGGACGGCACCATTCCGCCGGAACAGGAGCGACACTATCTGGAGATCATCTCCTCGGAAACCCGACGGCTGTCCCGGCTGGTGCGCTCTATGCTGGATCTGTCCCGGCTCCAATCGGACGAGCGGGCCGCCCAGCAGCAGTTTGACATCAGCGAAACCCTGCTGCGCACCCTGGTGACCCTGGAGGACAAGGTGAACGCCAAGCATTTAGAGGTGGACGCTCAGCTCCCCGACGAACCGGTGCCCGTGTGGGGGGATCAGGATGCCATCACTCAGGTGTGCTATAACCTGCTGGACAACGCCATCAAGTTCTCCAAGGAGGGAGGCGTGCTGGGGGCCAGCGTGTCCGCCAAGGGCCCCAAGGCCACCATCACCATCAGCAACGAGGGAAACACCATCCCCCCCGAGGAGCAGTCCCTGGTGTTCGACCGGTTCCACAAGACGGATCACTCCCGCTCCGCCGACCGGGACGGGGTGGGGCTGGGGCTGTATATCGTCAAAACCATCCTCAACAGCCATAAAGAGAACATCACCTGCACCAGCGAGGACGGGGTGACGAAATTCGTGTTCACCTTGACCCGGGCGTGAGCCTTTGATCGGAGGTTTTCCATGGACAACTATCTCTCCCCCCGCTGGCCCAGAGGATCGGGCACCCAGCCGCCCCCGGTGCCCGATCCGGCGGCCTTCCGACGCCCCGCCCCTCAGCGGCCCCGCCGATCCCGCCGGCGCTGGCTGGTGTCCGCGGTGTGCATCGTGCTGTGCCTGGCCCTGCTGGGCGGCATCAGCTTCTGGGCGGTGAACGGACTGGCCGGCCTACTGGCCGACGTGCAGATTCCCGACTCCTTCGGCGATCCGCCCCCCTACCGGAGCTGGCAGCTCCCCAGCGCTCCCAGCCGCTGGTCGCCCGACGATCTGCCCTGGGGGGAACCCGACCCGGCGGTGCAGCTGACTGTGGCGCCCCTGTCCGGGCCCGCCCTGTCTGGTCGGGACATTCACGAGACAGTGCTGCCCAGCATCGTCTATCTTGAGGCCACCGCAGAGGGATCTCTGGGGGCCTTCTCCGGCACCGGCGTAGTGGTCACCGACTCGGGCTACGTGCTCACCAATTACCACATCGTGGAGGAGACCGACACGGTGGAGGTCATGCTGCTCAACGACCGGGCCCGGGGCCGCTACCCCGCCCGCGTCATCGGCTTTGACGAGAAGTTCGACGTGGCCGTGCTGAAGTTTGACGGGGAGGGGCTGGGTCTCACCCCCGCCTCGCTGGGGGACTCCGATCAGCTGGCGGTGGGCGACCCGGTGTACGCCGTGGGCAACCCTCTGGGCTACCTGACGGGCACCATGACCGAGGGCATTGTCTCCGCCCTGGAGCGGGAGGACGAGGTGAACAGCCGGGGCCTGGGCATGATCCAGACCTCCGCCGCCCTGAACCCAGGCAACTCCGGCGGGGCGCTGGTAAACCAGCAGGGCCAGGTGGTGGGCATCACCTCCGCCAAGATCACCGGCCTGATGCGGGAGAACAACGAGGATCTGGAGGACGCGGCGGTGCTGGAAAACATCGGGCTGGCCCTGCCCATCTCCGACATTCTCCCCTTTGTGAACCGGATCCTGGCCACCGGCAAGAGCTGGCGGCCCTCCATCGGCATCACCTGCTTTGAGTCGGCGGTGGACGGGCGGAACGGGTTACAGGTGAAGGAGGTTGAGCGGGACGTGCCCGCCCGGGGGGCGGGCTTGCGCGCCGGCGATCTCATCGTGTCCGCCAACGGCCAGCCGGTGTCCACCCTGACGGATCTGCGCCGGGCCATCTACCGCGCCGGCCTGGACGAGGAATTCCACTGTATTGTGGTGCGGGACGGGGCGGAGATCCCCATCTCCTTCTCCCTGGTGGATAAGCTGGACGAGCAATAGACAACAAGGGCGGACCCGTTGGGTTGGGGCCGCCCTTTTGCAAGGAGGAATCGCCATGGACAGGGAACAGGTGGCGGCGCTGCTGGCCGGGGCCGGGGGCTACCTCTCCGGGGAGGAAATGAGCCGGACGCTGGGGGTCACCCGGGCGGCGGTGTGGAAGGAGATCGACTCACTCCGGCAGGCGGGCTGGCCCATCCAGTCCTCCACCCGGAAGGGATATCTTTTAGCGGGGCCGCCCCCGGCGCTGTCGGCGGCCTACATCTCCGCTCAGCTCCCAACCGGCAGCCTGTTCGCGGGCCGGGTTCTGGTGGAGTCGGTGGTGGACTCCACCAACACCCGGCTGAAGGGCATGGCCGCGGCAGGCGCTCCCACCGGAACCGTCCTCATCGCCCAGGAGCAGACCGGCGGCCGGGGCACCCATGGCCGTGCCTTCCAATCCCCTCGGGGGGCGGGGCTGTACCTGTCGGTGCTGCTGCGGCCCCGGCTCATCCGGTTGGAGGATCTGCTCACCCTGACGGGCTGGGTGGGGGTGGCGGCGCGGGACGGGGTGGAGCGGGCCAGCGGCGCTCCCGTCCAGATCAAGTGGCTCAACGACCTCTATCTCAACGGCAGGAAGCTGTGCGGCATCCTCACCGAGCTGTCCTTTTTGGGGGAGAGCGGCGAGCCGGACTACGTGGTGGCGGGCATGGGGGTGAACATGAGCCAGACCGCCGAGACCTTCCAGACCCTGGGCCTGGGGGACATCGCCACCTCCCTGGCCCTGGAGGGCTTCCCCGTGGAGCCCAACCGGCTGGCCGTCTGCCTGCTCACCGCCCTGGATCAGATGGTGCGGGACTTCCCGGACAAACGGGCGGACTATCTGGAGCGCTACCGGGCCCACTGCCTCACCTTGGGCCGTCGGGTGTCCTTTGAGACTGCGGACGGCCTAAAAACCGGCGCTGCCACCGGGGTGGGCGATCAGTTCGCCCTGCTGGCGGAGGGGGACGACGGCCGGAGCTACACCGTGTCCTCCGGCACAGTGACCATGCTTTGACGGGAGGGACGGCCATGAAGATCCTGGTGGTGGAGGACGAGCCACGGCTGGCGGAGGCCCTGGCCCAGCTGCTGCGGGACGGGGGCTATGAGGCGGACACGGCGGCGGACGGCCCCGCGGGGCTGGCCCGGGCCCGCTCGGGGGAGTACGGCCTGGCGGTGCTGGACGTGATGCTGCCCGGGCTGGACGGCTTCGGGGTGTGCCGCGTCCTCCGGGAGGAGGGGAACTCCCTGCCCATTTTGATGCTCACCGCCCGGACGGGGGTGGCGGACAAGGTGGAGGGCCTGGACTGCGGGGCGGACGACTACATGACCAAGCCCTTCGCCCCGGAGGAGCTGCTGGCCCGGATCCGGGCCCTCACCCGGCGACAGGGGGAGGCCCCCGCCCCGGCCGGGCCCGTCTTTGCCGACCTGCGACTGGACACCGCCTCCCACGCCCTGTGCCGGGGAGAGAAGTCGGTGCAGCTGTCCCCCAAGGAGTACGAGCTGCTGCGGCTGCTCATGTCCCGGCCGGGGGCAGTGTGCCCCAAGGGGGAGATTTTGGAGACGCTGTGGGGCGGCGCGGAGGACAACAATCTGGAGGCCTATATCTCCTTCCTGCGCAAGAAACTGTCCTACCTGGGCTCTCGAGCGTCCATCGCCACCCTGCGGAAGGTGGGCTACCGGCTGGAGGATCCGGGGGCGGAGGCCCAGCCCCAGTCTTGAGAGGAGGAATCGTCAATGCCCCAGGGCATGGTGATCCCGGTGGTAGTGCTGTGCATTGCCTGCTACACTGGGCAGGGTTTTTTCAACAAGCTGTTTTCCATGCGGTATCAGGGCCCCCCGGCGGCGGCCACCCCGGTGTACGCCACCCTGTTCGGGGTGATTGTGGCGGCGGTGACCCTGTGTCTGGCGGGCTTCCGGTTCGCCCCCTCTATGGAGACGGTGCTGCTGGGCTGCGCCACCGGCGTGGTGCTGTTCCTCTATAACCTGGGCATGATCCGGGCCGCCCGCTCGGGGCCCTACGCCTTCCAGAGCATTGTCATGCTGTTCGGCAGCATCGTGGTGTGCCTGGTGTTCTCCGCCCTCTGGTGGGGAGACCGGATGGGCCCGGCCCAGCTGGTGGGCATCGGGGTAATGCTGGCGGCCTTTGTGGTGCTCAACAGCGGCGGCATCGACTTTTCCGGGGTGAAGAAGGAGTATTTCTTCTGGGTGGCTCTGCTGTTCTTCTCCAACGGCTTCTACGGCGTGCTGATGGACGCCCAGCAACGGCTCCTGCCCCAGCAGCGCAACGAGATGATCTTGATCACCTTCTTGTCCTCCGCCGGGGTATCGCTGGTCTACCTGCTGATCACCCAGCGGGGACAGGCCCCCGCCGCCTTTCGGATGGGCCGTGCCGCCTTGGGCTTCGCCGTGGGCAGCAGCGTGTGCGCCGCCTTTGCCGTGTTCCTCCTCATGACCCTGCTGGCCTACATCCCCAGCTACATCCTGTTCACCATCTGCAATGGCGGGCTTCTGGTGGCCTCCGCCCTGCTGTGCGCGGTGGTGCTGAAGGAGAAGATGACCCGGCGGACGGCGGCGGGGATCGGGCTGTCCGTGCTCAGCATTGTGCTGCTCAGTATTTGAGCATATCAGGAACACCCCCCGACTTTAGTCGGGGGGTGTTTGCTTCTCTCAGCCTCGCTCCGTCAGCGGCACGAACTCCCGCCGGGGGGCCACCGCCTTGTAGGCCGGGCGGATGATCCGCCCGTAGGGGTTGTAGACCTCCTCCACCCGGTGGGCGCACCAGCCCACAATGCGGGCGATGGCGAATAGCGGCGTGTACAGCTCTGGGGGAATGCCCATCATCTTATACACCAGGCCGGAATACATATCCACATTGGCGCACATGGTCTTCTCCTGGCCGGTGATGGCGTGGAACAGGTCGGGGGTGAGCTTCTCCACCGTCTCGAACAGCTCGAATTCGTTCAGCATCCCCTTGTCCGCCGCCAGCTTCTTGGCGAACCGCTTCAAAATGACCGCCCGGGGGTCGGACAGGGTGTAGATGGCATGGCCCATACCGTACACCAGTCCGGAGCCATCCCCCGCCTCCTTCTTCAGGATTTTGGCAATATAGGCGGACACCTCGTCCTCGTCCTTCCAATCCTTTACGTTGGCCTCGATCTCGTCGAACATCTTCATCACTCGCTGGTTGGCCCCTCCGTGCTTGGGGCCCTTCAGGGAGCCCACCGCCGCGGAGATGGCGGAGTAGATGTCCGTGCCGGAGGAGGACAGCACCCGGCAGGCGAACGCGGAGTTGTTGCCGCCGCCGTGCTCCATGTGGAGCACCAGGCAGAGATCCAGCAGATGGGCCTCCTCGGCGGTGAACTGGGTGTCGTGCCGGACGGAGTACAGGAAGTTCTCCGCCACCGACAGCCCGGGCTGGGGCCGGTGGAGGTACAGGGACTGCTGATCGAAGTAGTGCTGTTTGGCGGCGAAGGCGTGGGCCACAATCACCGGGAACCGCGCGATGAGCCGCAGGGCCTGGAGCATCTCCACCGGCAGGGTGTTGTTGTCCGGGTCGGGGTCGTAGGAGTACAGCGCCAGCACCGACCGGGCCAGCTTGTTCATCACGTCCGCGCTGGGGGCCTTGAGGATCATGTCCTCGGTGAAGTTGGGGGGCAGCTCCCGGTAGTAGGACAGAATGTCCTGGAACTGCTCCAGCTCCGCCGGGGTGGGCAAGCCGCCGAACATGAGTAAGTACGCCGTCTCCTCATAGCCGAAGCGGTTCTCCGCAGTGAAGCCTTGAATCAGATCCTCAAGGTCGATGCCCCGGTAAAAGAGCTGGCCGGGGGCGGGGATCTTCTCCCCGTCCTGCATGATATAGCCCTTCACGTTGCCGATGAGGGTGACCCCGGCCATGACGCCGGTGCCGTCCTGGTTGCGCAGGCCCCGCTTCACGTTGTACTTCTCATAGTACCGGGGGGAGATCTGGGTATACTTCTCAAACTCCCCGCATATCCCTTGAATGAAATCCACCGACGAATTGTATTGCTCTACCGCCTTCCGCTGGGCCTCCACCAGCGTCTCATAGATGTTTAAACCCAAGATGACTCGCCTCCTTACCGTGCTCCAGTTATTGATGGTTTGATGGTGATAAACTCCATTATAACGCAACTTCCCATTCAAGTCAATTCAAATTTGTCTTTGGAATTTTACAGACCTCTTGAAATTTCAACTTCCTTCTCCCACAGCTCCCCGAATTTTGAATTTTTGAGGTGTTGAACTTGCGAAATCAGGACGCATGGCGCGCGCTCCGCGCCCCCTTCCTCACCGGGCTGTGCCTGAGCCTGGCTCTGATGCTGCTCTCGCTGACAGCTTTAGGGGAGGGGGCGGCGGCCCAGCCGGACATCCCCACCCTCCCCGCCGTCCCCACCCCAGCCCGATCCCCCGCCCCCACCCTCCCCCCGCCCGGGGAGCGGGATGCCACCCAAACCCTGCGGGTGCTGCAAAAGGACGGCACGGTGGAGACCATGTCCATGGGGGACTACCTGTGGCGGGTGGTGGCGGCGGAGATGCCCGCCTCCTTTGAGCCGGACGCCCTGCGCTCCCAGGCGGTGTGCGCCCGCACCTACGCCCTGTGGCGGCTTAGCGCCCAGAGCCACAAGGAGGACGGGGCGGACGTGTGCGCCGACTCCACCTGCTGCCAGGCGTACCTCACCCCCGAGGACGCCGCCCAGAAGTGGGAGCAGAACGCGGAGCCCTATTCCCGGAAGATCGCTGAGGCGGTGGCAGACACCGACGGGCAGGTGCTCACCTACGGGGGCGCCCCCATCCAGGCGGTGTTTTTCTCGTCGGCGGCGGGCTCCACCGCCGGGGCGGAGGAGGTGTGGGGCCGCGCCCTGCCCTATCTGGTGCCGGTGGACAGCCCCGAGGGGGACGAGGTGCCCAACTACCACTCCACCGTCTCCCTCACGGCGGACGAGGTGCGGACGCTGGCGGAGGGGGCGGGCCTGGGCTGCGACCTGTCCGGAGAACCGTCGGGCTGGTTTACCGATATCGTCCGAAGCGCCTCCGGCCGGGTGGCCTCCCTGAAGCTGGGGGGCGCGGAGCTGTCCGGCGGCGCGGCCCGGTCGCTGTTCTCCCTGCGCTCCACCGCCTTTGATGTGGCGGAGGCAGAGGGCACCTTCACCTTCTCCGTCACCGGCTACGGCCACGGGGTGGGGCTGAGCCAATACGGGGCCAACGCCCTGGCCAAGCAGGGCAAGGGCTGGCGGGAGATCCTGGCCCACTACTACACCGGGGCGGAGCTTCAGGACGGCTTCTCCGGGGATTGAAGCCCGGGCAGGGATGTGATATGCTAAAGGTATCAACTGGAGAGGGTGGTATGCCATGAAGCGCTGCATTGTCCTGAGCGGGATCATCCGATAGGTTACAATTCACTCAGGAGGTACATAAGATGATCCCGAAATGGAAAATTTATCCTCGCCCCCAGGGGCACAGCACGGTCTACCTGCAAAACGTTATCAACGACCCGTCCATCACCGTGGGCGAGTACACCATCTACGATGATTTCGTCCGCGACCCCAGGGACTTTCAACGAAACAATGTGCTCTACCACTATCCCATCAACCACGAGCGGCTGGTGATCGGGAAGTTCTGCTCCATCGCCTGCGGGGCGAAGTTCCTGTTCAACAGCGCCAACCACACCCTGGGCTCCCTGTCCACCTACCCCTTCCCCATCTGCTTTGAGGAGTGGGGGCTGGACGTAGAGCGCATCCCGGAAGCCTGGGACAACCACGGCGATATTGTGATCGGAAACGACGTGTGGATCGGCTATGAGGCCGTGGTTTTAGCGGGCGTCACCATCGGGGACGGGGCCGTTGTCGCCGCCCGGGCGGTGGTCACCCGGGACGTGCCGCCCTACACCATCGTGGGCGGCGTCCCCGCCAAGCCCATCCGCCGGCGCTTTCGCGAGGCGGACATCGCCCGCCTCCAGGCCCTGCGCTGGTGGGACTGGCCCCAGGAGAAGATCGCCGCCCACCTTGACGCTATCCAGTCCGGCGATCTGGACAGGCTGGAGCGGGCGGCGGACAAGCTGTAACGGCACAGCAACAATTATGATGATTCTATTAAATTTCCCAGGAGCGTTGCAATTTTCCAACCCCTATGGTATGATATGAAAGCAAAAATCGGTAGACATAAAAGGGCGAAACCGCCCTGTTTTTGTCGCAGCTATACCATAGGAAGTGAAGATTCTCATGAGCTATTCCCGCAAAGGAAAGCGGGCGGCCCCCTACCGCCACACCGGGCGGCGCTCCGCCGGCTCCCCCCTGTTGTCCGCCCTGTTTTTCCCCGCCGCCCTCCTCTATCATGAGCTGCTGCTGCGGGTGTTCGACCGGAGCACCCCCTTCTTTGACATCGCCCTGCTGCGGATTCTGCTGTTCTCCCTGGCGGCCGGGCTGCTGCTGTTCCTCCTTCTGGATCTGCTGCCCTGGAAGGGCGCCGCCCGGATCGCCGGAGGGGTGCTTTTGGGGCTGGGCACCGTGCTGTTCTGCGTGGAGCGGGGCTGCCGGACCACCTTCAACCTCTACTACGGCCTGGGCTTCATGGGCGGCATGGCCGGGGACGTGGCCGGGGACTTCGGGTCCACCGTGGTGTCGGTGATCCTGGGCCTAATCCCCTTTATCCTGCTGTCCTTTGTGCCGCTGGCGGCCTATCTCCTGCTGCGGCAGATGGTGTTCCAGGAGGACGGGCAGGAGAACCTCACCCGGATCCTCCTGGCCGTGGGTATGGTGATCCTCCAACTGGGGGGCTGGGCCCTGTCCGCTTTCGGCGGCGCATCCAGCTACTACACCTATGAGTACACCGCCAACGTCTCTATCCCCCACTTCGGGGTGATAACCTCCCTGCGGCTGGAGCTGGAGTACGCCCTGCTGGGCACCCCCGCCCCACCCCTGCCGGTCATCGACCCGGTGGACACCCCCGCTCCCGCGGGCTCTGGGGCCCCCGACCCCACGGTTGATCCCTCTGGTGACCCGTCGGCAGAGCCTACCGCCCCTATTCCCACCGGGCCCAACGCCCTGGACATTGACTTCGAGGCCCTGGCCGGCTCCGCCCCCAACGACACCGTCAAGGCCCTGCACCAGTATTTCGGCAGCCTGACCCCCTCGGAGAAAAACCAGTACACCGGGATGTTTGAGGGCAAGAACCTGATCCTACTCACCGCCGAGGGCTTCTCCCCCTACGCCATCGACCAGGAGCTGACGCCCACCCTCTACAAGCTCACCCACGAGGGCTTTGTGTTCCACAACTTCTACCAGCCCGACTGGACGCTGTCCACCACCGGCGGCGAGTTCGCCGTCACCACTGGGCTTATTCCAAACTGGCACGGCAAAACCGGCGCGCCTCTGTACAGCGTCGATAAATCCATGCCCATCACCCTGGCCAGGCTGTTCGCCGCGAAAGGGTATGCCGTCCCCGCCTGGCACAACCACACCTATACCTACTATCACCGGGACGAGTACCTGGGCAATTTCGGCTATGACTACCACGGCATCGGCAACGGCCTGGAGCTGGCCCACGTTGTCTGGCCCAACTCCGACCTGGAGATGATGGAGGCCACGGCGGACAGCTATATCAACGATTACGTGGAGAACGGCACTCCCTTCCACGCCTACTATATGACAGTGAGCGGTCACGGCCTGTACACCTGGGGGGGCAACGCTATGTCCCGGAAGCACCGGGAGGCGGTGGAGGCCAAGTACCCCAATCTCTCCGAGACATCCCAGGCATATCTGGCCTGCAATATGGAGCTGGATCTGGCCCTGGAGTACCTGGTGGGCAGGCTGGAGGCGGCGGGCATCGCCGACGATACCCTCATCGTCATGGCCGCCGATCACTACCCCTACCTGATGGTGCAGGACGGCGTCGATTACTACAACGAGCTGCGGGGCTTTACCGACAGCGAGGACGACACCTCCCGCTACAAGAACACCCTGCTCATGTGGTCTGGCGCCATCAAGGAGCCCATCGAGGTGGACACCCCCTGCTACACCGCCGACATCGTGCCCACCCTGTGCAACCTGTTCGGGCTGGACTACGACTCCCGGCTCTATTCCGGGCGGGATATCTTCGCCACCAATTATCAGGCGGATCAGTATTCCAACTGTATGCCCCTGGTGGTGTTTGCCAATAAGGGCAAGGGTAACGCCTGGATCACCGCCGCCGGCACCTACGAGTCCGCCACCGGCACTTTCACCCCCAACGAGGGGATCACGGTGGATGAGGACTATGTGGGTCGGGTGAAGAAGCTGGTCAGCGCTAAGGTGAGCTACGCCAAGCTGCTCCTGGAGCAGGACTACTACAAATACGTGTTCCCATCGGAGTAAAGGACACGGCCCGGAGCGTCTGCTCCGGGCCGGTTCTTTTTCTCCACGTGCTCGTTTTATTCCATCTATGTAGGGGCGGACCTTGTCCGCCCCCCGATTCGGGGTATGGCGCAGGATCGGCAGGCGCACACTGTGCGCCCCTACGGCTCCCCTGCTTGACGGTTTTCCGGGCCCCCGGTGCCACAGGCAATCGTCAGGGCGCAGGGCAGGTTTTTCACCGTGGTCACCGCCTGCTCCCCGCCGAACTCGCCGTCCACCGTCCAGGCCACCGGGGCATCGCAGGTGAAGGTGACCTCTCCGGCTTCAATACCCACCACCGCGCCGTCCCCGTCCCCGGACAGCTCCAGGGTGGTCAGGGCGGTGAGGATATCCTGCCAGTCCTTGGCCGTCTTGGGCTGGCGGATCAGGATCACCTCAAACCGACCGTCGTCCAACCGCACCTTGTCCCGGGGCAGGTTCACCAGCCCTCCCACCGACACCGTGTTGCCCACCATGCCATAGATGAAGTCCCCCTCCACCTCTGGCCCGTCGGGGGCGGTGACCTTCATGTGGTAGCTGGGAACGTTGGCCAGCCGGCCCATCCCCTCCAGCACGTAGGCGAAATGGCCCAGCAGGTTCTTGTTGGCCTGGGGGGTGGAGTAGGACACATCGGTGAACAGCCCGAAGGCCGCCACATAGGTAAAGGGCCGCCCCTCCGCCTCCCCCACGTCGATGGGCCGGGGCGTCCCCTCCCCCGCCACCTCCGCCAGCTCGGGCAGGGCCTTGGGTAGCTCCAGGGTGCGGGAGAAGTCGTTGGTGGTGCCCGCCGGGATGTAGCCCAGCACCGGGCGCTTGTCTGCCGGGAGGGCCAGCAGGCCCTGCACCGTCTCGTTCAGGGTGCCGTCCCCCCCGCAGCACACCACCCGGTCAAAGGCGGCGCCCTGCTCGATCACAGTTTGGGTGGCGTCCCCCCGCCCCTGGGTGGGGTGGACAGTGACCCCGTAGCCCTGCCGGGAAAAGACCTCCACCACGTCGGACAGGGAGGCCTTGGCCGTCTTGCGTCCGGCGGCGGGGTTATAGATGTACAACAGCGTTTTCATGGTTTCAGTTTTCACTCCATTGAATCGGATCTTCGTTGGGGAACTGTATTATACCCAAAAGCCGGCTGGAATACAATGAACATTCTGTAAAACCCTGCCCTTGCCCAACGGGATGTGGGACGGTATAATGATTCTGTCAAAATTCTCCCTATTCTATATTGCGCCGGGCCTGTCCGCGTGGCTCCGCGCTTCTTTGTCAGGATGTGATACCAATGAATCGAAAATCCCTGTCCGCCGCCTTCCCCCACACCGTCCCGGTGCTAATGGGCTACCTGTCCATCGGCCTGGTGTTCGGCTGGATGCTGTCGGCGGCGGGCTTTGCCCCCACCTGGGCCGCCATTATGTCCGTCACCATCTACGCCGGCAGCGGCCAGTACCTGGGGGTAGATCTGCTGGCCAACGCCTCCCCCTTGGCGGACGCCGCCTTTCTCACCCTGATGATCAACTTCCGCCATCTGGTCTATGGCCTGTCCATGCTGGAGAAGTTCCAGGGCATGGGCTGGCGAAAGCTATATATGATCTTCTCCCTCACCGACGAGACCTATGCCCTGCTGGCCGGGGTGGAGGCCCCGCCAGACGTGGACGCCAAGGACTTCTATTTCACCATCGCCCTGCTGGATCACCTCTACTGGATCGCAGGCTCCATTTTAGGCGCGGTGGCGGGGGCGCTGATCACCATCAATACCGAGGGCATCGACTTCGCCATGACCGCCCTGTTCCTGGTCATCGCTGTGGAGCAGTGGCAGTCCAACAAAAAACACGCCCCGGTCTACCTGGGCGCGCTGGGGACGCTGGCCTGTCTGCTGCTGCTGGGCCCGGACAACGGGCGGTTCCTGATCCCCGCCCTGGGTATTTTGGTGGCGGGGCTGCTCCTCCTCCGGCCCCTGCTGGAGGAGAATGACACCGCGAAGGGAGGCGAGGGACTATGACAATCGGGCAGATCGCGGCGCTGGTGGCAGTGATGGCCGTGGTAACCTTTTTGACCCGGGCGCTGCCCTTCCTGCTGTTTGGGCGGGGCGGGAAACCGCCGGAGGTGGTGCTCTATCTGGGGCGGTTCCTGCCCCCGGCGGTCATCGCCATGCTCATTGTCTACTGCTATCGGGGCACCACCTTCGCCTCGCCTGCGGGCTGGGCACCGGGGCTCATCGCCGGGGCGGCGGTGGTGACCCTCCATCTCTGGAAAAAGAACAATATGCTGTCCATTGTGGGGGGCACTATCCTCTATATGGTGCTGGTGCAGGTGGTGTTTTGAACCAGAAAGCCCTCCCCCGAACGGGGGAGGGCTGATCTTATGCCCGCATGAAGCCCTTGCCGAAGATCTCGCTGGAGTTGGTCACCAGGATGAAGGCGTTGGGATCTGCCGACTTGAGGTACACCCGCAGCGCCACCGCCTGGGAGCGGGACAGCGCCGTGAGCACCACCCACTTGGCCTCGTGGGAGTAGGCCCCCTGGGCCTCCCAGAAGGTGGCGGAGCGGTTCAGCTTATGGGTGATGAAATCGCACACCTCCTCTGGGCAGGCGGTGACAGCGATAAAGCTCTTGCGGCGGTTCAGCGACTCGATCACCGAATCCACCACCACCGATTTCAACACCAGTCCCAAAATGGAGTACAGCCCTGCCTCCATACCCACAAAATACAGAGTGGAGGCGGCGATGAGCACGTCCACATACAGTAGGGCCATGCCGATGTCCAGGCTGCTGAACCGCTTGAGGATCATGGCCAGGATGTCGGTGCCACCGGTGGAGCTCTGTAGATTGAACAGGATGGCCGAGCCCAGGGAGGGCAGGATCACTGCAAAGAACAGCTCCAGGGTCTTTTGATCCGTCAGCGGGGCGGTCAGGGGGCACAGCCACTCCAGCCCGGACAGAATGACCGAGAACAGAATGGAACAGTACACGGTACGCACCCCAAAGCTCTTGTCCAGGGCCACAAAGCCCAGCACCAGAAAGGCGATGTTGATGACGGAGGCAAAGGTGGAGGCGCTCACCGCCGGTATGGCCGCATTGAGGATCACCGCCAGACCGGTGACGCCGCCGGTGTTAAATTGGTTGGGGAACTTGAAAAAGTAGACGCCGGCGGCCACCAGGAAGGTGCCCAGGGTGAGCATGGCATATTCCCGTACCGCCGCGAGTTTCTGACGCATGGTGTCGGCCCTCTTTCCAAAAAATCCGCCCCGGTGCTCCCACCGGGGCGGTGTCTACTATACCAGAGTTTTCCCGAAACGGCAAGGGGCTATCCGGAAAAATTTCCCCGGCCCGCCCCCTCCCGCAGGGCGCGGAAAAAGCCCTCCAGCAGAGCGCGGCACTCCTCCTCCAGCAGCCCGCCGTACACCCGGGGGTGGTGGTTGAAGGGCTCACAGAACAGGTTCAAAATGGAGCCGCAGCAGCCGGATTTTTGCTCCCGGGCCCCGAAGTACAGCTCTTTGATCCGGGAATTGATGATGGCTCCGGCGCACATGGGGCAGGGCTCCAGGGTGACGTACAGCCGGCAGCCCTCCAGCCGCCAGCTGCCCAGGGCGGCGCAGGCTTCGTTGATGGCCTCCACCTCGGCGTGGGCGGTGGCGCGGCCCAGCTCCTCCCGGCGGTTGCGGCCGCGGCCGATCATCGCGCCGTCTGGGGAGACGACGACGCAGCCGACCGGCACGTCGCCGTAGTGGGCACATTCCCCTGCCAGCTTCAGGGCTTCCCGCATATAGTCTTGATCGGTCATGGCGGTTCTCCTTTCCGGGCCCACAGGCCCCTGCCGGGGGCGTTCCTTTCTGCTCGTGCAGAAAGGAACCGAAAGACACGCTTAGGGGGAAGCCGCCGGTTCGCGTGGGCCCCAAGGGCGGGCCCCCGCTCTCAGGACGGCCTCCCCCTAAGAACCCCCGTGAAGGTCAAGGGCACGCCGATTTGGACATGGCTCGGGAGTGGCCGGCGCGCAAAGACTGGACTGGCTTCTCCCCCATTTGTGCTGCCGCCCGTGTGCGGTTACTGTCTCCCAAGCGGTTCCCACGGCTGGCGCCTGAGTGGTGCGGCTAACCGCCGGGGCTGTTAATGTTTCACGTGAAACGCGTCGAGGTAAGTTGCGCTGCCCCGCTTCGACGGAGCCCCTGGGAGCCCTCCCCCGGAACGTAGAGGCAGCCATCAGCGCCCCGTAGCCTATGGCTGCCCCGAAGTGAGGGGGAGGGCTCCCAGGGGCGGACGGCTTTGCGGGACAAACAGAGGGACTCCCCCGGTTGGGGGAGTCCATTATATCACAGGCGCAGAAAAATAGAAAGGGGTCATTAGATACTGTATCCCCGCGCACGAAGTTGCTCCATGGCATTCAGATACCAGGGCCGCCACTCGTCATAGTCCCCGCCAGGATCCCTCTGTTCATACTGCTCCGGCGTGAGATCCCGCGCGTCATAAGGCACCCCGTCGATGGTAGAATACGGCGTATAACAGCCACCGCTTCCACCGCCCGCAAACCCACCGGACGGTGTTTCCTGATACGAACAGTAACCAAAGTCCTCCGGCGTACCGCCCACAATCAGGAAGTTGGAAAGGCCGCTTTCGGGATCCGTGCGCTCCATAATATAAGGGGTCTCCATGTCGATCTGGTCGGTAATGTCGGTGCGCTCTCCGTCCAGAACCAGCCAGAGCCGCCCATCCTCCAACACCACAGGCTCAGTGGGGAACTGATTTGAGAAATCATAGGATTTATAGCCGTTTGGCCCTTGCTGGACGGTTACGGTGCCGCCGCTGAGAAGATGATACACCGTTGTGGGCAGGCCCGCCGCGATGGACAGCAGGGCCCCCGCCGCCAGCGCCGCCGCGATCAGCGCTGTTTTCCAACGCGGCATCCGCCGCTTCTTCACCGGGGAAGCCTGGGCCAGCACCCTGGCCTTCACCGCCTCCGCGCTGAGGTTGCTCCCCTCCTCCGGGCAAAACTCGTTGTCCACATATTCATCCATCAGCTTGGAGATCTCCAACTGCTTCATGTCCGTAGCCCTCCTGTTCTAAAATGGTTTTCAGCGTCTCCCGCCCCCGGCGCAGCCAGGTCTTGGCGGTGGACTGGTTCAATCCCATAGCCAGTGCTGCCTCCTGCACCGTCTGGCCGTAGTAGTAGTGGCGCACGAACAGCTCCCGCTGGGGTTTGTCCAGCCGGGACAGCGCCTGGTTCACCACCCGGGCGGTCTCCTTCTTGTCCAGCGCCCGGTCAGGGCCGTCCGCCTTTAGCAGCAGCACATCGTCCTCCAGGGGCAGGCTCTCCCGGCTGGCCCGGAGGAGGTTGAACGCCCGGTTCCGGGCAATGGCCCCCAGGTAACCCTTCACTTGTCCGGGGCGCAGCTTTCCCCGGTTGTCCCACGCCGCCAGAAACACGTCCGCAGTCAGCTCCTCCACGTCTGCCTGCCGCCCCCGCAGGATGCGGGAGATCACGGCGGACACGTAGGGCGTATAGCGGTCGATGAGCGCCTCCAAGGCGGATGGCTCGCCCCGGGCCAGGGATTTGATCAATTGTTCCTCAGTCAATGGGGGTTCACCTCCTTGGTGTGAAAGATATCTTTCACCTATCATAACACAAAAGTGGAGGAAATGGTTTCAGGGAAAATTCCCTGAATACCCTTTTGTGGGCAGAAAGGGGATGCTCCCCTTCCCTGACCTCTCCCGGTGCCCCCGGGGGCGCGCCTCCGGCGAGGGTTACTTTCTCTCGCGCGAGAGAAAGTAACCAAAGAGCGCGCTTAGGGGGTGGCCGCCGGTTCGACTACGGGCCAAAGGGCGGCCCTGCGTCTCTCAGGCCGTCCACCCCCTAAGAACCCCCGTTAAGGTCAAGGGCACGCCGATTTCGAGTGGCGGGGGAGTGACCGGCGCGCAGGATCTGGACTGGCTTCTCCCCCATTGGTGCTGCCGCCCGTGTGTGGGTACTGTCACAGGCGGTTCCCTCGGTTGGCGCCTGAGTGGTGCAGCGGATGCTCCGGGGCAGTGGGACGGATCCGCCGATTTTGAGTGATGCGAGAGTGACCGGCTATTGGGGGTGACGAATTAGTTTTCCTTCTTTTTCCGGCCCACACCGGGCCTGCGTTTCTCAGGTAACTGAAAACATGGGATTCTCTTTCCAGGGCCTGAGCTTCTCAGGCTACTCGCCCCGGTGCAAGCAGCGCGCCCAATCCGCACCCGTGAAGCACCACGCGACACCCAGGCGCACAAAATATGGATCCCACCCACAAACAGTACCCACACACTCAGCGGCAGCGGCGACAGGGGGATCCGCGTCCGTATCCCCACCGCGCCGGAAGGGTATCCACCCATCCCCCGATCTGACTCCCCCGTAAAAAGGGGGATTCTTAAGGGGGAGGCCGACTGTGGAGATGGCCCGCCCTTTGGGGCGTCTCCACTGGGAGGCTGCCCCCTTAAGCGTCCTTTTGGTTACTTTTCCCACGTGGGAAAAGTAACGCCCCCGGCAGGGCGCAGCCCCACCGCCCCACCCCACACCCGGCCGGTGTGCCGCCCACCCCCGCAGGGGGCTCAGAAGGGGCCCCGCCCCATCTTTTTTCCCCAAACAGTTGCAATCAACCCTCAAACAGGATATAATGAACTTTGCCCGCCGCTGCCGCGGCGGACGTTTCACGTGAAACAAAGGGGGACTCTCCTATGGGCAAAAGTATTGCCGTTGTCAACCAAAAGGGCGGCGTGGGTAAAACCACGTCCTGCGTCAATCTGGCCGCCGCCCTCACCGCCCAGGGCGCACGGGTGCTGGTGTGCGACTTCGACCCCCAGGGCAACGCCACCTCCGGCTTCGGGCTGGACAAAACCCGCTCCCCCAGCGTCTACGACGTGATCCTGGGGGGTGTGCCCATCTCCAAGGCCATTGTGCCCACCAAGTGGGCGGACGTGGTCCCCTCCAACAAGGCTCTGTCCGGAGCCACGGTGGAGCTCATCGGGCTGGAACGGCGGGAGTTCCGGCTGCGGGACGCGCTGGAGGAGGTCAAGGATCGCTACGACTTCCTGTTCATCGACTGCCCCCCCTCCCTGGAGCTGCTGACCTTGGACGGGCTGTGCGCCGCCGACGCCCTGCTGGTGCCGGTGCAGTGCGAGTATTACGCCCTGGAAGGCTTGAGCGATCTGCTGTATACCGTCCGGCTGGCCAAGCAGCGGCTCAACCCTGCCCTGGAGCTGGAGGGAGTGGTGCTGACTATGTACGACGGGCGCACCAACCTGTCCCTCCAGGTGGCAGAGGAGGTCAAGCGGCACCTCCCCGGCAAGGTGTACGCCTCGGTGATCCCCCGGAACGTCCGGCTGTCTGAGGCGCCCAGCCACGGGGTGCCCGTCACGGTGTACGATCCCCTCTCCCGGGGGGCGGACGCCTATGTGACGCTGGCTAAGGAGTTTTTGGCAAAAAATCCGATTGCTGTACAGAAATAAAAACGTTGGGAAGTGAACCAGATGGGAAAGGCCAAAGGTCTGGGTAAGGGGCTGGACGCCCTCATGGGGGACGCCACCACCCTGCAAAGCCAGGAGGCGGGCTCCGTGATGCTGCCCATCTCCCAGGTGGAGCCGGGGCTGAACCAGCCCAGAAAGCGGTTTGACGACGAGGCGCTGGCGGATCTGTCCGCCTCCATTGAGGAGCATGGCATCATCCAGCCGCTGACGGTGCGGCGGCTGTCCACCGGCTACTATCAGATCATCGCCGGCGAGCGGCGGTGGCGGGCGGCTAAGCTGGCCGGCCGGAAGGAGGTGCCGGTAGTCATCATCGAGGCGGACGACCGCAAGGTGATGGAGATCGGCCTCATTGAAAACCTCCAGCGGGAGGATCTGAACCCGGTGGAGGAGGCGGAGGGCTACCTGGCCCTACTCACCGACTACGGGCTGACCCAGGAGGAGCTGGCCCGGCGGATGGGCAAGTCCCGGCCCGCCATTGCCAACGCCCTGCGGCTCACCGCCCTGCCCCCCGCCGTGCGGGAGCTGCTGGTGGAGGGGAAGCTGTCCGCCGGCCACGGCAGGGCCATCCTCATGGTGGAGGGAGAGCAGGCCCAGGCCGCCTTCGCCCAAAAAATTGTGGACGAGGGTATGAGCGTCCGGCAGGCGGAGAGCGCCGCCAAGCACTTCACCCTGGAGCCCCCAAAGGAGAAAAAGCCCAAGCCCGCCGACGAGAACCGCCTGTATATTGAGAGCGCCCAAAAGGATCTGTCCCAGCGGCTGGGCCGGAAAGTCACCATCTCCAACGGGCGGAAAAAGGGGAAGCTGGAGCTGGAATATTATAATGTGGACGACCTGAACGACCTGCTGGAGCAGCTGGCCCAGCTCAAGCCCGCCCAGCAGCCGGAGAAAGGGGGCGTTGAAGCGTGAGCGACAAACACCAGTCCACCGAGCCCCGGCCCGATGTTTCACGTGAAACGCCGGAGGCGGATCTGCTGGAATCCATCCTTGACAAATCCCCGGCCGAACAAAAGGACACCCGGAATAAGCCCGCCGGGGAAGAACCGAAGGACGCGCCCGAAACGCCCCCGGAGGGCGAGGACCCCCCTTCCCCTGCTCCGGGCAAAGAGAAAAAGGCACCCCCGGCCAACAAGCGCACCTCCGTCTATCGTTATCTGCTGGTGCTGTTTGGGGCGGCGTTCATCCTGCTGCTGCTGGCCTACTTCATCCAGCAACGCAGCAGCGAGACCGCCATCAGCGACCTGCGGGACACCATGAACCTGTCCCGGGCGGAGCTGATGGAGGAGATCGACGCACTGAAGGAGGAAAAGGCGGCGCTGGAGGAGCAGGTGGCCGATCTGTCCCCCCTGCCGGACGAGCTGGAGAAGCTCCAAGAGGAGTATAACAAGCTGGAGGAGCAGCTCCAGCGGAAGGAAGACGACTTGTTGAACAGCCAGCAAGACTTCAGCACTCTGGCGGCTTTTTGCGTTCTGGAGCAGGCCCTCCGGGACAAGAATTATGAGCTGGCCGTCGAAAAAGTTCGGAGTCTGGCCCAGGCAAATCTGACCTTGGGCATCGTAAATCTGGACGCCACAGAGTATTTTTACCCCGAAGAACGGCTGGCGGAGATCATCACCCTGCTGGAGCGACGGGGGGTGCTGGATCCGGGGGAGGTTACCCTCCCCGGGCAGGAGCAGCCGGAGTAATTTGGTTCAAGCGTCGGGAAAGGAGGCCCCATGGACGAAAAAAAGCCGCCGGCGGACATTCTGGATGAAATCATGAACCGGTCGGAGAAACCCCTCCCCTCCCCCGTCTCCTATCCGCCCAAGTTTGACCCGCCGCCCCCAGAGGACACCCCCCCACCGCCTCCGGCAGCGAAAAGATCCCCCCTGGCGGAGCGGCTGCTGCCCTGGCTGGGCGCCCTGCTGGGCGGGGCGGTGCTGGCGGCGCTGGTGCTGGGGTTCCAGCTCTTTTCGGTGAACGCAAGGCTGGACGGGCTTCAGGCCGCCGTGGGGGAAATTAAGGCGGCGGACACCCTGCTGAATGAGAAGAAGCTGCTTCAGCGGGACATGGACACGCTCCAAAACCAAGTAGAATCCTTAGAGGAGCAGTTGGACAGCGTCTATGAGCAATGGCGCGCTTCTATGCAGGACACCAGATTGGAACTGCGGCTTCGGCAGAGCGAATACCTCTATTATATGGAGCGGTTCGCGGCCAGCGGGGATCTGGCCATGGCGGCGCTGGTGATAACGCTGGAGGACGGCGTGCTCCGCCCGCCGGGGGAAGACGAGCCGGAACGTATACCCAATGGCGGCACCGCGGCCCCCCCGCTGAACTCCGTCCAGCAGGAGCGGTACGACGAGGTTCGGCGGGTTTTGGAGGAGAAGGGCGTGCTGTACAGCAGCGGCATGGCCAAGCAAAACGGCACCACGCCCCTCTGGCCCTCCGGCACCGGCCCCAGTGAGAACCCGGAGACGGCAGCTCTGGGCATCCTGTGGTGCGCGCTGGATGAGTACTATGTGCAGCGTGGTCAAGACGCGGCCACGCAGTTTCTGGTGGAGACCCCCTTGTCCAATCCAGACACCGGTTGGCCGGAGCTACTCCGGAACGGGGTCAGCAAATCCACCTACAGCTTGTATGAGGGCCTTCTCTCCGAGCTGATCAGCGCCGGATGCCTCCAGCGGGCCCCCAACGGCGCGATGGGCTGGAATCCAGGCTATGACCGTCTCGATATCTACTACCCCCTGCCCTTTACCCTGCCCGGACAAACCAACGGGTAATCAAACAGAAAAAGGTGATATTATGTTAGACATCAAATTTGTCCGGGACAACCCGGAGATCGTCAAGGAAAACATCAGGAAGAAGTTCCAGGAGGGCAAGCTCCCCCTGGTGGATCAGGTCATCGAGCTGGATCGCCGCAACCGGGACGCCATGACCGAGGCCAACAACCTGCGCTCCGCCCGGAACACCCTGTCCAAGCAGGTGGGGATGCTCATGGGGCAGGCCAAGAAGGATCCCTCCAAGCTCCAGGAGGCGGAGGAGGCCAAGGCCAAGGTGAAGGCCAACGCCGACCGCTTAGCCGAGCTGGAGAAGCTGGAGGGGGAGCTGGCCGCCCAGATCCGGCACATCATGCTCCAGATCCCCAACATCATCGACCCCTCTGTGCCCATCGGCCCCGACGACTCCGCCAACGTGGAGGTGGAGCGGTTCGGGGAGCCGGTGGTGCCCGACTTTGAGATCCCCTACCACACCGAGATCATGGAGCGCTTCAACGGGGTGGACATGGACGCGGCGGGCCGCGTGTCCGGCGCCGGGTTCTACTACCTGATGGGGGATATTGCCCGTTTGCACGAGGCGGTGCTGGCCTACGCCCGGGATTTCATGATCGGCAAGGGCTTCACCTTCTGCGTGCCTCCCTTCATGATCCACGGCAACGTGGTGGAGGGGGTCATGTCCCAGACCGACATGGACGCCATGATGTACAAGATCGAGGGAGAGGATCTCTACCTTATCGGCACCAGCGAGCACTCCATGATCGGCAAGTTCATCGACCAGATGATCCCCGAGGACACCCTGCCCCAGACCCTGACCTCCTACTCCCCCTGCTTCCGGAAGGAAAAGGGTTCCCACGGCATTGAGGAGCGGGGGGTGTACCGCATCCACCAGTTCGAGAAGCAGGAGATGATCGTCGTCTGCAGGCCGGAGGACTCCATGGCGTGGTACGAGAAGATGTGGCGGTACAGCGTGGAGCTGTTCCGCTCCATGGACATCCCGGTGCGCCAGCTGGAGTGCTGCTCCGGCGATCTGGCCGACCTGAAGGTGAAGTCCTGCGACATCGAGGCGTGGAGCCCCCGGCAGAAGAAGTATTTCGAGGTGTGCTCCTGCTCCAACCTGGGCGACGCCCAGGCCCGCCGCCTGAAAATGCGCGTCCGGAGCGAGGGGGGCACCTACCTGCCCCACACCCTGAACAACACCGTGGCCGCGCCTCCCCGTATGCTCATCGCCCTGCTGGAAAATAACCTTCAGGCCGACGGCTCGGTGAAGATCCCTGCGGTGCTCCAGCCCTACATGGGCGGCACCCAGGTGCTGATCCCGAAAAAGTGAGCGACCCACCGCATATTCTTATAGGGGCGGGTTCCCCCTGGCCCTATCCGTCCGGAACACTAATTTTTAAGGAGAGATTCCCATGAAAGCATTCTGGAAAGCCCTTGGCGTCGCCGCCCTGGCCGCCCTTGTCCCCGTCCGCTACCGGAAGAATGAGGAGACCGGCAAACAGACCTTCCAGTCCCTGCTGCTCTCGGTGGATGTAGACACCAACCAGGAGAGCAAGACCGTCGATATCGGCGTCAACCTGGGCGAGGGCGTGCTTACCGATCTGGGCCGCAAGCTGGCCGGGGCCGTCCGGGAGTCGGAGATGTTCACCGACGATCCCGCCGAGGCCGCCCTGGATCCGGAGGAGCTTCAGACTGTGGCCGATGACCTCCAGGCCGCCGCCGACGAGGCCCAGGCGGCCGCCGACGAGCTACAGGCCGCCGCGGATGAGGCCCAGGCCGCTGCCGACGAGGCCACCGCCGACGATTTCGATCCGGAATTTTAGGGAGGGGCCCCATGAAGAAATTCTTTCACGAATTCAAGGAGTTCATCAGCAAGGGCAACGTGCTGGGGCTGGCGGTGGGCGTGATCATCGGCGGCGCCTTCTCCACCATCACCACCTCCCTGACCAACGATATCATCATGCCCATCGTGTCCATCTTCCTGGGTGGGGTGGACTTCTCTGCCATGAGCGTGGCCCTGCCCACCTTTCACGCGGTGGCGGCCGACGCACCCCCCAACACCCTGAACTACGGCAGTTTTATTTCTGCCGTCATCAACTTTCTGATCCTGGCCCTGGTAGTGTTCTGCATCGTTAAGGCGGTGAACCGGGTCATGGACGCCGCCAAAAAGAAGGAGGAGGACGCGCCCCCTCCCCCGCCGGAGCCCTCCAACGAGGAAAAGCTGCTCACCGAGATCCGGGATCTCTTGAAGGAGAAAGGAAATGGCTGATCCCAATACCGGCGACGCCCCCCGGCAGGAAAGCAGTTATACCCCCGCCTCCTTTGAGAAGCGGGCCGCCGCCTGGATGGGCATTGTGTACGTGCTCATGACCTCCTTTGTGATCACCTTCGCCATCTACACCGGCGGGCGGGAGCTACCCGGCACCTTTCCCCTGTTTCTGGTGCCCGTATCCATCACCCTCGCCGTGGTGCTCGTCCGGCGGATGAAGCTGGGGATCTGCCCCGGAGGTATCCCGGGTGGTGTGCTGGGGCTGATCCTGTGCGCCGCCGGGGTGGGGCTGGGGCTGGCATTGGGCCTGCCCGCCCTGCTGGCCGCTCTGGGGGTATGACAAATGGAAGCGCTGATACAAACCGGCCTGGCCCAGCTGGGTCAGGCCGGACGCGTCCCCCAGGAGGCCCCCGCCCTGCTGGCCCGGTACGGGGCGCTGCTGGTGGAAAAGAATCGGGTGATGAACCTCACCGCCATCACCGAGCCCCAGGACGTGGCCACCCTGCATATGCTGGACTGCGCCGCCCTGCTGAACTGCGCCGATTTTGAGGGCAAAACCCTCATCGACGTGGGCACCGGGGCGGGGTTTCCTGGCGTGCCCCTGGCTGTGCTGGCCCCTTCCCTGAGGGTCACCCTGCTGGACTCGCTGAACAAGCGGGTGGAATGGCTGGGGGAAACCTGTAAAGTCCTTAACCTTGCCAACGCTTGCGCCCTCCAGGCCCGGGCGGAGGAGGCGGGCCGGGATCCGGCACATCGGGAGCAATTTGACTTCGCCGCCGCCCGGGCGGTGGCCGACCTGCGGGTGCTGGCGGAGCTGTGCCTGCCCTTTGTCAAGGTGGGGGGCTGGTTTCTGGCCATGAAGGGGACGGACTGCGGCCGGGAGCTGGAGCAGGCCGGGCCGCTGATCCAGGCTCTGGGCGGACAGCTGGCAGGAGTGGAGGACTACGCCATCCCCCACACTCAGGTGACCCACCGGGTGGTGCGGATCGAGAAAATCGCGGCCACCCCGTCTCAATACCCCCGGCGATGGGCAAAAATTCAAAAGGAGGGGCAAAAGGCGGCCTCCGCACCTCGGTGAGGGGCGGTTCACCCTTTTGCAACTCGCAGATCGCAATTTCCCAAAAAACCGCCGTTTTTGAAAATTCTATTCAAAAATTTGTTGTCATTTTCCCGTATTTGTGGTATGCTTTGCATAGCGCATTTGAAAGGAGGAGACCCCATGGGATGCGCCCTCATGATCACATCGGGAAAGGGCGGCACGGGGAAAACCTCCCTCACCGCGGGGGTTGCCTCCTGCCTGGCCGCCCTGGGCCGCCGGGTGCTGTGCGTCGACCTGGACGTGGGCCTGCGTAACCTGGATCTGGTGCTGGGCCTATCCGACCGGGCGGTAATGGACTTCTCTGACGTGATGGCCTACCGCTGCTCCCTGCTGTCCGCCGCGGTGGAGCAGCCCGAAATTAAGGGCCTGTTCCTGCTCACCGCCCCCTTGGACGGGGACGGCTTGGACTCCCAGCGGTTCCGGGAGCTGGTGGACGAGGCGAAGGACGCCTTTGATTACGTGTTCATGGATTCCCCGGCGGGCTTAGGCGTGGGCTTCCAGTTGGCCCGGGCCGCAGCCGACCGAGCCATTGTGGTGTCTGCCGTGGATCCCGCCGCCCTGCGGGACGCCCAGCGGGCGGTGGCGGAGCTCCACGATCTGCCCCAGCTTCACCTGGTGATGAACCGGGTGCAGCCCCGGCTCATCCGGAAGCTGCGCACCTCCATCGACAACGCCATGGATGCGGCGGGCCTGCCCCTCTTGGGCGTGGTGCCCGAGGACGCCGCCGTCACCCTGTCCGCCGCCGCAGGGGTCCCGCTGGTGCTGGCCTCCCACAGGCGGGCGGCCCACGCCTACCTCAACATCTCCAAACGAATTTTGGGCCAGCGCGTGCCCCTGCTGCGCATCCGCTGACTTGAAATATTCCCCTGCGATTGTCCGCCACAACACCACGCCTGAGAGCCGCAGCAGGGCGCTCAGCACCTCTGGGAAAGGAAGGGTTTCATGAACATCGCGCTGATGAGCCACGACAACAAAAAGGAATTGATGGTGCAGTTCTGCATTGCCTACTGCGGCATCCTGTCCAAGCACACGGTCTGCGCCACCCACGACACCGGCAGTCAGGTTGCCGAGGCCACCGGCCTGCCCGTACAGCTGTTCCTGGCCCATGCCCAGGGGGGGAGCCAGCAGATCGGCGCCCGGATCGCCTACGACGAGATCGACATGGTGCTGTTCTTCAACGATCCCAACTCAGAGGATCTGGACAAGGATCTCCACTATATCAACAACCTGTGCGATCAGCACAACGTGCCCATGGCCACCAACGCCGCCACCGCAGAAATGCTCATCCACGGGCTGGCCCGGGGCGACCTGGACTGGCGGGAGATCATCAAGCCCACCAAGCCTTTGAAAGTATAAGGAGACCTGTCCATGGCTAAACAGAAACCCCGGACGCTGTCCGGTTTTATGGAGCTGCTCCCCGCCGATCAGATGAAGTTTGACCGGATGGCGGAGCTGCTCCGTCAATCCTATGCCCTGTACGGCTTCACCCCGCTGGACACCCCCATCATCGAGGCCAGCGAGGTGCTGCTGGCCAAGGCCGGCGGTGAGACGGAAAAACAGATCTATCGCTTCCACAAGGGGGACAGCGACCTATCCCTCCGTTTTGACCTCACCGTTCCCCTGGCCAAATACGTGGCCCTCCACTACGCCGAGCTGTCCTTCCCCTTCCGCCGGTTCCAGATCGGCAAGGTGTACCGGGGGGAGCGGGCCCAGCGGGGCCGGTTCCGGGAGTTCTACCAGGCGGATATCGACGTCATTGGAGACGGCAAGCTGGACATTGTGAACGAGGCGGAGATCCCCGCCATCATCTGTCGCACCTTTACAGCCCTTGGGCTGAAGCGGTTCCAGATCCGGGTGAACAATCGAAAGATCCTCAGCGGATTTTACGCTATGCTGGGCCTGTCGGACAAGTCCGGGGACATCATGCGGGTGGTGGACAAGCTGCCCAAGATCGGCCCGGATAAGGTGCGGGAGCTGCTGACTGACGAGGTACTGGCCCTCACCGGGGAGCAGGCAGATGAGATTTTGAAGTTTATCTCCATTACTGGAAGTAATCAAGTGGTTCTTTCCGCCCTGGAGGAATACAAGGATCGCCACGAGCTGTTCGATGCCGGCCTGGACGAGCTGAACACCGTGGTGAAGTACCTGAACGCCTTCGGGGTAACCGAGGAAAAGTTCGCGGTGGATCTCACCATCGCCCGGGGGCTGGACTACTACACCGGCACCGTATATGAGACCTTTATGCTGGATCATCCGGAGATCGGTTCCATCTGTTCCGGGGGACGGTATGACAACCTGGCGGAATATTATACTGACAAACAACTCCCCGGCGTGGGAATTTCCATCGGCCTCACCCGGCTGTTCTACGTGCTCCAGGAGCAGAACTACCTGAACGACGCGGTGACCACCGCCCCCGCCGATGTGCTGGTGTTGCCTATGACGGAGGATCTCTCCCCCGCCATCGCCCTGGCCACTGGACTGCGGGAGGCGGGGGTTCGCACCCAGCTCTACACCGAACAGAAGAAGTTCAAGCAAAAAATGTCCTACGCCGACAAGCTGGGCGTGCCCTACATCCTGTTATTGGGCGAGGATGAAATTACTCAGGGGAAAGCCTCCCTGAAAGACATGACCACCGGAAAACAGACGCTGGTTGCCCCAGACGAGGCGGCGGCGCAGATTCTGGCCGGGCTGGCGGCGGCCCGTTCCGCCCCGCCCATCCGGGAGCCGGAGCACACCTGAACAGGAAAGGAGCGGCTGATCGCAAAAAAGCTCAAATCATCTGTAACAAACCCGCCTCTTGTGCGTTAGTAAGGTGAAGGGGGTGGAGGCCATGCTGTTTGAGGAGATCTACCGGCGGTATTTCCGGGACGTCTACCGCTTCGCCCGGGGGCTCACCCAGGACGAGGCCCTGGCGGAGGAGATCACCCAGGAGACCTTTTTCAAAGCCCTGAAGGCCGTGGACAGGTTTGACGGCTCCAAGGACGTCCGGGCCTGGCTATTCACCATCGCCCGCAACGCCTGGTACTCCTACTGCCGCGCCCACAAGCGCATCATCTCCGCGGAAGATCTCCCCCAGGAGCTTCCCAGCGGTGTGCGCATCGAGGACAAGGTGGAGGACGAGGAGACCGCCTTTGCCATCCACCAGTTCCTCCACAGCATGGCGGAGCCCTACAAAGAGGTGTTCACCCTGCGGGTGTTCGGGGAGCTGCCCTACGAGAAGATCGGGCGGCTGTTCGGCAAGAGCGCCAACTGGGCGCGGGTGACCTTCTACCGGGCCAAGGTACAGATTATGGAGCATATGGAGGCGATCAACCGTGAAAGAGGTTAGCTGCGGGGTCATCCGGGATCTGCTGCCCCTGTACGAGGACGGGGCGGCCAGCGAGGAGAGCGCAGAGCTGGTGCAGGAGCATCTGAAGAACTGCCCCGCCTGCCGGGCCGAGCTGGATAAGCTGCGCGCCCCGGTGACCATCTCCCCCGAGGAGGATAAGGAGCAGGAGATTCGAGAACGGCTCCAGCAGAGCGTAAAGGAGCTTCAACGGATCAAGCGGAACAGGATCACCGCTGTCGCCGCTGTGCTCGTGGGAATTATCCTGTTCTGCGTGTGGTATGTCCAGCCCCGGAGCTGGGATCGTGCCGTAATCAAAGGAGGCACAATCATCTACGCATCCCTTTCCCTTCCCGCCGTCAACAGCGGTCAGGAGGCAGAGATCTGCTGGCAATACCAGGAAAAGGACATCCAAGGTCCCATGGGCGAAGCCATCCAGAATGCCCTCACCAGCGAAGGCTACCGGGCAGATCTGCGCAACCTGCTGAGCCGCACGGCCTTCCGAAGCCACAGCTGGCTCATCCAGGGCGCACAGGGATCCGTCTACCTGCGCGTCATCCAGGAGCCGAGGGATCTCGGTATCTCCATCTACAGCAACGGGCAGGTTATTGTCCACACGCTGAACAACGGGCAGGAAGGCGTTCGGACCTTCCAGACAGACAGTGGCGTATATGACGCTTTGGTTGCTGTCCTGCAAGCGTATGATACCCTCCAGAAAAATTAACCGGAGGTTATCAAATAGAAAGATTTTACAACTTGGAGATGATTCCAATGGTTCAATCACGCACCCATACCTGCAACGACCTGCGCATGGAACACGTGGGGGAGCAGGTCAAGCTGGTGGGCTGGATGGAAAATGTCCGGGAGGTGGGCCAGAATCTGGCTTTTGTCGTCCTCCGGGACTTCTACGGCACCACCCAGATCGTGCTGGAGACCGAGGACATGATGGCCGCAGTGAAGGGCCTGAACAAGGAGTCCACCATCTCGGTGGAGGGCGTGGTCCGGGAGCGGGACAGCAAGAACCCCAAGCTGCCCACCGGCGACATCGAAGTGGTGCCCTCCAAAATCGAGGTGCTGGGCCGCTGTCAGCACAACGAGCTACCCTTCCAGGTGGGCCGCTCCCGGGAGGCGGACGAGTCCATTCGGCTCAAGTACCGCTATCTCGACCTGCGCAACCCCGAGGTGAAGAACAACATCATTCTGCGGTGCAACGTCGTCGCCGCCCTCCGGGCCGCCATGCTGGCTGAGGGCTTTTTGGAGATCACCACCCCCATCCTCACCGCCTCCTCCCCGGAGGGGGCCCGGGACTACCTGGTGCCCAGCAGGAAACACCCCGGCAAGTTCTACGCCCTGCCCCAGGCCCCCCAGCAGTTCAAGCAGCTGCTCATGGCTTCCGGCTTCGACAGGTATTTCCAGATCGCCCCCTGCTTCCGGGACGAGGATGCCCGGGGCGACCGCTCCCCCGGCGAGTTCTATCAGCTGGATATGGAGATGGCCTTCGCCGGCCAGGAGGACGTGTTCGCCGTGCTGGAGCGTGTTCTCCCCCCCATCTTCGCCGAATACGGCAAATACAATGTGGCCTCCGCCGCCCCCTTCGCCCGCATCCCCTATTTGGAGGCTATGGACAAGTATGGCTCCGACAAGCCCGACCTGCGGATTGACCTGACCGTCACCGACGCCACGGCGTTGCTGAGCGGCTGCGGCTTCGGCCCCTTCCAAGGGAACACGGTCAAGGCCATTGTGGTGTCCGGCTTCGAGGGCACCCGGAAGCAGATTGACAAGCTGTGCGCCGATGTGGAGGTGCAGTCCGGCGAGAAGGCGTATTGGTTCCGCTATGACGAGAACGGGGAGATGGTGGGCGGCATTTCCAAGTTCGTCCAGCCCATCAAGGATCAGGTGGTACAGGCGCTGGGACTCACCCCCGGCTGCTTCGTGGGGCTGACGGCGGGCAAGCTGCTGGCTGCTCAAAAGACCGCTGGCGTGCTGCGCAACAAGCTGGGGGCCTTCTGCCCCGGCCACATGGACGTGGAGCGGTACGAGTTCTGCTGGATCGTGGACTTCCCCATGTACGAGATTGGGGAGGAGTCCGGGGAACTGGAGTTCTGCCACAACCCCTTCTCCATGCCCTCCGGCGGGCTGGCCACCATTGAGAAGGCCATCGCCGGGGAGCTCGACCCGCTGAGCATCACCGCTGACCAGTACGACCTGGTGTGCAACGGTGTAGAGCTGTCCTCCGGCGCGGTGCGAAACCACGACCCGGAGATCATGATCAAGGCCTTCCAGCTGGTGGGTCTGGGCGAGGAGGACGTAAAGGCCAAGTTCCCGGCTATGTATAACGCCTTCACCTACGGCGCGCCTCCCCATGCGGGCATTGCCCCGGGGGTGGATCGCATGGTGATGCTGTTGGCTGGGGAGGACTCTATCCGGGAGATCATCCCCTTCCCCATGAACAAGAACGCTCAGGACGTGATGATGGGGGCGCCCAGCTCTGTGGATCAGCGGCAGCTGGACGAATTGAACATCGCGTGCACCGCCAAAGAGGAAGAATAACGGCCATAAGACGCGGTCAGGCCCCCCGCCATGCGGCGGGGGGCCTTTTCATCCAGGTTATTCCTTCCGGCCCTCTATGTTCATGACCTTTCCGATGTCCGATTGAAAGGCCGCCTTCCAGCCGGCAGTAAAGGCGGAACGGATCATCTGGTACAGGGTCTCGTTGACCTTCTCGCACTTCTCGTCATCCAAAAACTTGGCAAGGGCCATGTCAAACTCGATTTCATTCATTTTATTCACTTCCTTTAGAAAGATATTATCCTACTTGAAGCGAAAAGTCAATACTAAATAATACTCCATGGTATACTTTTTGCAGGTGATAAAATGAAACCGTTAAAAAACAAAATAAGCATCACAATAGATCAACCGATTTTAGAAAAAATTAAAGAGCGGGCGGAATTGCAGGATCGCTCCGTCTCCAGCTATATCAACCTCATCATGAAAAAACACTTCGAGCAGCTGGACAAAAAGCAGAAATGAGAAAGCGCCGGGATACCCTCCCGGCGCTTTCTCTATTTACGCGATGTGGTTGGCCTTCTTGAGCGTTTCGATCTCCCGAGTGTGAACCTTGACAGCTGCTTCCAGCACATCCAACCGGTCGGAGTTTTCCTCCAGTTTTTCCAACTCCTCCCGGCCTATGACCTTCTCCTTAAGCAACTCCAGGTCATCGGCGAGGGCATTAAACTTGGGGTCGAAGTAGTTTTCCATCAACAGCCTGACTTCGTGCATGATCTCGCTCTTAATCTCCTTTTTCTGCTGGGAAAGTTGCTGGGAAAGCTGCTGGTTGAGAAGCTGAGAAATAATCTGTATATCCTTTTCATCAAGCATCTGTCTCACCTCTTACTAACTATCATACCACACCCGGCGCCTTTTGTCCACCGCATCCATCTCCTGCCGCAGCGGGTTACTCCTCCTCCACCAGCACATCGGCCTCCGGGGCGTTCTTCCCGATGGACGCGATGCCGTTTAAGGCGCTGGCCTTAGCCTTGTAGCCCTCGCCGCGGCCGATGTTCTCGCCGTTGCGAGCCTTCAGGCGGAAGCGGAACTCCCCGGCCTTGTCCGCGTACAGCTCAAACTTGGGATGGGTGAGCTGCTCAAAGCCCTCCTTGGTCTGATCCTCCACGTGGGCGGTGGCATTCTTCCGCACAGACTCCACCCCGGCCTTGCAGCTGTCCAGGGAGGCGTAGGTCTCGGAGGCGGACAGGATCACCTCGCCGTTACCTGCCTTCAGGTTAAAGGTGTACTCGCCATTCTTCGCCTTGGAAATCACAAATTTACCCATTTTACTACCTTCTTTCTTTATTTTCCCCCGCGTCGCGGGTAGTTATTTCAATTTCTGCCACTCGGACACCGCCAGCTCATCGCAGCGGTTATTAAAGGGGTTGTCGGCGTGGCCCTTAACCCAGTGGAGGTTGACGGTGTGGATCTCACACAGCTCCAGCAGCCTCCCCCACAGGTCAGGGTTTAGGGCGGGCTTCTTGTCGGATTTGATCCAACCGCGGGCTTTCCACCCCCTGGCCCAGCCCTTTTCCAGGGCGTCGATCACATATTTGGAGTCAGAGTAGAGATCCACCACACAGGGCTCCTTTAGGGCCTCCAGCCCCCGGATCACGGCGGTGAGCTCCATGCGGTTGTTGGTGGTGCTCGCCGCACCGCCGCTGAGCTCCTTCTTATGCTCGCCCAGCATGAGGATGGCCCCCCAGCCCCCGGGGCCGGGGTTGCCCGAGCAGGCGCCGTCGGTATATAACGTTACGGTTTTCATCGCAGGATTCCTTTCCTTGGCAGGGGGGTCTCGCCTTCGGCTCGGTCGGCGCTGGACGAGCGCCACCGGCGCTCAGCGCC
>CAJTYK010000016.1 GCA_910584285.1 uncultured Oscillospiraceae bacterium
TGCAGCGCTCCAAGGGTCTGGGCGAGAACGAGCCGGACATGATGTGGCTGACCACTATGAGCCCGGACACCCGGCGGCTGATCAAGGTAATGCCCGAGGATGTGGAGCGCACCGCCCAGGTGTTTGAGATGTTCCTGGGCAACGACCTCCAGGGGAGGAAGGATCACATCGCGGACGCAGGGTATAAGTATTTGGAGCTGGCGGACATCTCCTAACCCGTTCCCCATGCCGCGGGCGCGGCATAACAATAGAAACCCACAAGCCACAAAAAGGAGGAAGCAAGATGAAGAAACTGTTTGCACTGCTGCTGTCCCTGGCTATGGCCCTGTCTCTGGCGGTTCCTGCCTTCGCGGCCCCCGCCCCTGTGGACGGCGCCTACACGGTGGACGGTGAGCCTGTGCCCACCTACACTCCGGGGGACGCCATCCCCATCAGCGGCATCATCGGCGGCGCGGACGGGCCCACTGTGATCATCCCCAGCGAGCCCACTGACGTCAACGCCTTCAAGACCGCCCTGGGCGGCGTGCCCGGGCAGATCGGCGTGATGGTGAACGGGGTCTATGTGAAGTTCCCCGACGCCGCCCCGGAGGTGGCAGGGGGCCGCACCATGGTGCCCGTCCGCCCCATCGTGGAGGCCCTGGAGGGCAAAGCGAATATGGCGGACGGCAAGGTGATCTGTGAGGCCAACGGGGTTCGCCTGACCTTCACCCCCGGCAGCAGCGAGGTGCTCACCGAGTACACCGGCGGCGAGCGGCCCGGCGATGGGCAGCTGTTCCCCATGGACTGCGCGCCCTACATCAAGGGCGGGCGCACCTATGTGCCTGTGCGCTTCCTGGGCGAGATCCTGGGCTATGAGGTGGGCTGGGACGGCGAGTTCCAGACCGCTGTGCTGCTGGATCAGGACGCCCTGGCGGCAGAGATCGATAAGGACTTTACCATTTTGAACAAGGTGCAGGCCAATCAGGGCGTAGCCATAGAGGAGGGTAAAAACTACCAGGCCGACGTGAAGGGAAACCTGACCGTCACCGCCTTCGACACCATCAACGGCAACAAGACCTATACTGCCAACCTGACCGCCAAGCAGATCTTCAACACGGAGGCGGCCAGCGCCCAAATGTCCCTGAAGCTGTCCGACAACGTGAAGGACGAGCTGGTGAAGCTGCTGATCAGCGCCAACGCCCCCGAGGGGGACACCGCCGCTGTGAGCGAGCAGGTCGGGCTGCTGCTGGACGGCCTGGAGGACATGGAGCTCATCCTGACTCGGAAGGGCCTGGGCTGGTTCCGGATGGCCTGCCTGGATGAGCTGGCCGGGGTGGACAACGTGTGGCTGGGCCTGGATCTGGGCGCTGAGCTGAGCGAGATGGCCTTTGCCCAGACCGGGGAGACCACCGTAGGCTCCGCCCTGACGGCTGTGCTGGACAAAAACTCTGTGATCAGCGTAGCCGCTCTGGACGCCACGGTGAAGATGATGGCCACCCTCTACGGGGACGACACCTTCACCACCGCTGGCGGCGTGTCCACCCGCACCATCGGCGTGGACGATCTGATGGCGCTGTACGAGGGCATGGGCCTTGAGGCTGGCGACCTGGAGGAGGCCAAGGCCGCTTTTAAGGAGTACCAGATCACCATGAAGGTGGACAACAAGGGCAAGGTTGACGTGACCTGCACCGTGGAGACCGCGGCCCAGGCCGGCGTGCCCGCCGTCAAGCTCACCATGGACGCGAAGCAGGACGCTGGGAACGCCACCCTGAACATGAGCCTCCACATCGCCAATCTGTGCGAGGGCAAGCTGACCCTCACCCAGACCTGGGGCACCACCACCGATACCCCCGAGGATCAGCCCCCCGAGGGCTCCAACGTGGTGGAGGCCGGGGCGCTGCTGAATCCCTGAGCCATAGAAAGCCCTCCCCCCTGTGAGGGGGGAGGGCGTCCAAAAGGAAAGGCGTGATCCCCCATGGGCGCGAAGCTCAGACAAAACTGGCCGGCAGCGGCCCTCCTGGGGGCGCTGCTGCTGTCGGTGATCCCCATCCTGCTGGTGGGGGACTGCGCCCATCCCTACGGGGACGATTACGCCTTCTCCGAGTGGATCCACCACTCGGCGGCGGACGGGCGCACCCCCCTCACCGCCCTGCTCTACACCGTCAAACGCTATTACTTCGGCTGGCAGGGCACCTACGCCGGGACGGCGGTGATGGCCCTCCAGCCGGGGCTGATCTCCGAGGGGGCCTACCTCCTCACCCCCGTGGTGCTGCTGTCCGCCCTGATCCTGTCTACCCTGGCCCTGTCCCACACCCTGCTGCGGCGGTGGCTGGGGCAGGGCCGGGGGGCGTGGCTGGGCTTTGCGGCGGGGCTGCTGCTGGTAACCATCCAGTTTCAGCCCAGCCCCCACCAGGCCTTCTTCTGGTGGAACGGCTCCACCTACTACACCCTGTTCTATTGCCTCACCCTGCTGCTGGCCTGCTGCCTGATCCGGCTCCAGCTTCAGCTCAACCCCGGGAGGCCGGGGCTGTGGCTGGGGGTGGCGGTGGTGCTGGCGGCAATCATCGGCGGGGGAAACTACGTCTCCGGCCTGTTTGCCTGCCTGCTGACGGCGGGCTTTGTCCTGCTGACCCTGCTCCGGGACAAAAGGAAGGTCTGGCAGCCCCTGCTGGTGGAGGTGGTATTGATCACCGGTTTCCTGATCAACGCCCTGGCTCCGGGCAACCAGGTGCGGCAGGCGTCCTCTGAGGGGCTGGGGCCGGTACAGGCTGTGCTGCGCTCCCTCACCCTGGCGGGGGAGGACATGGTGGGCTGGTTCAACCTGCCCACCCTGGCATTGTTGATCCTCCTGATTCCCCTGCTGTGGCGGGCGGCGGGGGGGACGGGCTTTTCCTTTCCCCTGCCTGGGCTGGCTACGGCGGTGTTCTTCCTGGCCCTGGCCTGCCAGAACGCCCCCCACCTCTATGCCCTGGCCGCCCCCGGGCCGGGACGGCTGCGCAATATCGTATACGACAGTTATCTGTGGCTGACCATACTGTGCCTGGGCTACTGGCTGGGCTGGCTGCGCCGACGCCTGGAGCGGCAGGGACGCACTCCCCCGCCCCAGCTGGGCCGGGGACTGGCAGCCCTGGGGCTGGCCCTGGGCTGCATCGGCTTTATCCTCACCCTCCCCAACACCACGTCGGGCCAGTGCGTCCGGGCGCTGGCGGACGGCTCCGCCCGGGCCTATGACGCCGCCGTGCTGGAGTGGGACCGGATCCTGTCTGACTCCGCCTCCGGGCCGGACGTGGTGGTGGACGCCCTGCCCGTCCGCCCGCCCCTGCTCTACGCCTTCAACCTGGAGGAGATCCCGGACAGCTTCCCCAACATCGCCTGCGCCAATTACTACGGCAAAAACACCGTGCGCGCCCTGCCCCCAAACCAAGAGTAAGGACTGATCCCATTGGCCAAGAAGAAAACCCCGGAACAAAAGGGGCCCAAAAAGGTGGACAACCCTAACGTCCTGGGCCTGCGGGCCCAGGTGCTGGAGCAGCCCATCACCGAGACGCTGGAGCTCAACTATATGCCCTACGCCATGTCCGTCATCGTCTCCCGGGCCATCCCGGAGATCGACGGCTTCAAGCCCTCCCACCGGAAGCTGCTGTACACCATGTACCAGATGAAGCTGCTGGGCGGCAGCCGCACCAAGTCCGCCAATGTCGTCGGGGCCACCATGAAGCTCAACCCCCACGGGGACGCCGCCATCTACGACACCATGGTGCGCCTCAGCCGGGGCTACGGGGCCCTGCTCCACCCCCTGGTGGACTCCAAGGGCAACTTCGGCAAGGTGTACTCCCGGGACATGGCCTGGGCCGCCTCCCGGTACACCGAGGTGCGGCTGGACCCCATCTGCCAGGAGCTGTTCCGGGACATCGACCAGGACGCGGTGGACTTCGTGCCCAACTACGACGGCAAGCTCACCGAGCCCACCCTGCTGCCCACCACTTTCCCCAACGTGCTGGTGTCCGCCAACCAGGGCATCGCCGTCAGCATGGCGTCCAACCTGTGCGGGTTCAACCTGGGCGAGGTGTGCGACGGGGCCATCGCCTACATGAAGAACCCCGGGGTGGATCTGCTGGGCATTTTGAAGGCCCCGGACTTCTCCACCGGCGGGGAGCTGCTGTACGACGCCACCGGGCTGGCGGAGATCTACCGCACCGGCCGGGGGCCCGTCAAGCTGCGGGCCCGGTGGCGGTACAGCAAGGCGGACAACGTCATCGAGATCTACGAGATCCCCTATTCCACCACCGTGGAGGCCATCCTGGACAAGGTGGCGGAGCTGGTGAAGGGGGGCAAAATCCGGGAGATCGCCGATATGCGGGACGAGACGGATCTGAACGGCTTGAAGCTGGCCATCGACCTGAAGCGGGGGACGGATCCGGACAAGCTGATGGCCCGGCTGTTCCAGTCCACACCCTTGCAGGACACCTTCTCCTGCAACTTCAACATCCTCATCGCCGGGGTGCCCCGGGTGATGGGAGTGGGGGAGATCCTGGACGAGTGGATCGCCTGGCGGATGGACGGGGTGCGGCGGCGCACCTGGCACATCTGCAAGAAGAAGGAGGAGAAGCTCCACCTGCTCAAGGGCCTGAAGCGCATCCTGCTGGACATCGACAAGGCCATCCGCATCATCCGGGAGACGGAGGAGGAGGCCGAAGTGGTGCCCAACCTGATCATCGGCTTCGGCATCGACCAGATCCAGGCGGAGTACGTGGCGGATATCCGGCTGCGCAACATCAACAAGGAGTATATCCTCAAGCGGACGGAGGAGACCGCCTCCCTGGAGGACGAGATCGCCGACCTGAAGGAGATCATCAACTCCCCCGACCGGATCAAACGGATCATCACCGAGGAGCTGCAAAACGTCAAGAAGAAGTACGCCGTCCCCCGGCGCACCGAGATCGTCTATGAGTACCAGCAGGCGGTGGAGGTGCAAGCCGCCGCGGCCGAGGAGATCCCCGCCTATCCGGTGAATGTCTTTATCTCCCGGGAGGGGTACTTCAAGAAGATCACCCCCCAGTCCCTGCGCATGAGCGGGGAGCAGAAGTACAAGGAGGGGGACGGGCCCTACCTCCAGTGGGAGGGGGTCAACGGGGACGAGCTGCTGGTGTTCACCGACGCTCAGCAGTGCTACAAGACCCGCCTCAGCGACTTCGACGACGCCAAGGCCAGCGTGCTGGGCGACTACCTGCCCGCCAAGCTGGGGATGGATCCGGAGGAAAAGTTCGTCTGGGCCTGCGCCCCGGGGGACTACTCCGCCCATGTGCTGTTCTTCTTCGACAACGGCAAGGCCGCCCGGGTGGAGCTGTCCGCCTACCAGACCCAGACCCGGCGGCGGAAGCTCACCGGGGCCTACTGCGACAAGTTCCCCTTGGTGTCCGCCTGCCTGCTCCCGGAGGATCAGGAGATGGCGGTGGGCAGCTCGGACGGGCGGTGCGTGGTGTTCCATACCGCCTCCCTCACTCCCAAGACCACCCGGAACACCCAGGGTGTGGGTGTCATGGCGGTGAAGGCCCGGCATAAGGTGGAGTGGGCGAAGCCCCTGGCCGCCACCCACATCGTCAACGCCGCCCGCTACCGGGCCCGTTCCCTCCCCGCCGCCGGGGCCCTCCTCAAGGAGGAGGATCGGGGGGAGGAGCAGATGACGCTGCTTTAAGCGTGGAACCGCCGACGCTCCGAACGGGAACGATCCTGGCGCGCCGGGTCGTCGCGCCCTACAAAACCGACCCCATCATTGGAAAGAAGGCCGCCCTATGGCAACTGTGAAAAAGACCCTGATCTCCTTTGTGATCATCACCCTGGGTGCCGCCGCCTACGCCCTGGGCTTTGTCTGGTGCTACGCCCCTAACGGCATCGCCTTCGGCGGTGTCACCGGCGTGGCCCAGATTCTCAACTATCTGATCCCGGCCCTGCCCGTGGGCGTCACCGTCATTGTGCTGAACATCCCCCTGTTTTTGCTGGGATGGAAGCTCATCGGCGGGCGGCTGCTGGTGTCGTCGCTGTACGCCATGTTTATCTCGTCGGTGTTCATCGACCTGCTCAACGCCGTCTATTCCTGGCAGCCCATGGATCCCATGCTGGCCACCATCTTCGGCGGGGTGCTGATGGGGCTGTCCCTGGGGCTGGTGTTTCAGCAGGGGGCCACCACCGGTGGCACCGACCTGCTGGCCCGGCTGTTGAAGCTGAAGCTGGCGTGGCTGCCCATGGGCAAGCTGCTGATGGGCATCGACCTGGCGGTGATCCTGTCGGTGGCGGCGGCCTTCGGTACGCTGAAGGCCGCCCTGTACGGGCTGGTGGCGCTGTATATCACATCCATCGTCATGGACGGGGTGCTGTACGGCATGGATACCGCCAAGGTGGCCTACATCATCAGCGACCGGAACAAGGAGATCTCGGAGGCCATTTTTAAGGGGCTGGATCGGGGGGTGACCATCCTCCACGGCCAGGGGGCGTATACGGGGAAGGAGAAGGACGTGCTGATGTGCGCCTTCAAGCAGCGGGAGATCACCGCCATCAAGGCGGCGGTGAAGGAGGTAGACCCGGAGGCCTTCCTCATCGTGTGCGACGCCCACGACGTGCTGGGCGAGGGCTTCAAGGAGTACAAGAAGGACGACTTGTAGGGCGGGACGACCCCGGCCCGCCGCACCATGAGCGTGAGGCGCCGGCACAAACGGCGCGCCGGGTCGTCGCGCCCTACGGGCGCAAAAGGGGGAACCGCAGTGAAAAAGCGCATATTGGCCCTGCTGCTTTGTCTGGGGCTGCTGCCCCTGGGGGGCTGCGCCGCCATGCTGGAGCGGGGCCACGTGTCCTCCGCCGACCATGTGGACTACGCCGTGGAGGACGAGGACGAGTCCATCCTCCGGGCGGAGAGCTACGCGGGGCTGGTGAACTCCATTCTGTATATGGTGGATGGGCATCGGGGGGGCGGCACCATCCGGCTGTACCATTACGCCGGGGACGTGGAGGCGGATCTGGCCGCCGCCCGGGAGGCGGTGCTTCAGACGCCGGTGGGGGCCTACGCCGTGGGGACGCTGGAGCTGGACAGCACCCGGATCCTCACCTACTATGAGGTGAAGCTCACCGTCCGCTATACCCGCACCGCCCGGGAGGTGGAGGATATCCCGGACGTGATGGGCCTGACCGGGGTGCGGCAGGAGCTGACCCGGCTGGTGACCGAGGGGCGGCGGAGCGCCACCTTTCTGGCCTCCTACTTCACCGGGGACGAGGCGCTGGTGGAGCAGCTGTTCCGCCTGGCCTGCCAGGGGGCCCCGGAGCTGTTCCGGCACCACCAGCTGAGCGCCTCCGGAGACGGGGCGGGGATCTCGGTGGCCCTCTACCCGGAGACGGGGGCCCGCCGGATCATCGAGGTGAAGCTAAACCTCCCCTTTGGGGCGGACGAGGAGGAGCGGATCTATGCCGATCAGCTGGAGGCGGTGTCCTCCGCCTTGCTGGGGGGGCATTCCCCCGCCGGGGAGAGCTACACGGTGGAGGAGCTGACGGCCCTTGTCCGGGGCGCCGCCGGAGCCTGGGAGGAGGAGGGCTCCGACCGGGCGCTGGACGCCCTGTCCGGGGCGGGGGCCTCCGACTTCGGCCTGCTGATGGCCATGGAATACCTGTGCCGGCAGTGCGGCGTTGCCGCCGAGCCGGTGGAGGGGGCCCAGGGCGTTTGGCTCATTGTGGACACGCCCCAAGGCAGCCGCCACCTGCTGCCGGAGTTCCTTCGACCCGTCCCGCCGCCGGAGGACGGGGAGGAGCGGTCGGAGCCGGAGCTCCACCTGTACACCGACCGGGAGCTGACAGAGCTGGGCTATGAGTGGGCCACGTCGCTGTACCCGGTGTGCCTGGACAACGGGAGCGCGGAGGGGTAGATCAGATTGCCTGTTGCTTTTCTGCGCAAAAACGGATATAATGAATGGGTTCCGGCCCGGCCCGGAACCCATTCAAATTTTTACCGAGGAGTGACAGACATGGCAGAAGAACTGAACGTCTCTATGAGCCAGAACTTTATCCACGACTTTATCGACGAGGACATCGCTCAGGGCGGCCAGTATCAGGGCATGGCTGTCCACACCCGCTTCCCGCCCGAGCCCAACGGCTACCTGCACATCGGCCACTGCAAGGCGCTGACCATCGACTTCGGCACCGCCGAGAAGTACGGCGGCCTGTGCAACCTCCGCATGGACGACACCAACCCCTCCAAGGAGGACGTGGAGTACGTGGAGGCCATCCAGGAGGACATCCACTGGCTGGGCTTCGACTGGGGGGATCGGTTCTTCTACGCCTCCGACTACTTCGACAAGATGTACGAGTACGCGGTGGAGCTGATCAAGAAGGGGCTGGCCTACGTGTGCGAGCTGTCCCCGGAGGAATTCAAGGAGCACCGGGGCACCATCGGCGTGCCCGCCACCTCCCCCTGGCGGGATCGGCCCGTGGAGGAGTCGCTGGAGCTCTTTGAGCGGATGAAGAACGGGGAATTCCCCAACGGCAAATACACCCTGCGGGCCAAGATCGACCTGGCCTCCGGCAACTTCAATATGCGGGATCCGGTGATCTACCGGATCAACCACGCCCACCACCACCGGCAGGGGGACAAGTGGTGCATCTACCCCATGTACGACTTCGCCCACCCCATCGAGGACGCCCTGGAGGGCATCACCCACTCCCTGTGCTCCCTGGAGTTTGAGAACCACCGGCCCCTGTACGACTGGGTGGCGGAGCACGTGTCCATTCCCTATCACAAGCCCCGGCAGATCGAGTTCGCCCGGCTGGGCATCGACCACACCGTCATGTCCAAGCGGAAGCTGCGCCAGCTGGTGGAGGAGGGCCGGGTGTCCGGCTGGGACGACCCCCGTATGCCCACCCTGTGCGGCCTGCGCCGCCGGGGGTACACCCCCAAGTCCATCCGCAGCTTCTGCGACCGGGTGGGGGTCACCAAGTCGGACAACACCATCGAGTACGCCTTTTTGGAGTACTGCCTCCGGGAGGATCTGAACGACACCGCCCGCCGGGTGATGGCGGTGCTGCGGCCGGTGCGGCTGACCCTTGTCAACTACCCGGAGGGGCAGACCGAGACCTTCGAGGTGGAGAACAACCCCCTGCACCCGGAGGAGGGCACCCACACCGTCACCTTCTCCCGGAATCTGTGGGTGGAGGCAGAGGACTTCCTCACCGAGCCCATCCCCAAGTTCAAGCGGCTGTGCCCCAACGGCCCGGAGTGCCGCCTGAAGGGGGCGTATCTCATCAAGTGCATGGGCTATGAGACGGACGAGACGGGGCGGGTGGTGGAGATCACCGCCCAGTACGACCCGGACAGCCGGGGGGGCAATCCCGCCGACGGCCGGAAGGTGAAGGGGGCCACCATCCACTGGGTGGACGCGGCCACCGCCGTGGACGCGGAGGTGCGGCTGTACGACAGTCTGTTCTCCGACCCTGACCCGGACGCCGCCGGGAAGGACTTCCTGGAGTGCCTGAACCCCAACTCCCTGGAGGTGCTCACCGGTTGCAAGGTGGAGGCGGGGCTGGCGGACGCCCAGCCGTCGGAGCGGTTCCAGTTCCTGCGGCAGGGGTATTTCTGCGCGGACAGCAAGGACTCCAGGCCGGGACACCTTGTGTTCAACCGCTCGGTGAGCTTGAAGGACAGCTATAAACCATAATCACAAGATTTAAGATAAATCGGAGGTGCGATATGGATAGTTTGATTGAAACAGACAGGCTTAAAATCGTGCCATTCGAGATGAAATATTTAGAAGAATATTATTCAGAGTTTGATGAAGAAATCACAAAATATCAATATCCTGAGCCATTTGAATCAATATCGGTCGCCGAAGAAGTATTGCAAGGGTTTATTGACTGTATGGAGCAAAATGAGATGCTTTTCTTGTCAATTCTCACTCCAGATGGTGATTTTATCGGGGGAGCCGAGGTTCACGGTTTGCAGGAAGAATATCCCGAGCTTGGAATTTGGATCAAAAAGCAGTCACAGCAAAAAGGGTATGCTTATGAAGCTTTGACAAGTGTATTGAAATTTTCCGATGATAATTACCATAAAGATTGGTATGTGTATGAGGCAGACATACGAAATATTGGAAGCATGAAGTTGGTCGAAAAATTTGAATACCAGAAAAAGGAAATTGATGAATTTGAGACTGAAACGGGGAAATCTCTGGTTTTGCAAAAATTCCTGATCAGGAATTGCAAGTGAAAAAGGATTCTGCATGAAAAACAGCCCGGGCGGAGCACCAAATCTCCGTCCGGGCTTTATTCTGTCAACGCTTCTCTCAAATGGGCCACCGCCCGCCGCTCGATGCGGGACACCTGCACCTGGCTTACCCCCAGCACCTTGGACACCCGGTCCTGGGTGAAGTTCCGGTAGAATCGCAGCAGGATCACCATCCGCTCCCGCTCCGGCAGGTTGTCGATGGCGTGGCGCAGGGCCAGCTTCTCCACCAGCTCGTCCTCAATGCCCTCGTCGCCCAGCACCGCCTCCAGGGAGAAGCCGCCCTCCCCCGTCTCCTCCTGGAGGGAGGCCACCGACAGCACCGCCGTGTCCGCCGCGGCGATCTCCTCCGGCTCCAGCCCGGTGGCGGCGGCCAGCTCGCCCACCGTGGGCTCCCGGCCCAGCCGCTGGGTCAGCTCCTGCCGCCGCTGGCGCAGGGCCATGGCCCGCTCCTTCGTCCCCCGGCTCACCTTTACCGCCCCGTCGTCCCGGAGGAAGCGCCGGATCTCCCCGGCGATCTTGGGCACGGCGTAGGTGGAAAACTGGGTGCCGTAGGCGGTGTCGAACCCCCGGATGGCCTTCAAAAACCCCAGACAGCCCAGCTGGTACAGATCCTCCGGATCCACCCCCCGGCCGTAGTACCGCCGGGCCACCGACCAGATCAGGCCGCTGTTGTCCAGCAGCAGCCGCTCGCAGGCGTCGTTGTCGCCGGCCTTGGCGGCCTCCAGCAGGGCGGGGGCGTCCAGGCCCCTCACTTGGGGGCGCCCGCCCGGGGGGCCAGGCGCTTGCGCATGGTGACGGTGGTGCCCTTCCCGGGCTGGGAGCGCACCTTGAGGCCGTCCATGAAGCTCTCCATGATGGTGAAGCCCATGCCGGAGCGCTCCTCTCCGCCGGTGGTGTACAGGGGGGTGCGGGCCTTGTCCACGTCGGGTATGCCCACGCCGGAGTCCTTCACCTGGAGCTCCAGCCAGCCCTCCTCATAGCGCCGCAGGCGCAGGGTGATCTTGCCCAGCCGGTCGGGGTAGGCGTGGACGATGGCGTTGGTGACCGCCTCGGACACGGCGGTTTTGATGTCCGCCACCTCGTCCAGGGTGGGGTCCAGCTGGGCGGCAAAGCAGGCCGCGCAGGCCCGGGCGAAGCCCTCGTTGGCGGAGCGGGAGGTGAAGGTGATGGTTGCCTGATCCGTAGCTTTCATGGTATGTACTCTCCTGTTCTCAGTGAAGCGTTCCGCTTCGTTACCGGGCGGAAGCAGATAAATTACAGTAACGGTTGGCAGCGAGTTTCAAGCTCGTGGGTCTAAGACCCTTTTCGGTTCCTTTTTCTCTCGAGAAAAAGTAACTCAGTCGAATGGGATCAGGCGGCCCACCCCGGCGGCGTCCAGCACCCGGCGGGCCTGTGCGGGGATATGGGAGGCCCGCAGGGCGCCCCCATGCCGCTCCATCTGCCGCAGGGCGCGGAGCAGCACGGCGATGCCCGAGCTGTCCATAAAGGTGACGCCGGACAGATCCAGGGTGAGCCGGGAGGGCAGGCGCTCCGCGATGGCCTCATCCAGCTGGGCCATCATGTCCCGGGCGGCGTGGTGGTCGATCTCGCCGGACAGGGCGATGGTGAGGCCGCTGTCCCGGCCGGTGATGGTGATGGGCATGGCTTGTCCCTTCCTTGCGTAAAAAATAAGCGCGGTACGGGGTTGTCCCGTATCGCGCTTATTATAATGGATTGATGGGGGCGGATTTTGTTGCAAGGGGGAACCAAAAATTGGAAAATTTAGCAGGCGGGGGTATATTCAAAGGCGTCCAGCACCTGGAGCAGGACGGCGCGGGCGTCCCCGTCATCGACGCTGATGATAGTGGGAATGCCGTTGAGGGAGCAGGCGGCTTTGTAGGAGGCCCCGTCCTCGTCCGGGCGGGTGAGCTCCAAAATCTGGGCCTCCAGCCCGCTGGGGGCGGTGTAGGTATCCTGGCTTACCTGCATTCCCTCAATATGGCTGAAGTCGTAGCCCTGGAACCGCTCGTCCCAGTCCTCCTGCAGCGCGGCCTGGCGGTCGGTGAACAGGTTGGCCTCCACCAGGATGTTAGCCTCCCCGATCTCGTAGCAGCCATAGACACGGGCGCTGGACAACTCGGGGTCGCTGAGAATTACCATGAACGGACTGCCTACGCCGTCATAGATGTGGCCGAAACGGGTGGCCGGGGAAGCATCCAGCAGCGGGTTGTCCATCAGGTTGACGCCGATGAAGTCCTCTGCCGCCTGCCAGGACGGGACGGCGCGAATCAGGCGGCCACTTGCTGTTTTCCGAACCCCTTCCAGCGCCTTGACCTGCTCGGAAAGGCTGTCATAGGGGTAATAGGCGACGCCGCCTTGCAGATAGATGACGCCGTTGTCCCCGTCCACGATGGACACACCCATGTAATGGACGGCGGCGGCGGTGCCGATAAGCGCCAAACACAGGCAGGCGGCGATGAGGCCCGCGCGGGCCAGCTTGGGCAGGTGGCGCTTGGCGGGCGCGTCGAGATCGGCCTCCTCGATGAGGTCGGGGGGCAGGTTGGTCATGAGGTTTAATACGTCCTCTTTTTTCACAGGAAACCCTCCTTTTGCAGTTGTGCGCGCAGCCTGTTCCGGGTGCGGAACAGCACGCTTTTGGTTTTGCTCACGCTCCAGCCCAGGTGGCGGGCGGCGTCCTCCACCCGGTCGCCGTACCAGTAGCGGCGCAGGAAGGCGACACGCACGTCCTTCGGCTGGGCGCGGAGAAAGCGGTCGATGGCGTCCAGTAGGGCGCGGCGGGCGGATTCCTCCTCGGGGCCGTCCCCCGGGGGCAGGCAGGAGGCCAGCTCCAGGGCCGCCTCGTCCACCGTGGGCGGGCGTCGGCTGTTCTCCCGGCCCAGGGCCAGGGCCCGGTTGCGGACGATAGCCGCCAGCCAGCCCTTGAAATGCTCCGGCTGGGCCGGGGGGATGGCCCGCCACACCGCTAAAAAGCTGTCGTTGAGACACTCGTCCACGTCCCGGGGGTCGGATAGGAGGCGGGCGGCCACGGTGCGGCAGTAGGGGCCGTACTGGGCGGTCAGCGCGGGGAGGGCCTCCTCCGAGCGGGCGGCAAACAGGGCGATGAGCTGGGCGTCCGTCATGGCGTCACTTCCTTTCCGGGGCGGGAACCGGTTCCTGTCTCTATAGAGTGCCATTTGGGGCGGTTGGTTGCAAGCGTTCGCAAAAAAGTTTTTGTCCGCCGGTGCTCCGCCCTGCCGGAAGCAGACGAAAACCGTTTGGATCCCCCAGACGGTTTTTGTGCACAATCCCAACTTGCAACTTTGACCGGGTTCTGGTATGATAGGTCGAACGCAAAGGAGGGGAACAAGATGCGCCAGTTTACGCCGCTGTTTTTCAAAGCGCCCGGCTGCGGGCGTGCTGTTCCTTTTTCCACGTAGCTGAGACAATCGCCGTTTTTTCGGTGGTTGTCTCTTTTTTTGCGCGGAGCCGTACCATGACATTTGAAAGGGAGAGAGTAGAGTATGAACAACCAAGAACCCATCCGTGACGCGCGCACTCTGGGCGTGCCCAAGATGCTCATCCTGGGCCTCCAGCACATGTTCGCCATGTTCGGGGCCACCGTGCTGGTGCCCATCCTGGTGAACGCCTACGGCCTGCCTCTGTCCATCCAGACCACCCTGTTCTTCGCCGGCATCGGCACCCTGTTTTTCCACGTGTGCACTAAGCTGAAGGTGCCCGCCTTCCTGGGCTCCTCCTTCGCCTTCCTGGGCGGCTTCCAGGCCATCGCCAACCTGGACTCCGGCAAGTACGCCGGCATGGCCGCGGCGGAGAAGCTCCAGTACGCCTGCGGCGGCATGGTGGTGGCCGGCCTGCTGTACGTTGTCCTGGCCGCTATCATCAAGCTGGTGGGCGTGAAGAAGGTCATGCGCTTCCTGCCCCCGGTGGTGACCGGGCCCATCATCATCCTGATTGGCCTGAACCTGGCTCCCTCCGCGGTGAACAACGCCAAGACCTGCTGGTGGCTGGCTCTGGTGGCCATGGCCATCATCGTGGCGGCCAACATCTGGGGCAAGGGCATGATTAAAATCATCCCCATTCTGCTGGGCGTGGTGGGCTCCTATGTGGTGGCCGTCATCGCCAACGCCCTGGGGGCCCAGAACGCGGCCGGGGAGGCCCTCATTGACTTCTCCAGCGTGGCCGCCTCCAGCCCCATCGGCCTCCAGCCCTTCTTCACCAACTTCGGCGGATCCATCGCCAAGTTTGACCTGACCTCCATCCTGGTGATGGCCCCCATCGCCATCGCCGCCATGATGGAGCACATCGGCGATATGTCCGCCATCTCCGCCACCGTGGGCGAGAACTTCATCCAGGATCCCGGCCTGCACCGCACCCTCATCGGCGACGGCATCGCTACCTCCCTGTCCGCCCTGTTCGGCGGCCCCGCCAACACCACTTACGGCGAGAACACCGGCGTGCTGGTGCTGTCCAAGGTGTACGACCCCAAGGTCATCCGGCTGGCGGCCATTTACGCCCTGGTGCTGTCCTTCAGCCCCATGTTCGCGGCGGTGGTGAACTCCATGCCGGCGGCCATTGTGGGCGGCGTGTCCTTCATCCTGTACGGCATGATCTCCGCCATCGGTGTGCGTAACGTGGTGGAGAACCGGGTGGACTTCACCAACTCCCGGAACCTGATTATCGCCGCGGTGATTCTGGTGTGCGGCCTGGGCTTCACCGGGGGGCTCACCTTCCAGGTGGGCGGCGCGTCCATCACGCTGACCTCCCTGGCCATCGCCGCCATCGCGGGGATTGTGCTCAATGCCATCCTGCCGGGGAAGGACTACGAGTTCGGCTCCGACGTCACCGACGGGCGGTCGGCGGATTTTGGGCGGTATTGAGATATCATAGCAACAGCATAGGGAAGGGCCGGACCTCGGTGAGGTCCGGCCCTTTTATTTTTGTCCCAATGCCATGAAAATGATCCTTGATTGATTAAAGGTTGAAGAAGTTGCTAAACCAATTTTGAGGCACATAGGTATTATAGCCTATTGTGCAAACCATCATCCAGCCGATCAGCAAAGAGTTCACCGCCGCGCCAAGCCACACACTCTTGGAGACCTTGTACATCAGCTTTGAAACAAGGATCGTAATGGGAACAAAGAAGATGAAGCCATAGCTCGAAGTCCAGTTGCTTATTGAGTTCCCTGTCTGGCGCAGAATGACCTCAGTAGCTATTGCAAGTGCCCAAACGCCGATAGAATTTGCAACAATACTCACAAGAAGCGACTTCCACTCCGCAATCTTTGCATCTGCGGAATAATTCAATCCCATACCGGCAACAACATAGAGCGGGAACAGCAAGATGGCAAAACGCCATACATAAAGCCAATGCTCAATCTTCATTTGCTCGAAAGCCATCATCCAGAAGCGGTAGTCTTGATTGAAAAGATCGAGTATGACAATAAGCGTTAAATATGCAACGGCAATAAGAATGCAGCCAAGAAAGACCGTTTTAACTACATTAACTACGCCAAGCTTAACATTCAGACAGCTCAGGAAGGAACGGCCATACTTCTTTTTGTCCATTACATTGAGTACGGCAAGCTCGACGATAGTAATCGCGACAACGACCGCAAGATAAATAAGGGTAAGCCACCAGCTCGGAAACAGCGGCCAGAATTTAGGTGACGGAAGGCCGGGGGCGAAAATAGTATTGATATAATAAATTCCTATGAAACTTGCAACTGCGGCGACTGCGGCACAGGCCCAAAACCTCTTTTTGTCATATTCCGTAAGATTCACTTCGTTTTTGCCGACGCAAGAGCCAAAGAAACGGGTCTGAAGCAAAAGCGCCGCCACAGGGAAAAGCAAACAGAGCATACCAACCATAGCAACGGCATTAAGTATCTCACGGGCTACAAATTTTGTTTTGGTCGCGGGGATCGGGTTGGTCGCGGAATCGCTGAGCTCGCCGCAATTATAGCGGAACACCTGCTCAAAGTAATGCGTCACCTCTGCGGCGGTCTTGGTCGAAAAGAAATTTTCACTGTGCGTTTCGGGATTCAGGGCAATCAGCCTTGTCGTGCGGTTATAGATCGCATTTTGAAGCTCTTGACTGTCCAGGATCGAGGTGGCGTTAAAATCACCTATGACGCCACTGCTATTAGCGATATCATCAATCGCATACCATGTGTCAAGCTGGATGTCCCCATCAACGTGCCAGTAATCCTGATTCTTGGGGTCAAACCTGAATCCTGCTACGCCGCCGTCAAAGTCACCACCAATAATTCCTTCGTTAACCTGGCAGTTTCTCATTACCTCATAACCGGCAACATCGACAGGCTTCGTTGGACCGCAGTTGGACGCAGTCCCGCCAATAATGCAAACTGCAAGAACATTGGTATCATATTCCTCGCGGACCTCTGCTTTTATGTGTTCATACAACCCTATCTCGTCTACAGTGAGCCTACTTTCCGCCAGTTCATCTGCATCCATAAGAATTTCGGCTTCGGTAAAGCTCTGGCCAAACTGTTCATACAGAACATTCACCATTCTATCATTGAAGGTCAAATACCCACAATCAAGCAAGGAAGCGTAGCCAGAACGACGGGAGCCCTGGGAATGGCCTGCGATGCCAATACGCTTCTGATCCACAAATTTGAGCGTTCTGACAAAATTTACAGCGTCCAATATACCACTTGGTGTCGTCCACGTGTCGTACCCATCCTGCCCCATATTATTCTCGTCATACTTTGGGAACTCACTGAGACCTGTACCGTATCCGTTGACACAGAAGACAACAAACTGGCGGCGGGCAAGTTCTTCCGCAAAGCTGCGGTAATTATTTTTTGTAACGCCTGCTCCATGTGTGACAACGATGGCTGGAAGCTGATCCCGATCTGAAGTGCCGGCAGGATAATACAAATCGCCCACCAACTCCGCGCCTCGGGCATCTAAACGAATAGTTTCGATTTTAGTTTTCCCCGCATTTGACGAAATCATCGCAGCAAAAAAACTGCTGACCAATATCACACCGAGGAACAATGCAATAAGTTTTTTGCAGCCTTGACTTGTCTTTAATGAAAACATTTAACCACGACCTCCCTGTTGTTGTTTTTTGTAAGCCGATAACTCTCTTTTCTCAAACACCCCCCCCGAAATATAAAAAGAGCGCAACAGTCTTGCAACTGTCGCGCCCTTCTCCAAACTCATGAGCAGATATCCACTTTTCAGCTTGCTGTAAATTTAGCATACCAGACGCACAGTTTTTTGTCAATCCACTTTTTAGATTTTGTCGAAAACTTCCAAATGTCAAGGCCGTTTTTTGTCTGCCCCGCCAAAATGCCAAAAATTAGAGTTTCCCGGCTTGCATTTTTCCTCGGGCCCTGCTATGATAAACATACGTAAGTTTTGTGCAGAGTTTGAGACGCGCAGAGCAGCCGCCTGGTTGCTTTGCGCTCTTTTTGTCCGCGCCGACGGGAAAGGGGGGACTTCCATGGATCGAAACAAGCTGCTGGATCTGCTGGCCGAGGGGCCGGTGATCGCCGCCGTGAAGGACGCAGACGGCCTGGCCGCCGCCCTGGAGAGCGACGTGTCCGTGATCTTCCTGCTCAGCGGCGACGTGCTCACCATACCGGACGCCGCCGCCCGGGTGAAAAAGGCCGGCAAGCGGGCCTTTGTCCACCTGGATCTGGTGGACGGCCTGGCCTCCCGGGAGGTGTCCGTGGACTTCATCGCCCGGCAGACCGCCGCCGACGGCATTATCTCCACCAAGTCCACCCTCACCCGCCGGGGCCGGGAGCTGGGGCTGGTGAGCATACAGCGGTTTTTCCTGCTGGACTCCATGGCCCTGGACAACATCCAGCGCCAGCGGCCCCAGGACGCGGATCTCATTGAGGTGCTCCCCGGTCTGATGCCCAAAATCATCCGCCGGGTGGGGCAGATCACAGGCAAGCCCGTCATCGCCGGGGGGCTCATCTCCGACAAGGAGGACGTGACTGCCGCCCTCAGCGCGGGGGCGGTGGCGGTATCCACCACCAACCCGGCGGTATGGCGGATGTGATGGTTTGATAGGTAAAGTTCTGATTTTTCCGATTTGGGAGGTCATTTCATGTACGATGTCTTGATCATCGGCTGCGGAATCACCGGTGCGGCCGCCGCCTTTCAGCTGTCCAAATACCGGCTGAAGGTGGGCATTTTGGAGCGGGAGAACGACGTGGCCCTGGGCACCACCAAGGCCAACTCCGCCATCCTCCACGCCGGGTATGACCCGGAGCCGGGGACGCTGATGGCAACGCTCAACGTCCGGGGGGTGGAGCTGGCCCGGGAGCTGTGCCAGAAGCTGGACGTGCCCTACCGCAACTGCGGCTCGCTGGTGCTGGCTTTCTCGGAGGAGGAGCGGCCCGCGGTGGAGGAGCTGTACCGCCGGGGGATCGAGAACGGCGTGCCGGGGCTGAGACTGCTCACCGGGGACGAGGCCCGGGCGTTGGAGCCCAACCTGTCGGAGCAGGTGGTTGCTGCCCTCCACGCCCCCTCCGCCGCCATCTGCTCGCCCTGGGAATACTGTCTGGCCCTGGCGGAGACGGCGGTGCGCAACGGCGTAGAGCTGTATCTGAGCACCAACCTCACCGGCCTGGAGCAGACGGCGAGGGGCTGGACGGCGCGCACCAACCGGGGAGATTTTGAGGCGCGGTTTGTGCTCAACGCCGCTGGGGTGGACGCCGCCGCTGTCCACGACCTGGCTGCCCCCCACGCCTTTGACATCCACCCCAGCCGGGGGCAGTATTACCTGCTGGACAAGAGCGAGGGCACACGGGTGGGCCGGGTGATCTTCCAGTGTCCCAGCAAGGCGGGCAAGGGGGTGCTGGTGGCCCCCACCGTCCACGGCAACCTCATTGTGGGCCCCGACGCGGAGCGGGTGGAGGGGAACGACACCGCCACCACCGGGGACGGCCTGCGCTTCGTCCGGGAGACAGCCCAGAAGTCCGTGCCGTCCGTCAATTTCCGGGAGTCCATCCGCAACTTTGCCGGGGTACGGGCATCCACCGACCGGGGAGACTTCATTTTGGAGGAGAGCGCCCCCGGCTTTTTCGACCTGGCGGGGATCTGCTCGCCGGGGCTGTCCGCTGCCCCCGCCATCGGGGAGTACGCGGTGAAACTGCTGCAAAAGGCGGGACTGGCGCTGGAGCGGAAGGATGACTTTGTGTGCAAGCGCCGCCGCACCCGCTTTAAGGAGCTGCCCCCCCAGGAGCGGGGGACGCTGGTGGAGCGGGAGCCCGCCTTCGGCCGGGTGATCTGCCGGTGCGAGACCGTCACCGAGGGGGAAATTTTGGAGGCGCTTCACGGCCCCATTCCCCCGGCCTCCGTGGATGGGGTGAAGCGGCGGGTGAACGCAGGCATGGGCCGCTGCCAGGGGGGCTTCTGCGGGCCCCGGGTGGTGGATATCCTGGCCCGGGAGCTGCACAAGTCGCCTGGGGAGATCGTGCAGGATCAGGCGGGCTCCTGGCTGCTGGATCGGGAGACGAAAACTGCCGCGTCGGAAGGAGGCATGAGCCATGTATGACCTCATTGTGATCGGCGGCGGGCCCGCCGGGCTGGCCGCGGCCTGCGCCGCCTGGGAGGGCGGTCTGCGCTCCATTTTGATTGTGGAGCGGGACAAGGAGCTGGGCGGCATTTTGAACCAGTGTATCCACAACGGCTTCGGCCTGCACCACTTCAAGGAGGAGCTCACCGGCCCGGAGTACGCCGGACGGTTTGGGAAGCTGCTGGGTGAGACCGGGGTGGAGGTGCGGCTGGACACCATGGTGCTGGAGGTGACGGAGGGCCGCCAGGTACACATGGTGGGCAAATCCACCGGCTACCGGGTGGAGGAGGCCCAGTCCATCGTGCTGGCCATGGGCTGCCGGGAGCGCACCCGGGGGGCCATCGCCATCCCCGGCACCCGGCCCGCCGGAGTGTTCACCGCCGGGGCCGCTCAGCGGTATGTGAACATGGAGGGTTGGATGCCCGGCAAGCGGGTGGTGATTCTGGGCAGCGGCGACATCGGCCTCATCATGGCCCGCCGCATGACGTTGGAGGGGGCCAAGGTGCTGGCCTGCGTGGAGGTGATGCCCTACTCCGGCGGGCTGAACCGGAACATCGTCCAGTGCCTCCACGACTACGATATCCCGCTGTACCTGTCCCACACCGTCACCGACATCCGGGGGAAAGACCGGGTGGAGCAGGTGGTGGTGTCGGAGGTGGACGGGCAGCGCAACCCCATCCCCGGCACCGAGATGGTATTCGACTGCGACACCCTGCTGCTGTCGGTGGGGCTGATCCCGGAGAATGAGCTCACCCGGCAGGCGGGCATCGCCATCGACCGCCGCACCAACGGCGCGGTGGTGTACGAGAACATGGAGACCTCCCTGCCCGGGGTGTTTGCCTGCGGCAACGTGTGCCACGTCCACGACCTGGTGGACTTTGTGACGGCGGAGAGCCAGAAGGCCGGGGCCGCGGCCGCGGCCTACGTACGGGGCGGCGGAGAGGCCGTCCAAGGCCGGGTGCTGGAGGTTAAAAACGGGGACGGCGTGACCTACACCGTGCCCCAGCGCATCCGGCCCCACCGGGTGGACAAGCTGTGCGGGCTGTTCTTCCGGGTGAACCGGGTGTGCAGGGACAGCGAAATTTTGGTGACATCCGGGGACACCCAGATTGCCCGCTTCAAGCGGGAGCACCTGGCCCCCGGCGAGATGGAGCATATCGATCTGCCTCGGGCCCTGCTGGACAGGGCGGAGGGGGAGCTTACCGTGTCCATCCGGGAGGTGGAACAATGAAGGAACTGATCTGCATCGTCTGCCCCAAGGGGTGCCACCTGAAGGTGGACGAGGAAAACGGCTTTGCCGTCACCGGCAACGCTTGCCCTCGGGGGGCGGAGTATGGTAAGCTGGAGCTGACGAACCCCACCAGGGTGGTGACCTCCACCGTGCGGTGTGAGGGTGGCGCCCACCCCCGGTGCCCGGTGAAAACCGACCGGGCCGTCCCCAAGGGGAAGCTGTTTGAGGTCATGCAGGCGCTGGAGAGCGTCATTCTCACCGCCCCCGTGGCGGTGGGGCAGGTAGTGATCGAGAACGTGTGCGGCACCGGGGCCAACGTGGTGGCAACGAGGGAGTTCCTTTTTCTCGAGAGAAAAAGGAACCAAAAAGAGCTTTAAGCCGTTACCAACGGGGCGGATATCGTTCTGTTGACGCTCGGCAACGGGCCTGAAGCATGGCCGACGGAAAGGAGTATGGCAATATGGGCAAATATATCCTCGCCCTGGATCAGGGCACTACCAGCTCCCGGGTGATCCTGTTTGACCGGGATCAGAATATTTTAGGCGTGAGCCAGAAGGAATTCACCCAGTACTACCCCCACGAGGGCTGGGTGGAGCACGACGCCATGGAGATCTGGTCATCCCAGTACGCCACCATGATGGAGGTGGTGGCCCAGTCCGGCGTGGCCCCGGAGGATATCGCCGGCATCGGCATCACCAACCAGCGGGAAACCACCATCCTGTGGGACAAGGAGACGGGCCGGCCTGTCTGCAACGCCATCGTGTGGCAATGTCGCCGCACCGCCCCCATCGTGGATCAGCTGCTGGCCGACGGCTTGGGCGATCATATCCGGGAGACTACGGGCCTGATCCCCGACGCCTACTTCTCCGCCACCAAGATCAAATGGATCCTGGATCACGTGGAGGGGGCCCGGGAGAAGGCACGGCGGGGGGAGATCCTGTTCGGCACGGTGGATAGCTGGCTGGTGTGGAAGCTCACCGGCGGGGCGGCTCACGTCACCGACGTGACCAACGCCTCCCGCACCATGCTGTTCGACATCCACAAGCTGGACTGGGACGAGACGCTGCTCAACGCCCTGGACATCCCCCGAGCCATGCTGCCCCAGGTGCGCTCCTCCAGCGAGATCTACGGCTATGCCGACATTCAGGGGGTGCGGGTGCCCATCGCGGGCATCGCCGGGGATCAGCAGGCCGCCCTGTTCGGTCAGACCTGCTTCCAGCCGGGGGATGCGAAAAATACCTACGGCACCGGCTGCTTCCTGCTGATGAACACCGGGGAGAAGCCCTGCGAGAGCAAAAACGGCCTGCTCACCACCATTGCCATCGGCCTGAATGGAGCGGTGCAGTATGCCCTGGAGGGCTCCGTGTTCGTGGGCGGGGCGGTGATCCAGTGGCTGCGGGACGAGCTGCGCTTCTTCACCGACTCCAGCGACGCGGAGTACTACGCCCAGAAGGTGCCCGACAACGGCGGCGTGTATCTGGTGCCCGCCTTCACCGGCCTGGGCGCGCCCTACTGGGATATGTACGCCCGGGGGGCCATCGTGGGCCTTACCCGGGGCACCAAGCGGGAGCACATCATCCGGGCTGCCCAGGAGTCCATCGCCTACCAGGTGGCGGATCTGGTGGGGGCCATGGAGGCGGACACCGGCCTGCCCCTCAGCGCCCTGAAGGCGGACGGCGGGGCCAGCCGGGATCGGTTTCTCATGCAGTTCCAGGCGGACATTGTGGGCCGGGAGGTGCGCCGCCCCGCCATCCGGGAGACCACCGCTTTAGGCGCGGCCTACCTGGCGGGGCTGGCCACCGGCGTATGGAGCGGCACGGACGAGATCAAGCGGCTATGGATGTGCGACAACAGCTTCCAGCCCACCATGGACGCCGGGGAGCGGGAGCGGCTGCTGTCCGGCTGGCACCGGGCGGTGGGCCGCAGCCGGGACTGGGCGCGGTAGTACTTTTCCTCGAGAGAAAAAGTACTAAAAGGGTCTTAGACCCGCGAGCTTGGAACCGTTCCGCCGTGGGCAATCCAGGAGACGTTCTACGTCGGCAACGGTACGAGCCGGTCAAGACAAAAAGCAGCCCCCCGGCCTCGGGGCAACTCCCATAAGGAAGTTGCCCCAGGGCGGGGGCCGTAAATGATAAGTTACCTATTTGGACGGCGTAGCTTCGGCTACGCTGTCCTTTTATGCTTCTGTATGGCCTGATAATAGGCCATATATTCCTGTTCAAGTGTTTCCGGCTCTGGCGCTACCCATAAGCCAATGGTATTGTAGTGAATGTCCACCCGTTGATGCCGCTTGCCGTCTACCTTTTCCGGTTTGGACACCACAATTTTGTCAATGAACTCGTGGACAATTTCAGGCGTCAACTCGATCAGCCGAGTTATCTGTCTGGCCCGCTGGATGAACTTCTGCAAATCATCGGCTTTGTCGGCGGTGGCGTTCAAACTGTCCTCCAATGCTGGAATATCCTCTTTCAACCGCCGCTGCTCGGTTTCCAAAGATACCGTCAGCGTGGCAAAGCGTCCCTCAGACAGAAGACCCTTACTCATGTCCTCGTAGCTTTTCTGAATAAGCTGGTCGATCTCCGTCACTCGCTGTTTGGCTTTGTCCAGTTCTCGGTGCTTGGCAGTCAGCTCTTTCTTCTCTTGCAGGCCGAACCTCTCCATTTGCTCATGGGCAAACCGCTTTTCATAGACCTGGACATACCATAAGAGTCTTTGCAGTCCCTCAAGGACAAGCTGTTCCACAACCTTTTCCCGAATGTAGTGAGCGGAACACAGGTCGGTATTTTTACGGTAACCGGAACAGAAAAAGTAGGCTTGCTCCCGCTTATAGTTATTGGTGGCGCTATATCCCAGCTTACTGCCGCAGTCGGCGCAGTAAAGAAGCCCGGAGAATATACTCACAACGCCCGTCCTTGTGGGCCTGCGGCGGTGCTGGCGGAGGGTTTGAACAAGGGTAAAGGTTTCCCGATCAATGATGGCGGGGTGGGTATTGGGGAACACTTTCCAATCCTCCTGCGGCCTGTCTAACTGCTTTTTCTGCTTGAATGACTGGCGGTAGGTGCGGAAATTCACTGTATCGCCCACATACTCTTGCCTGTCCAGAATTTCCGCTACTGTGTGAGAACACCATTTGTGCGGATACTCGGGAAGTTTGGTTGGACAGTTTACGCCGATGCTACGTTGGTATTCACTGGGTGTCAGCACACCGTCAGCCTTTAGCCGCTTGGCAATTTGTGTAGGCCCCAGGCCGCTGACGCACATCTGAAATATCCGCTGTACTATCTCCGCCGCTGGCTCGTCCACGATCCACCTGTTCTTGTTCTCAGGGTCTTTCTTGTAGCCAAAGGGGGTATTCGTGGTCAAGGGTATCCCGGCATTGCCCCGGCTCTGCATAACGCGGCGAACCTTATCGCTCGTATTTTTCGCATGCCACTCGTTGAATAAATCTTGCATTGGTACGATGTCGCTCACTCCGTTGGCGGTGTCAATGTTGTCCATGATGGCAATGTACCGCACGTTCAGCCGGACAAAGTCTTCTTCCAGAAGCTGGCCCACCACAAGGCGGTTACGGCCCAGTCTTGAGTGGTCTTTCACAACGAGATTTGCTACAAGCCCCTGTTCAGCCAGTTCCATGATTTCCATAAAGGCTGGACGGGTGAACGTAACTCCCGAGTATCCATCGTCGAACATGAACCGGGGATTTGGTAGATGGTTGTCTGCAGCGAACTTCTCCAAAATAGCTTTTTGATTCTGGATGCTGCCTGATATGCCCTCTTTTTCATCGTCGCGGGACAATCTGGCATACAAAACGGTAATTCTCTGCTCGTTTAGCTGCTTTTTCTTCAAAATGTACTCCTTTCCGCAGCCGGATGTGATATGAATTGCAAGGTAACTTTATTATACCACATCCGGCGCAAAACTTCAACACTTTAACGTGTGATATTTTGGGCGAGAATGCGATTTACTTTTCCCTCCGTGGTTTCGATGGCGTTCTCACTGAAATGGGCGTTGACGGTGTAGATGGTGCCGCCGATCTCCCGCTCAAAGCTGATAGGGCGGCTGTACTGATGCTCTTTCAGCCAGTCCAGCCGTTTCTCATGGGACAGACCAGCGAGGTAGACCGCTGTTTCATCTATCTGCTCCATCACTTCCTCAAAAATCTCAGCCTGCCGCCCTGTCAGTTCAATCGTGCATAGCATCAGCATTCCCCTCCTTAAAGGCTCTGCGGACAGTCTGTGCTGCCCCCTCAACCTCCACCAACGCCCTACGGAGGGCGGGAACGTCCAGCATACCGCTATTGGCCCTGACCAGTACATCCGCCACTTTCAGCCCAGCTTGGCGTGTCACAGTGATCAAGGCCGGGACATCTACCTGGGGGCCAGGTTTGACCTCCGCCGCCAGGACTACCTTACGTACATACTTGGAGCGGTCAAGTCCGGCCGCTGCTGCCTTGCGGTCTAAATCCCGCAGTTCTTCTTCCGTAAAATGGATTCGGGCTTTTTGATCCCTTGTTCTCATAGGTCGCTCATCCTTTCTGATTTTGGGGTTTCAGGGAACTCCCTGACAAGCGGTATTGGGGGATTTGTGCCCCCCAATACGTTGCTTGTTAAGACAATACCACTCTCCCTTCGGCGTATTTGAACGGCTCCGCCGTTCTTCCCGAATGACAGCCCTGTTTCTTCTTTCGGCAGGTTTTTTTATCAGCAGTCATTCAGTTGTCAGGGCAAAAAAGAAGCCGGTACATCAAAACCAGCCTCAGCGGAAATTTTGTGTTCCACTGAAGCGAGTTTGATGTACCGGCCTTGTATTTTACAAGCGCCAAAAGGGATGTGCTTAATATGTGTTATTCACTTGGTGTAAAGTTTAGCATATAGAACTGATGTTTGTCAATAGCTTTTCACTGCTTTCAAAATTCCTTATGATTCCCAAATTCATTTCAGGTCATTGGGGTCTGCGTTACATATAATTTGGACAACATCTAATCTTGATCTGTCAACGGTGCAAAAGTTGCTCCACTGTTCTTCTGTCCCACCATAATATATCTTTTCAACATTGTGGAAGTAAGACCATCCTTTGAATTCTTCCAACGAAGCAGGTAGGTACACATATTCAATCCCGCAGCTATTAAAAACGTTGTTGGACATATGCCGGGTTCCATCTGGAATAATTACACTTATTACACTGTCAAGGGCAAAGGTTCCATCAAAGGAAACGACATTCATGGGTGTTCCATCTACGCTATACGATGAATTGATACGAACTTTTTTACTGTTTCCCCTATAATCCTTAATGTATATCTCGTTTCCGTCAATGTAATATTCAAAATCATTCAATTCGGCATACGATGATGCCCAAATAGAGCTTGATTCTGTGCCAACCATTTTACTTTCACTGATTAGCACACCAGAAATAAGGATAAGCCATGCTATAGACAGTATAACTGCTCGCCACTTTTTATCAAGTTGAAATGCGTTGGTTTTCCAAAACCACACAGAAAGTGCGATAGGCCAAATAAGAAGGAGAAACAGATACCACCAGCCTGAGTGCTGAACATCACTTTCAATTCCCCAGGTATGTCCACAATCACTGCAAAGGCCAACTGTTCTATAAGCAATTTTTCGGTGTCCATTTCTTATGCCAGCAGGGAAAATCCAGCTGCTTTTAACTCCTGTTCGCCTATAATAGCTGTTATAGGATGTTCCTACTGGCTCTCTATGAAATTTTATATTGGCTCCCCCGCATTTAGGACAAACCGCCATTAGAAATCCTCCCCTCTCAAATATTGCCACGTTGAAATACGGAACTCAACCCCGGAGTTGAAGCCAACCTCTGCCATTTATAGCGATTCCAGCCCATTCCAATATAGCTGCCACCACAAATGAGGGGTCAAAACCGCTGCCACCTAACGCCACACCAAAGTATTCGTGTAAAATTACACCGGAAATCGTATCTAAACCACATTTTTCTGATCCAAGGGGGGCGCGGCCAGTACCTTTTTTCGCCTTTCCACCATTGTTTCTTAAAAAATCTACAACAACATCAAAGATTTCAAAAGAATGGGAAATTCCATGAAGCGCATCGCAGCCAAAGGTATTTCCATCCGTTTCTGCCCATACTTCGTACTCTTTGCCTGAATATGAGGTAACTACAGCTCTGCCACCACACTCTTTTAGCTTTCTCTTGATAATATCAGATGCTTTCATACTACTTTCGTCAACCTCCCAAGATATTGCGTCAATAATATCTCTATCTTTTGCTTTCACATGGGTATCGGTAGATAGGCCCAATACGTCCAGCACTTCATTTAACTGCTTTTTCGCCGCCGGATAAGAAAGCTGAAGTTCTTCTTGAAGCTGTTTCATATTCCCTCTACACTTCAAAAACAGCAATAAAAAGTCACTCTGTTGGTCTGATAAAGCAGAATATGGGTTCGTTTCAACATCAAATTGACCCCGTACTTCAATGCCGCATGATGGGCAGGCTAAAGCAGAAATTTTCAACCTATCACCACAAGATGGACAAAGCTGGACTGGTTTTCTCATATTCTTCACCTCTCAAAATTAGTGTACCACAATATCATAAAATTGTCAACAAGTAGTTAAAATATTTAATACCTTGTTTAACCAAGTTTATACCTTGTTCCAATCTCATAAACAATACTAATCCAAAATCTGAGGGGGCACCTCCACTTGGAAGTGCCCCCTCAGATTTTGTTCTATTGGCCTTAATTGTAAATCAACATTGAATAAATGACTTCTTCAACCCGATTCAGAATGCGGTGTATAATAAGGTTGCGGTGCTTACAGAGATATTGCGCCACCGTTATCCCTAACACTAATAGCGGTAGTACCTGGAAACAAGGCGAGATGGATGCAGACTACGCCTCCGCTTGGAGCCGGGGTGGGGCCGCGGACGAAGCAAATTGCCAGATGCTCTGCAAGACGCATAATCAGGTTAAGGGGAATCGGTAACGCCGTTCCAAAAAATAAACTGACCCGAAAATTCTATCCAAAAATTTACCACACAGGGTTGACAAAATTAACCTGACATGGTAAACTACTTATGGAAAAAGGAGGTGTGCAATGTGACCAGTCTCGGAATTGCCTTGAGGAAAATTCGATTGGATAGGCAAGAACTTCTAAGGGAAATGGCCGCAAAGCTAAAAGTATCGTCTGCATTCTTATCATCTGTTGAAACAGGCAAAAAGCGACCACCTGCCAATTTTGTAGAAAAAGTCTGCGATACATACAATCTTAACAGTGCTGAGAGAGTAGAGCTCCAGCAGGCTGCAGAAATGTCTTTAGCTGAAATCAAAATAGACCTCACAGGTATGTCTTCCGCACAACATCAAGCAGCTATTTCGTTTGCCAAAGCGCTCAATAACTTAACTGATGAAGAAATCAGTCAAATAATGTTTGTCTTTAACAACAAACGCAAGAAATGAGGTGTTGACCATATATACCTTAGCCCCGGTTAAAATTGTATCATCACGAAATCGAAATCGACTGCGGAAAGAAGCCTACATGCTACGCAAAAAATTTGAACTTGAGTACGAGAAAATGTTTCCGATAATGGAGTTTTTAGAACTTATTATGCCACAAGTTGATCCTGAGTTTGTCGTAGTTCCTGAAGAAGATTCTAACTTGCTTGGGCGGGCAGCGGAAACGATTCCTGAGTTACATATGATTCGTGTCAAGCAATCGATCTACGATGCGGCTTGTGCTGGAAGATATTGGGCAAGACTTGTAATGGCTCACGAACTCGGGCATTATCTATGCCACGGAGCGGACAATGTTGCCTATGCCTATCCAGCCCCGGGAGAACAACTCCCACCTGATATTGACGCTGAACGTCAAGCTGATATCTTTGCCGCAGAACTCCTGGTGCCTGTCAACTTAATTGATGAGCCTTCTGACTACCTTGTTTCTAAGCACTTCGGCGTTCCTAAAGGTGTAGCTCGAACTCAGATGGGACAAGCCAGACGTGTCCGTAAACGACATCAGTACCGAGCCCAAAGGAGAAAATCAAAAGAAAACGGCTGAGGCTCCACCCTCAACCGTTCTCCCTCCAGGCAATCATCCTCTGCATCTTAGAGAAAATGTGTGCTGGATGCTATGTATATTGTCCATGTTCATAGTAGCACGTTTCCTTTCAAGATGCAAGATGTTTTTATATAACATCCTGCAGAAAGGAGTCTTGCATATGTGGATATATTGCCCATACATCGTGAAAAATGGCGTCTATGTCTATCCTAAAAACTCGAAAGTCTTTCGCTTTTGGGTTGACGATGACAAAAAGAAATGTACTGGCAATGACCAAAAGAAAGACGCCTAAACTACTTAAGAGAGAAGTACACTGGTGCCAGCCCAGTGTACTTCTTTTATTGCACTTTAGCAAAATGGTATTTTTAAGAATACTAAAATGCGATAGAGACATATTTATTGATTTACATTGCTCCCTCAGGCAAAAATTAGTTCATTGTAGATAATTTCTTCCGCTTGGTTTCGGACACTGTTCAGCTGTCCAACCCATTCCATTTGATTGTCCGCTTTAAGCTGTTCGGTGATACCCTCCTGTTTTGCCATCTGCTCTACAAGCTGAAAAAACATATTTTTCGCTCGAGTGTCGATTTCGGACAGGTGGTCGTTCAACTTGCCAGACAGCAATAGGGCCGTATAAAGGGCCTGACGGTGCTCTTTCATATACCGTTTCCGCCGCTGTCCCCATATACCGATGGCTGGGAGTTTGGGCACAGACAGGTCTGGAAGAAAGTAATCGCCCTCTTGATGATAGGTTCCGCCTATTTGCTCAAAAGTGACTTTTCCATGATATAGTCCTCCGATATGCTAATATTCCATACAATTCAATCACACCCGGCTGGCTACAAAAAGTGAGGGAGAGGTAACTTCCTTACGTTACCTCTCCCTCGCCGGGGGGCTGTCTGTTATCTGTTATCGGATACCGGCGGGGATGCGGCCGCCGTTCTTCAGGCGGAACTTCTTCGTCTCGTCCTCCAGCAGGTGCACCTGCTCGAACAGTTCGGAGCTGACGGCGGCGGATTCCTCGCTGCTGGCGGAGTTGGTCTGCACCACGGAGGAGATCTGCCCGATGCCCTCGGACACCTGGGACAGGGACTCGGCCTCCTGGTGGACGGCGTCGGTGATGGAGTGGATGGCCTTGTCGGACTGCACCACCAGCTCCAGGGCCTGCCGCAGGGACTTGGACACCTCGCCCACGATCCGGCTGCCCCGTTCGGTGGACTGGACGGAGTTCTCGATGAGATCCTTGGTGGCCTTGGCCGCCTCGTCGGACTTGGAGGCCAGGTTGCGCACCTCGTCCGCCACCACGGCGAAGCCCTTGCCCGCCGAGCCGGCCCGGGCGGCCTCCACCGCCGCGTTCAGAGCCAGGATGTTGGTTTGGAAGGCGATATCCTCAATGGTGGCGATGATCCGGCCGATCTGCTCGGAGGAGTCCGCGATGTCCGCCATGGCTTCCACCATCTCTTCCATCTGCTTGCTGCTGAGGGTGACCTGCTCGCTGGTGAGCCTGGCACTCTGCTGGGCGTTGGCGGCGGCCTCCACGTTGCGGCTGGCGCTCTTGGACAGGTCGTCCACCGTGGCGTACAGCTCCTGCACCGCGCTGGCCTGCTGCGTGGCCCCCTGGGCCAGGGCCTGGGCCCCGCTGGACAGCTGCTCGGCGTGGTTGGCCACCCGCTGCTCCGCCTGGACGATGCTGCCCATGGCGCCGGAGATGGCCACGGTGAAGCGATCCAGCGCCTCCTCAATGGGCTGGAAGTCGCCGATGTACCGGGCGGAGGTGGACACGTCGAAATTGCCCCGGGACAGCTCGGACATCACCCGGTCGATGTCCTCCACATATTCCTCCACCTGGGCCATAGATTCCTCCAGGGTTCGGGCCAGCTGACCAAGCTCATTTTTGGAGCGATAGCCCAGATCCAGGTTGAGGTGGCCCTCCTGGAGGGGCTGAACCCGCTGGGTGATCTGCACCAGGGGCTTGATCACGTACCGCAGCACGTAGATCACCAGGCTGATCAAGGCCACCAGGGCCAGCACCAGGCAGATCACGGTGGAAAAGTGCATAAAGGCGATGGTGCTGTTCATCGTCTCCGTGCACTCGCTGCTCAGGGCGGTGCCCCGCTCCACCACCTTGTCCAGCAGGCCCACCAGGGTGGCGAGGTTGGCCTGGATCGTCTCCTGATAATACTGCTGGGCGGTGGTGCGGCTGTTGGAATACAGCCCCAGGGCGGTGCCCGCGGAGGCGTGGAGCTCCTTGTGGAGGGGCTCAATCTGGGCGCGCAGGGCCTCGATCTGGCTGTCCGGCAGGTTCAGATCGGAGTAGAGCCACTTGCCCAGCACGCAGCTGGTGTGATCCATGCTGCCGGTGAACTCGGTGCCGGAGTACAGGGCGTTGCTCAGGTTGGCCGACCACTTGTAGTGGGCGGTCTCCGCCTGCTGCACCTGGCTGAGCATATTGGCGGCCCGGACATTCTCGTCCTGGGTGCCCTCAATGCGGAGAATGTTCATCGTAGTCATGCCGCTGAACAGGAAGATGGCCACGATGGCGCAGACGACGCGGATGCTGACGGAGCGTTTGATACTGGTACCCATGGGATAGGTCCTCCTTCTCGCTTTTTTCAAGGGGCTTCGGGGGAGCGGCGCGGGGCCTATCCCCCCGCCGCGGCAGGCGCGGCAGGCTGTTGGACAAACTAACATATCTATTTTAGCACAGCGCCCAGGCGTATGCAAGAAGTTTGTTGGGTATTTTTGTAGGCTTCTTCCCTTGACGGCTGCTTCCGGCGGGCGTAAAATAAACCGTCTGAAATTGGAAAAACGGGCAGGCCGGACAAGGGTGTTCGGGTAGACTGGACGGAGGCAAGGGGGCCACACCTGCCCCGTGGGAGGAATTTGTATGGCAACGGGCACGAAATTCATCTTTGTCACCGGCGGCGTGGTGTCCGGGCTGGGCAAGGGCATCACGGCGGCGTCCCTGGGGCGGCTGCTGAAGCAGCGGGGCCTGCGGGTGCGGGTGCAGAAGCTGGATCCCTACCTCAATGTGGATCCGGGCACCATGTCCCCCTACCAGCACGGGGAGGTGTTCGTCACCGACGACGGGGCGGAGACCGACCTGGATCTGGGGCACTATGAGCGGTTCATCGACGAAAACCTCACCTTCAACTCCTCCGTGTCCTCCGGCAAGGTGTACTGGAATGTGCTGAACCGGGAGCGGGCGGGGGACTATTTAGGCGGCACAGTGCAGATCATTCCCCACATCACCGACGAGATCAAGCGGCACATCTACTCCCTGGAGGGGGAGGACGTGGATGTGGCCATCGTGGAGATCGGCGGCACCGTGGGCGACATTGAGAGCCAGCCCTTCCTGGAGGCCATCCGGCAGGTGGCCGCCGAGCGGGGACGGCAGAACGTGATGTTTATCCATGTCTCGCTGATCGTGTCCATCCCCGGCTCCGGGGAGTTGAAGTCCAAGCCCACCCAGCACTCCGCCAAAGAGTTATTGTCCCTTGGAATTCAACCGGATGTTATCATGTGCCGCAGCGACGCCCCCATCCCCCGGGAGATTTTAGACAAGATCTCCCTGTTCTGCAACATCCCCCGAGATCACGCCATCCCCAACCTGACGGCGAAGCTGCTGTACGAGGTGCCGCTGATGCTGGAGCGGGAGGGGCTGGCGGACGTGGTGGTGCGGCGGCTTGGCCTCATTTGCCACGCGCCGGATCTCACCGAGTGGGCCACCATGGTGCACCGGGCCAAGCACCCCACGGGGAAGGTGACCATCGCACTGGTGGGCAAGTATGTGGCCCTCCACGATGCGTACCTGTCGGTGGCGGAGGCCCTCACCCACGGGGGCATTGAGAACGGCGTGTCGGTGGACATCCGCTGGGTGAACTCGGAGGAGGTCACGGCAGACACGGTGGACAAGCTGCTGGCGGGAGCCCAGGGGATTTTAGTGCCCGGGGGCTTTGGAAACCGGGGGATTGATGGAAAAATTGAGGCCATCCGGTACGCCCGGGAGCACAAAATCCCCTTCCTGGGCATCTGCCTGGGGATGCAGCTGGCGGTGGTGGAGTTTGCCCGGAACGTGTGCGGCTTGACGGGGGCCCACTCGTCGGAGCTGGATCCCCAGACGCCCCATCCGGTCATCGACCTGATGCCCGATCAGGTGGGGGTGACGGCCAAGGGGGGCACCATGCGGCTGGGCAGCTATCCCTGCCGGCTGAGGGAGGGCTCGCTGGCGGCGTCGGTGTACGGCGGGTCGGAGGTCAGCGAGCGGCACCGCCACCGCTATGAGTTCAACAACGACTACCGGGAGGCGCTGACCAAGGGCGGTTTGGCCCTGTCCGGCCTGTCTCCGGACGGGCGGCTGGTGGAGCTCATCGAGCTGCCGGGGCACCCCTGGTTTGCGGCGTGCCAGTTCCACCCGGAGTTGAAGTCCCGGCCCAACCGGGCGCACCCGCTGTTCCGGGAGTTTATCCGGGCCGCAAAGGTTCTGAAAACAGGGCCGGGGAAGCCCGGCCCTCAGCCTGTCGAAACGCCAGGAAAAGGTGTAGTATAATGGCCCTGTCAAGCCGGAAGGGGGGAAGGCCGTGGACAAATACGAGGCTTTGAAACGGTATTTTGGCCACGGTCAGTTCCGCCCCGGCCAGGAGGCGCTGGTGGACGCCCTGCTGGCCGGACGGGATGTGCTGGGGGTTATGCCCACCGGGGCGGGCAAGTCGGTGTGCTACCAGCTCCCCGCCCTGCTGCTGCCGGGGCTGACGCTGGTGATCTCCCCTTTGATCTCCCTGATGAAGGATCAGGTGGCCGCCCTGGAGCAGGCGGGCATACCTGCCGCCTTCCTCAACTCCACCCTCTCCCAGGAGGAGTACCGGGACGTTTTGCGGCGGGCCCGCGCGGGGGCGTGCAAGCTGCTGTATGTGGCGCCGGAGCGGCTGGCCGCCCCCGCCTTCCTGTCCCTGGCCCGGGAGACGATCATACCCCTTCTGGCGGTGGACGAGGCCCACTGTGTCTCCCAGTGGGGACAGGACTTCCGGCCCAGCTATCTGAACATACCGGAGTTTTTGGAGCAGCTCCCCCGCCGCCCTGCGGTGGGGGCCTTTACCGCCACCGCCACCGATCAGGTGAAGGCGGACATCTGCCGGCTGCTCCCCCTGCGGGATCCCCTGTCCCTCACCACCGGCTTCGACCGGCCCAACCTGTTTTTTGAGACCGTCCGCCCCCGGAGCAAGGAGGCGTACTTAAAGCAATTCATCGCCCAGCGCCCCAACCAGAGCGGCATCGTCTACTGCTCCACCCGAAAGACAGTGGAGGCCGTCTGCGCCGCCCTGACGGCGGAGGGAGTGGCCGCCACCCGCTACCACGCCGGGCTGTCCGACAGCGAGCGACGGCAAAACCAGGAGGAGTTCGTCTATGACCGGGCCCGGGTGATGGTGGCTACCAACGCCTTTGGCATGGGCATCGACAAATCCAACGTGGGCTATGTGGTGCACTACAATATGCCCAAGGACGTGGAGAGCTACTACCAGGAGGCGGGCCGGGCGGGCCGGGACGGGGCCTACGCCCACTGTACCCTGCTGTTCTCGGAGCAGGATGTCCGTACCGCCAAGTTTCTCATCAACAACACCGAGGAAAACGAGGCGCTGGACCCGGGGGAGCGGGAGCGGCTTCGCCTCCAGGACCTCCGGCGGCTGGAGCAGATGACGGCCTATTGCAAGACCAGCGGCTGCCTGCGGGCCTATCTGCTGCGCTATTTCGGGGAGGAGGCCCCGGCCTCCTGCGGCAAATGCTCCAACTGCGCGGGAGATCTGGAGCGGCGGGATATGACTGTAGAAGCGCAGAAGATCCTGTCCGCCGTCACCCGGGTGGAGCGGCAGTACCGCTCCGGGCTGGGGGCGGCGCTGATCATCCAGCTCCTCCGGGGCAGCCGGGAGCAGCGGGTGCTCCAACTGAAGCTGGACGAGCTGCCCACCTATGGGATTATGAAGGACGTGGATCGGGCCCAGCTTCACGCCTACATCGACAGCCTCATGGAGCAGGGCTATCTCTTTTCAGATGGCACGGATTACCCCGTTCTCCGCACCACCCCCCAGGCCCGCCAGGTGCTGTTCCATGGGGAGCGGGTGACCTTCGTGGGGCCCAAGGCCCGTCCGGAGGAGCGCCGTCCCCGTCCGGAGGCCGCCCCCCTCCCAGCCTCGGCGGATCCGGAGCTGCTGGAGGCGCTGCGGGCCCTGCGCACCCGGCTGGCCGCGGCGGGGGGTGTGCCCGCCTATGTGGTGTTCTCCAACGCCGCCCTGCTGGACATGGCCGCCCGGCAGCCCGCCACCCCGGAGGAGTTCCTGGAGGTATCCGGCGTGGGGACGGTGAAGGCCCAGCGGTATGGGAAGGACTTTTTAGAGGCCATCGCCCAGTGGCGGGCCGCCCGGGAGGAGCGATCCTGAGCTCTTGACTTTTTCCCGCCGGGTGATACACTGTGAGCAGAGCAATCAGGGGACTCCCCGGCCCCGCAGCCGGGAGGATCCGAGAGGAGGTCAGGATGTTCCAGCTTTTATTTTACCTGCTTGTCAGCTTCCTGGCGTCGGTGGCCGGGGCCATCTGCGGCATCGGCGGCGGCGTCATCATCAAGCCCGTGCTGGATCTGTGCGGGCTGGCCAGCGTGTCCACCATCAGCTTTCTGTCCGGGCTGACCGTGCTCTCCATGAGCCTGTACTCGGTGGCCCGGAACACGGCCTCCGGCGGGGGGCAGATCGACGTAAAAACCGGAACGCCGCTGGCCATCGGCGCGGCGGCGGGGGGCATTGTCGGGAAGCAGCTGTTTAGCCTCGTCAAGGGCCTGTTTGACAACCCCAACACCGTGGGAGCGGTTCAGGCGGCCTGCCTGGCCGTGATCACCCTATTCACGCTGCTCTACACCATCTTCAAAAGCCGCATCAAGCCCCACCGGGTGGAGGGCCTTGGGAGCTGCCTGTGCATCGGCCTGCTGCTGGGGATTATGTCCAGCTTCCTGGGGATCGGCGGCGGGCCCATCAATCTGGTGGTGCTGTTCTTCTTTTTCGGGATGGACACCAAGACCGCCGCCCAAAACAGCCTGTACATCATCCTGTTCAGTCAGGCCGCCAATCTGGCCACCACCCTTCTGACCCGCAGCGTCCCGGAGTTTGAGTGGGCCGCTCTGATCCTGATGGTGTGCGGCGGCATCGGCGGTGGCATGGCGGGGCGGATGGTGAATAAGCGGATCAGCGGAGCGGCGGTGGACAAGCTGTTTATGGCCCTGATGGCCGTCATCATTCTGATCAGCGTATACAATACCATTCGCTATTCCATCGGATAGCCGCCAAAACGTGATGCCCAAAAAGGAAGAACGGGAGAGGCGCCGCCTCTCCCGTTTTTCCACCCTCATCCGGCCTGAACGTAATGCTGCTGAGGGCCGCAGCGGCAGACCCTCAGAGGCCCCTTCGGGGGCTGCCGGTTTTTAGCCCTTACAGGGCTTGACTACGCCTTACCCTGGGCCCGGGCCAGGAATTTCTCCGGCTTGATGATAAACCGCTCGTGGACGCCCCCGCCGATCTTCTCCCGCTCATCGTAGGCGGACACGGCAAAGGTGAGCTTCCGGCCCTCCACCTTCACCAGCTCCGCCTCCGCCCACACCTTCAGGCCGATGGGGGTGGCGGCGTCGTGGGTCACATCCAGCCGGGTGCCCACCGTGCCCTCGTCTGGGGCCAGGGCGGCCTGCACCGCGTTGACGGCGGCGCCCTCCATTAGGGCGATCATATAGGGCGTGGCGAACACAGGCACCAGCCCGGAGCCCACCGCCTGGGCGGTGTTTTCCGGCGTGACGGTGGTTTCGGCGCGGCCCTTCAGGCCGATGTTCAGTTCCATGGCAATTCCTCCAATCGTTGTTTGAAGATAGTTTATACCATTTTCCCCGTTCCGGCAAGCCAAAAATGGGGGACCGCGCCTCTTTTCATCCTGTTCGGGGCGTGCTATAATAGAAAAAAACGAAGCCGAGCCGCGCCTGTTCATGACGGCTCCGCAGCCTGTGTTTTGAGGTGGAACGATGGAACACGTCCAAAAATCGGCCCTGTTTGAAACCATGCCCATCCCCCGGGCGGTGCTGGCCCTGTCGGTGCCCACCGTCCTCAGCTCCCTGGTGATGGTGCTGTACAATCTGGCGGACACCTATTTTGTGGGGAGGCTCAACGACCCCGTCCAGAACTCCGCCGTCACCCTGGCGGCCCCGGTGCTGCTGGCCTTCAACGCGGTGAACAACCTGTTCGGCGTGGGCGCCAGCAGCATGATGAGCCGCGCCCTGGGCTCCAAGAATTTCGACACGGTGCGCCGCAGCTCCGCCTTCGGGTTCTACTGTGCGCTGATCTGCGGGGCGCTGTTCTCGGTGGCGGCCACCCTGTTCCGCCCTGCCCTTTTGGTGCTGCTGGGGGCGGATGCGGTCACCACCCAGGCCACCTCGCAATACCTGCACTGGACAGTGACCTTCGGGGCGGTGCCCGCCATCCTCAACGTGGTGCTGGCCTACCTGGTGCGGGCGGAGGGGGCCACCCTCCACGCCAGCATCGGCACCATGAGCGGCTGCGCGCTGAACATCGTGCTGGATCCCATCTTCATCCTCTCCTGGGGGCTGGACATGGGGGCGGCGGGGGCGGGACTGGCCACCTTTTTGTCCAACTGCGTGGCCTGCCTGTATTTCTTCGTGCTGCTGCTGGTGCGGCGGGGCAGAACCTATGTGTGCCTGAACCCTGCCCTGGCCCGGCCTCAGGGGGCCATTGTCAGGGGCGTATTCGGGGTGGGAGTGCCCGCGTCCATTCAAAACCTGTTGAATGTGACAGGGATGACGGTGCTGAACAACTTCACCTCCGTTTTCGGCCCGGACGCCATCGCCGCCATGGGGATCTCCTATAAGATCAGCATGATCCCCATGTATATCGCCATGGGGGTGTCCCAGGGGCTGATGCCGCTGGTGAGCTACAACTACGGGGCGGGGAACGTGCCCCGGCTGAAGCGGGCCGTCCTGTTCGCGGCGAAGATCTCGCTGGCCTTCATGACGGCGGTGACGGTGTGCTATTTCTTCGCCTCCGGCACGCTGGTGGGCCTGTTCATGAAGACGGAGGCGGTGGTGGCCTACGGCTCCCGGCTGCTGCGGTATATGTGCCTGGCCCAGCCCTTCCTGTGCCTGGACTTCCTGGCGGTGGGTGTGTTCCAAGCCTGCGGGCTGGGGCGGTACTCGCTGCTCTTTGCGGTGCTGCGCAAGATTGTGCTGGAGATCCCCGCCCTCTATGTGCTCAACCGCCTGTTCCCGCTGTACGGGCTGGCCTGCGCCCAGCCGGTGGCGGAGGTGGTGCTGGCCGGGGCGGCGGTGATCATCCTGGCGCGGCTGTTCCGGCGGATGGACGCGGAGGGTACGCCGCTGGCCCAGGGGAGGCGCTGACCGGCCCCAATGCCACAAATTTTTCCTGTAGCCCTTTCCCGGAACCCCATTTCTGCCGATAAATAGGATAGATGCAGAACGGAAGGGGGTGTCCCGGTTGAGTACTGCGCCAATATCCGCCATTACCCGCGAGGATCAGGTGACCCTCGGCCAGCAGGAGGAGGATTATTTCGGCTATTCCAGCCTGCTGGCCCAGTCCATGAAGAAGCAGCGGGAGGAGGAAGGCCCCTCCCTGTCGGAGCTGCTCCGGGACGCCCGGGAGAAGGCGGACGCCCATCAAAAGGAGCTTGACAAGCTGAAGAAGGTCACTCCCCGATATGGGGACGCGCCGCTGGAGGCCTACGCCCGGATCAGCCGGGCCCGCACTCCGGCCCAGGCGGGCTCCGCTGCGGGATACGCCCGCCGCAGAGCTATGCAGCTCAAGGCCGCCCTGCGCACCGACCCGGAGCACGCCGACCAGATCCGGGCCGCCGCCGGACAGCTGGAGAAGGCGGTGGGCCGGGCCAACCGGAAGAAGCTGGAGCTGAACCGGGAGCAGCTGTCCCGGGCGCGGATGAAGCGCATGGTGAAGGAGAACCGCCGCCGGGAGGAGCAGCGTATTCGTCAGGAGCTGCGCAAAAGCCAAGCGATGCGGGCCATCCGGGAGTCTGGCTACTTCAAGGAGACGGAGATCGCCAACCGCCAGGCGGATCAGCTCACCGCCACCAAAATGGAGCTGAAGGCCCAGGCGGAGCAGCTGGGCGCGGTGTCCCAGGGGGCCATCGACGCCGCCATTCAGGGCTACTCCGAGGGCACCCAGCTGGCCACCGTGGACGTGGACGCCCCGATGTCCTTCCCCCAGGTGGACGTGCAGGCATGATAGAACCGCCCGCCGCGTAAGCGGCGGGCGGTTTTCTTACGCTCCCCAGACCTTCGCCGCGTTCTCCTCGGCGAACTGCTTGCTGTAGAGGTCGTGGTAATAGCCGTGGGCCCGTAACAGCGCCTCGTGGGTGCCCTGCTCCACGATCTTGCCGTCCCGCACCACCAGGATCATATCCGCCTTGCGGATGGTGGACAGGCGGTGGGCGATGAGGAACGAGGTGCGATCCTTCAGCAGATGGTCGATGGCCTGCTGGATGAGCTGCTCGGTCTGGGTGTCGATGGAGGAGGTGGCCTCGTCCAGCACGAAGATCCGCGGGTCGGCCAGCACCGCCCGGGCAAAGGAGATGAGCTGCTTCTCGCCGGTGGACAGCCGGTCGCCCCCTTCGCCCACGCTGCTGTCCCAGCCCTGCTCCAGCTTGGCCACCACCGTGTCGGCGGAGACGGCCTTGGCCGCCGCCTCGATCTCCGCGTCGGTGGCGTCCAAGCGGCCGTAGCGGATGTTTTCCCGGACGGTGCCGGAGAACAGGTGGGGGCTTTGCAGCACGTAGCCGATGGAGGAGTGGAGCCACAGCTGGCTGCGCTCTCGGTAGTCCCGGCCGTCGATGAGGATTCGGCCCTCCGTCGGCTCGAAGAAGCGGCAGGCCAGGTTCACCAGGGTGGACTTGCCCGCCCCGGTCTCGCCTACGATGGCCACCGTGGTGCCGGCGGGAATCTTCAGGTTGAAGTGCTCCAGCACGTTGTCCCCGCCGTCGGGGTAGCGGAAGGTCACGTCGTCAAACTCGATGTCCCCTCGGATGGGCTCCCAGTTCTCCCGCTTGGGCTGGAAGGCGTCGCCGTACTTCTCCACCACCTCGGGGGCGTCGGTGATCTGGGGCACCTCGTCCAGCAGGCCGGTGACCCGCTCGATGGACGCCTGGACGGCGATGAATTCCGCCAGGTTGGCCGTCATGCTCTGGATGGGCTCGAAGATGTTCATGGCGTAGGAGATGAAGGCGGACAGGGTGGCGAGGTCCAGCACCTGCCCCACCGTCAGGTAGCCGCCCCGCAGCAGCACGATGGCCACCGTCAGGGAGGAGAAGAACAGCGTCACGGGGATATAGACCGCGTTGAGCCGGGCGGCCCGCACCGCGGAGCGGTTCATCTCGTCGGTGAGTCCCCGGAAGCCGTGGATGCTCTGATCCTCGATGACCAGGGTTTTGGAGGTCTTGGCCCCGGTGATGCCCTCGTTGAAGGCCCCGGTGATCTTGGAGTTGATCTTCCGCACCTTCCGGTTCCAGTGGAGGATGCGGGGCTGGAACCAGCCCGTCAGCACCGCCACAAAGGGCACCACCAGCATGACCACCAGGGCCAGCTGCCAGTTGAGGGCGAACATGATGACAAAGGAACTGACCACATACACCGCCACATCGATCATGTCGTTAAAATTCCAGGCCAGGTTGCCCGCGATACGGTTGGTGTCGTTGGTGATCCGGGTGAGCAGATAGCCCACCGGGGTGACATTGTAGAAGGACAGGGACAGGGTTTGCAGATGCTCGAACAGATCCCGGCGCAGATCCCGGCCCAGGTACATCTCAATGTGCATCGTCTGCCGGGTGCCGGCCACCACCAGCAGGGCCAGCACTGTGATGGCCAGCAGATAGGCCGCTGAGAAGGGGACAAGGCCCTCCAACGTGCCCCCCTGGATGAAGTGGCTGATGGCGTACAGCTGGAACAGGGGCAGCATGGAGTCCACCAGATCGGCACAGGCGGTGAACCCGATCAGCTTGAGGTAGCGCCCCTTGAACCGTGCCAGGATGGGCAGCAGCCGCTTCCAGATGGACAGGTCAAAGGACTTGGTATATTCTTTTTCGTCAAAGGCCGCCATTACGGGTTCCCCCCTTCCTCCACCAGAGCGCGGTCGTCGCTGCTCATCTGGATATCATAGATCTCCTTGTAAATGCCCGGGCGGGAGATGAGCTCCGTATGGGTGCCCACGTCCGCCACCCGCCCGCCGTCCAGCACCAGGATCCGGTCGGCCTGCATCAGGGTGGTGACCCGGTGGGAGATGAGGATCACCGTGGCCTCCGCCATCCGCTCCTTTAGGGCGGCGCGGATTTTCGTGTCCGTCTCCGCGTCCACAGCGGACAAGGAGTCGTCGAACACCATCACCGGCGCGTTTTGCAGCAGCATTCGGGCGATGGCCACCCGCTGCTTCTGGCCGCCGGACAGGGTGACGCCCCGCTCGCCCACCACCGTCTCGTAGCCGTTGGCCAGATCCGCGATGGCCTCGTCCACGCAGGCCACCCGGGCGCAGGCACGCAGATCCTCCTCGGCGGCGTCCGGACGGGTGGCGGCGATGTTCTCCCGGATGGTCTGGGAGAACAGGAAGGGCTCCTGGAGTACCAGGCCGATCTGGCGGCGCAGATCCTCCCGCTTGATGTCCCGGATATCCACCCCGCCGATGGTGATTCTGCCTTGGCCCTCCTTCAGGTCGTAGAGGCGATCCAGCAGGTGCATCAGGGTGGACTTGCCGGAGCCAGTGCCGCCCAGGATGGCGAAGGTGCCGCCCCAGGGGATGGTGAAGGATACGTCCCGGAGCACCTCCTGGCCGCCGTAGCCGAAGGTGACGTGATCGAACACGATGTCCCCCGCCAGCTTGACGTTTTGGGCGGAGGGCCGGTCGTCCTCCTCAGAGGATTTGATGATGTAGCCCACCCGATCCAGGGACACCCCGGCCTTGCTCATCTCGGACAGCACCCGGCCCAGGGAGCGCACCGGCCAGGCCATGGCGCTGTTGTACAGGATGAACACCTGGAACTCCCCCAGGGTGAGGGAGCCGTTCACCACCGCCGCCGTCCCGGCCACGATGACCGCCATGATTTGCAGGCACACCAGAAACACACCGGAGGCCCAGTACACGCTGAGCACTTTGCCCAGCTCTACCCACAAAGCGGAAAAACGGTCGTTTTTCTGGGCGAAGCGGTCAATCTCGAACCGCTCCCGGCCGAAGGCCCGCACCACCCGCACGCCGGTGAGGTTTTCCTGGGCGCAGGTGGTCAGCTCCCCCTCTGCCTCGTCCGCCGCCTGGAAGCGGGTGGAGATCTTGCCGTAAAACACCCCGGAGGCCAGCCCTG